>DASTWX010000020.1:0-28774 GCA_035765795.1 Pseudolabrys sp. | reverse complement strand
GTCAGGCGAGGGCGCTATATCGCGGACGCGCAAGACCAGCTCGGCGCCGGGCACGTTGATGCCGGTCGGAATCGAAATGCGGGTGAATTCGTCGAACGGGCGGCTGTCGAGAATCCTGACGTTGTTACTCGACTGCATCAGTGCGGCGAGTTCGGCGGCGCCGATGCTCGGCGTGCCGCTGTCGTGCTCGATGAATTCGCCGAATGCCTTGCTCGGCACGTGCACGCCGGAGAAGGTGACGAAGCCGGCCTTCTCCCAGCCGGCAACGCCGCCGTCGAGGTAAGCAATGTCGGTGTAGCCGCCGCCGGCGAGGATGACGGAGGCACGCCCGGCCAGGCCGTCATTGTCGTCGCACAGCACGATGCGCGTGCTCTTGCGCGGGATCAGCCGAGCGAAGCGCAGCTCTAGGCGACTCAGCGGTACATTGCGCGCCCACAGCAAGTGGCTTCGCGAAAAGATCAGCTCCTCGCGCAGGTCGATCAGCGCCAACTCTTCGCCATCTTCCAGCATGGCGCGGAGGGCGGCCGCGCTGATGGCCTTTGCCGCCGAAACGCGAGCGTGCAACGTCATGTCGCCGTCATGCGCATCTGCGCGATTTCGCCGGTTTTCAGATCAATCTTGATGCGCTCGATTTTGTCGAGATCGGTGCCGGTGACACGGACGAAGCGGGCGTTATCCGGATAATCGATCGAGTGGATCGCGCCATCCTGATAAATACCTGCCTGGCCGGGGTTGAGCCGGTAATTCTTGACCGGCTTGAGCTTGGCGTGCGTGGGATCGCTGCCGTCGTCCTCGCGCTCCCATTCTGTCATTTCGGTGTATTCTTTGGCTTGGCCGTAGATGGCCCACGACTTGCCGTGGTCGTGCGGCGGCGAGACGCGCGCCTTGCCCATGATGTGACTGAGGACCTGAAAACCCAAATCGGGGTCTTCGTACAGCACCTTGATGCCGGTCGGCTGATCGTCTCCGCAACATTTCTGGATGAAGTCGGGGTTGCCGAGCAGGCGCTCCAAATTGGCGCGCACCTCTTCGCGGCCCTTGGGGCCGGGATCGCGCGCGAGTGTCGAGCGGCAATCCGCGACGAACTGGTCGAAATCGTAGGTCATGACGATTCTCCTGGCACACGCGGCAGAGCAGGTGTCCCCGCCCGGAAAATAACTGAAATCAGTCCGGGAATAAACGGCCGGTTCGCCCGATCTAGTCCTCCGCAACAGGCAAAGGGAGACTGGCAATGACAATGCAAGGTGGTGATCAAGAAGACGGCGTCAACCGACGCAAGGTGCTGGAATGTATGACCTGGGCAGGAACCGGCGTCCTCTGGGCGGTAGCCGGCGGCGTGCCGGCCTCGCTCGGCCTCGTCGACAGTGCGCTGGCGCGCGAGTCCGAGAGTTTTACGTTCGTGCAGATCAGCGATAGCCATATGGGCTTCGACAAGCCAGCCAATCCAAATACCAAAGGCACACTGGAAGAAGCGGTCGGGCATATCAAAGCCTTGGCGGCGAAGCCTGCCTTCATGATTCACACCGGCGATATCTCGCATCTGTCGAAGCCGTCGCAATTCGACGACGTCGATAACATCGTTTCGCAGGCGCGTCTGGATGTGCACTACGTTCCCGGCGAACACGACATGATCGACGAGGGAGCCGGAACGCTCTATCGCGCGCGCTATGGGCGCGGCAGCAAGGGAGAAGGCTGGTACGCGTTCGATGCCAACGGGGTGCATTTCGTCGGCTTGGTCAATGTCGTCAATCTGAAGGCCGGCGGTCTCGGTAATCTCGGCGCCGAGCAGCTCGAATGGCTCGAAGATGATCTTAAGGGCCGTTCGGCGTCACAGCCGATCGTCGTGTTCGCCCATATCCCGCTGTGGTCCGTTTATCCCGAATGGGGCTGGGGTACAGACGATGCGGCGCGGGCGCTTCGTTACCTCAAGCGTTTCGGGTCGGTGACCGTGCTCAACGGCCACATCCATCAGGTGATGCAGAAGGTGGAAGGCAACGTGACCTTCCATACGGCTCGCTCGACCGCATTCCCGCAGCCGGCACCTGGTACCGCGCCATCGCCGGGGCCGATGAAAGTCCCCGCCGATAGGTTGCGCAGCATGCTCGGGATCGCCAGCGTCACCTTCAAGCAAAATGAACAGCGGCTCGCCATCATCGACACGCCGCTTGCGGGTTGACCGAAACGGCCAAACAGGACGATGACAATGCGAAAAATCTTCGTGCTAATGGCGCTGGCCGCCGCGATTACGCTGTCGGCGGTGCCGGTGCAGGCCGCGGACACCGCGGTCAAAATCGCCAACTTCACCTTCGGCCCGAATGCGCTGACGGTGAAAACCGGCACCACCGTCACATGGACGAACGAAGACGACATTCCGCACACGGTGACCTCAACGACGCTAGCCTTCAAGTCGGCGGCGCTCGATACCGGCGAGAAGTTCTCGTTCACATTCATGACACCGGGCGCCTACAAGTACTTTTGCTCCTTGCATCCGCACATGACAGGGATAATCGTCGTTCAGGCGGCCCCCGGCAGCGCTGCGCCGCCATGACGGCGCACCGCGACGGGTGGCCCGCGATATGCTCGCCAAAGTCGACGATGACGGGAAGGCGCAGCGCTTTCGGGCAGCGGCGTTACCATATCTCAACGATGTCTACAGCTTTGCTTACTATCTGCTGCGCAACCGTACGGATGCTGAGGACGCGGCACAGGAATGCTATCTGCGCGCTTTCCGCCATTTCGAGACATTCCGTGGCGGTCCGATCAAGCCGTGGCTGCTCGCCATCGTGCGCAATGTCTGCCGCGCCGAATATGCCCGGCGCGGTGCGCTTGCCGCGCAAACCGAAGACCTAGAGGCGGCGGAGCAAACCATCGACGGCTTGTGGAGCGAAGCCGAGCAAACGCCCGAGGCGAGTGCTCTTAAGCGGCTTGACGACGAGACGGTGCGGCGGCTGATCGCCGACTTGGCGGCTCCATTCCGCGAAATAGTCGTACTGCGCGAAATCGACGGGCTCAGCTACCGCGAGATTGCGGACGTGATTGGCGCGCCGGTCGGTACGGTCATGTCACGGCTCGCGCGCGCGCGTGCACTATTGCGGGCCGCCTGGATCGCCGAAGAGAAAGGGGCAACGCCATGACGTGCGAGAAATCGGCGGTTCTCTTGCATGCGCTGCTCGACGGCGAACTCGATGCCGGCCATACCCAGGAGGTGGAGGCCCATGTGGCGGGCTGCACCCGCTGCTCTGCTCAACTCGCGGTCCTTCGCGATTTGCGGCAAGCACTTAAGGATAGGGCGCTCGGGTATTCGGCCCCGGTGTCATTGCGTAGCGGTATCGATCGTGTGTTGCCGTCCTCGGCTCCGGCGCTCAGCCGGCGTTCGATGCTCAGGGGCTTTGCTTGGGGCAGTTTGAGTACTGCCGTGGCGGCGGCGGGCGTGACTTTCGTCATTGCCCGACAGGGCAATGACAACAGTCTCCTCGGCGATGTGGTTTCCGCCCATCTGCGCTCGTTGCAAGCGGATCATTTGACGGATGTTTTGTCGAGCAGCGAGCATACCGTTAAGCCTTGGTTTAACGGGCGCATCGACTTGGCGCCGCCGGTGCCGAATCTTGCCGCGCAAGGCTTTACGCTGATCGGTGGGCGGCTCGATTACATCGACGGCAAGCCGGTGGCGGCCATCGTCTATCGACGTCGCGCTCACGTCATTAATCTTTTCGTGGCGCAGGACCTCGGACCGCAGCTGCCGTCGACGCCGAGGCTCACGATCGTGCAGGGCTTCAATATTTTACGGTGGGCCGAACAAGGATTGGATCTCACGGCGGTGAGCGACCTCAATCGCAGAGAACTGGGCGAATTCGTCGCCAAGTTCAAATCAGCCACGCTCACGGCGGATGTGCAATAGTTGCTGGCCCAAAGCGCTAAGTTCGAGCGCCGAATTATGTCGTTTCGCTAGTGTCCCGTTGCGCGACCAGCGACGCCATGATCTCGGCCTGCTCATTGCCGTCCGCACGCAGACCTGCCACCACGCCGGCCCTGTCGACCGCCGGCCGATTCTGACTAACCTTCCATTTGCCTTCGATACGCTCAATCGGGATTTCTACTCCGATAATGCTCTTTATCTGAGCTGCAACGAAAGCCTCCGGCGCGTCGGAGACCTTCCAGGGCGCCGGACAAGACCTTTCCATATGGGATGTGAGATCATCGACTTGGCGGCGTAGCCACGCTGCCCCGTCGATAATGCGCGGTCGGCCCCAAGCATGCACCGTGATGTAATTCCACGTCGGCACGACCTTCCCGGTCTCGCGCTTGGTCGGATAGAGCGATGGGCTGATGTAATGTTGCGGCCCTTGGAAGACGACAAGGCATTCGTCGGCCGCCGCAAGTTCCCGCCACTGCAAATTCGCCCGCGCGAGATGGGCGCGCAGTGTGCCACGCTTCGAACCGTCGGCGTCGATGAGAAACGGCAGGTAATTGGCCTGCAATCCGCCCGGCCCTGCGGTAATGAGCAGGCCGAGCGAATGGGCCCGGATCAGCGCATGCTGAATTTCGATGCGATCTTCACGGAAATGCGCCGGCTGATACATTGCATTGACCTTATGTCCATAACCGGTGCGATTACACTACCCGTTTCATCCGGCCCCAGTCCTTGAGCGCGGCCCAGATGCCACGCTCGAGGCGAAAGCGGTCGATCGGCGCGGAAGAATTGATGGCGCGAATGCGGTAGAGACCGACGCCGGTCCACTGGAAGCCGCACTTTTCCAGCACCCGGCGCGAGCTCGGATTGGTCACCCGCGCGCCGGCCTGCAGCGCCTGGTGATCGAGATCAGTGAAGGCGTAATCGATCACCGCGTGCAGCGCCTCGGTGGCATAGCCTTTGCCCCAATAGGATACACCCAGCCAGTAGCCGATCTCCGGCACGCCGTCTTGTCGTGCAATGCCACAGGCGCCGATCGCCGTTTCATCGTGCAACATGATGAGGAAGACCGTTTCGCCACCACGCTGGTTGGCGCCGGTAATGAAGTCTTCGGCATCCTTCAATTTGTACGGATGAGGAATGCGTGCCGTATTCTCGGCGATGCGGCGATCGTTCGCCAGCATGGCTACCGTTTTAGCGTCCTCGAGGCGCGGGGCGCGCAAAGCAAGCCGCGGGGTCTCGAGGACGGGGATACTGCCCTCTCGGAACGATTCGACGGGGATTTCCTCCAGCAGTGTCATGGCACAGGCTCCAGTTTGCGCAGCGGAAATCGCTGCGAAATGTGAAGAGGGGGAGCCGGCGTCCCGTCTCCCCCTCTCAGAGCCCAATGAGCCCCGCCGGTTCTGACTGGATGCCGGCGGACCTCGATTTCAAGTCCACCGTCTATTCGGCCGCAGCCTCCGTCATCGGAACAACCGATACGATTTTGCGGCCTTTGGCTTTGGTAGCGAATTGAACTTTTCCGTCGATGAGCGCGAATAGCGTGTGATCCTTGCCGAGCCCGACATTGCGGCCGGCATGCCATTTGGTGCCACGCTGACGCGCGAGGATATTGCCGGCCAGGCATGCCTGCCCGCCCGACAGCTTCAAACCAAGGCGACGGCCCGCCGAGTCGCGGCCGTTACGCGAAGATCCGCCTGCTTTCTTGTGCGCCATCGTCTACTCTCGAATTCTCTGTCTGCTTACACTGATTCCGTGATGGAATCATCTCACTTCTTCTTACTTTTTGTTCCGGAAGCGGCTCCCATGCGCAGGGGCTCGCTTCACCTTTCGCGCCGGATGCTTATCCCTCGGCCGCCGCTTCGGTTTCGGCCGGCTTTGGCTTGGGCTCACGCTTGGGCCGCGGCGGTGGGGTGTCGGAGGGTCTCGCCCCCTCCGTCAGGATTTCGGTGATGCGGACCACCGAAAATTCATGGCGGTAGCCACGCTTGCGGCGGGAATTCTTTCGCCGGCGCTTCTTGAAGGCGATCACCTTGTCGCCGCGCGTGTGCTCAAGCACTTCGCCGGCGACCGTCGCACCGGCCACAGTTGGCAGGCCGAGCTGAGGGCTGTCGCCACCCACCATCAGAACCTCGCCAAACTCGACCACTTGGCCGGGCTCACGCTCGACGCGGTCGACCCGGATCACATCTTCCGGGGCGACGCGGTACTGCTTGCCGCCGGCTTTGATGACTGCGAACATCTTTGTCCTCGTGTTCGTTCTCCCGGCGCTCGGAACAGCAGTTCCGGACCGGCTTCTTTCAGTCGAATGTTGTTGACTTTGAGGGGCTTAGTGAGCCCGGCAAAAAGCACGCGGACCCATAAAGGTCCGCGTGGGACAGGGTTATGGCGATGCCAAGCCGCCCTGTCAAGGAAACGCGAAGTCCTAACCGTCGCGCGTAGCCCGCCCTAATGTTGGGCCGGCACCGCCTTCGAGGTCGCGGACCGCCGGTGCATGAACTCGTACGCGATTAGCACAATGCCTCCGACCACCCCGATCACATCCTTCAATATCCCATGCGGCACGGCGTTCGCCGGTATGAGCGCGAGCAGGCCGAAGATGCCGAAGAGGACACGCAACGGCCAGCTAATCGGGCGGACGAAATAGCCGACGACGGCGATCGAGGCCAACCACACCCCAATGAACGCTGTGATGACCGCCTCCGCGATGACTTCCGGTCGGCCGATCAGGATCAAGCTGGGGGAGGCCACGAACAGGAAGGGCACGATGAACGCGGTCCAGCCGAAGCGCACGGCCGCATAGCCGGTGCGCATCGGATCGGCCTTGGCCAGCGCCGCTCCCGCGTAAGCCGCAACGGCGACCGGCGGGGTGATCATCGACATCATTCCGAAATAGAGAATGAAGAGATGCGCCGCCATCGGGTTGATGCCGAGTTGGATCAGCGACGGCGCGACCAGGGCCGCCAGCAGCACGTAGACCCCGAGCGTCGGCATGCCCATGCCGAGGATGATGGAAACAATGGCCGAGAGCACCAGCAAGAGAATTGCGCTGGAGGAGCCGACCTGAACCAGCAGATAACTCAGGTTGAAGCTCAATCCGGTGACATTGAGAATGCCGATGACGATGCCGGCTCCGGCGCCGATCAGGATGATGTCGACAACGCCACGGCCCGTCTTCGGGATGGTGCTGATGAGCCCACGCAGTGTCGGCCGCTGCCCCTTGTAGCCGAGGACGAAGGCTAGCACCGCGGCGACGGCGGCGGCGGCCAGTGCGGACCGCTCCGGCAGCCAGTTGTATTGGAAGAGCGTGACGATCAGGACGCCAAAAGAAAGAACGAAGGGCCACCCGGTGATAAGGCCGCGCGCCGGTGGAATTTCCGACCGAGGCAGGCCGCGCATGCCGAGCTTCGCCGATTCGAGGTCCGCCTGGATAAAAAGGGCCGCGTAATAGAGGAGACCCGGGACCAGCGCGGAAAGCGCAACTTCCGCATAAGAGGTTTGGAGGAATTCCGCCATGACAAAGGCGGCGGCCCCCATGACCGGCGGCATCAGTTGCGCGCCCGTCGAGGCAACGGATTGGACGCCGGCGGCTCTAAAAGCAGGGTAACCGGCATTTGTCATCAGCGGGATCGAGACGATGCCGATCGCCACCACGTCGGCGACGGCGCTGCCGGAGATCATCCCGAACAGGCAGGATGCGGCCACGCAGATTTTCATCGGGCCGCCCCGCAGGCCTCCCATGGCGACTAGCGATGCATCCGTAAAAAAGCGGCCGCCGCCCGTGACGTTGAGCACGCTGCCGAAAAAAACGAAAGCGATGACAATGGTCGACACCACCGCCGTTGGCAGGCCGAGGATGCCGTTCACGTCGAAAGCGAGATAAGCCGCGAGGTTACGCCAGTCCTGCGGCCGGCCGGCAAGCCGTCCCGGCACGTAATTGCCGAACAGAGCATAAAGAACAAAGACGCCGACGATGATGACGAGCGCCCATCCGGTCGATCGACGCAGTGCTTCGAGCAGCAGGAGTATGATGATCGCGCCCGGTATGTAGGCGCCGGCTGGGCGGGCGAAAATTGCGTTGACGAGATCCGGATAGCGCACCGCGATCCATGCAGCCGAGCAGAACCCGAGCGTGGCGAACACAATGTCGTACCAAGGTACGAAATCCCGCGGTGCCCCTTTCTTCGCCGGCAGGATGAGGAAGGCCAGCGCGAGCGCCAGCGCCACCGCCGCCGCAAAGAACTGCTGCGGATAGAGCGACCATGCCATGTACTGCTGGATTTGGAGCGCCCAGGCCGACGCGCCGATGGTCAGCGCGGTGGCGAGGATCGTCACGACGAGGCCCGTCAAGCTGTGTGCTTGAGGGGCCTCGTCTTTCTCGGCAGACGTGCTCATGCAAGCGACCTTTGGAGTCGCCACGTCATTTGTGGTTCTTCCACAACCCGACCTTCTTGTAGAATGCAATCGCACCCGGATGATATTGGGCGGGCGCCACATCGCCCACCATGTCCTTCTTCGGATCGAAGGTCTTCATCGGGGCAAACACTTGGCCCATTTCCTTCTGGCTGTCATAGATGATCTTCGCCATCTTTTCCACCGTGGCGTCGGGGACGTTCTTGTTGGTGAAGATCATCATCGGATAGGCGATGAACCATCCGGGCGCCAGCACGCCGGGATTGGCTTTGCCCGGCACCATGTGGACCAGATAGCCGGTCGGCCAATGCTTTTTGATCGCCGCAACGCTTTGTGGCGTGTTCGGAATTGGCAAGGCGCGGATGCCACCGACCGCGGCGTCGGCCTCGCGCACTTTGCCGGCTCCTTGCGCGAAAATGAAGCCGTCGGTCTGCCCCGCCATGAAAGCATTGGCGCCGGCCACCACGCTTGGCACCTGCACCTTGACGACGTCATCGCGGGTCAGGCCGGCCGTGGCGTAGATCGCCTCGAGTTGCGGGATGATCGTGTGCTGGGCGGTGAAGCCGTCCGTCATCCGCTTGCCCTTGAGGTCGCCCACGCTCTTGATACCGGAATCTTTGCGGACGAAGATCGCTTCCTTGAGCGGATAGAGCAGGGCGACGACCCGCAGATCCGGACTGGCGTGCCCCTTAAACCAAGCCTTGCCCTGAAGCGCGTAATCGAACTCCTGAAGGTTGGCGATGCCGAACTCGAATTGCCCCGCGCCGACCGCGGGGAGATACTGATTGGGACTGGTGGACGGCTGAATGGTGACGTTAAGGCCGTGGCTGTTGGCGGCCTTGGCGACGGCGGTACCGATGTTGTGATAAAGCGAACCGGGATTGGAGGTCGCAATGCCGAGCGGCGCCTGGGCATAGGCGCTCCCCGCAAGCAGAGCGGCGCTCCCAATGGCAGCGATGATCGAGAATATCCTCATGTATGTCCTCCCTGAAGTACGGAATTGTCGTTAGAGAACGACTGTCGCGGCGGAAAGCATCGCCGCCGCATCGAAGTGCCAGTGTAACGGTCGTGATCCTTACGGCAAAACTCCGTAACGACGCAAACCTTGCCTCGGCCCGGTATCCGCGAGCGGCCTAATGTCGCGTAGCCGGCCCCGTGTTCCCAGCCCGCTCCGATGAGTAGGCTGGATTAAGCGCGAGGGATGGCCGGAAGCAGACTTTAAGATGGATGGCCGACCCCTTCCGGGACAGTGCTGGCAGCCGTGTCGTTCTCGTTGCCGGATTGTGCCAGCCGGTAGCCGACTCCCAGTTCGGTGACCAGGATGCGTGGACTATCTGGTTGTAATTCGATCTTTTGCCGCAACTTCCGCACGAAAATGCGAAGATAATGCGTATCGTGGAGGTGGACCGAACCCCAGACCTCCTTGAGCAAGTGCTGGTGCGTGACGACGTTACCTGCATGTTGCGCCAGCACCTGCAGCAGCCGGTACTCCTTCGGCGTCAGCGTCAGCCGGTTGCCGTTAAGCAGCACCGCCCGGGCGGCGAGGTCGATGGTGAGCTGGCCGATCTTCAGGACAGGTTCGCCCGATGCCGCGCGCATCTGCCGGCGCAGGGCCACGCGCACGCGTGCCAATAGCTCGGCCATGCCGAACGGCTTGACTACGTAATCGTCGGCGCCCAGTTCGAGCAGCCGCACCTTTTGCGCTTCGTTCGCGCGTACCGACAACACGATGATCGGCACGCTCGACCAGGAGCGGATGCGCTCGACCACTTCCGAGCCGTCCATGTCGGGAAGCCCAAGATCGACGATAACGAGATCGATCGGGCGCAACGTGGCGGCGCGGATCGCCTCCGCGCCGGTCCCGGCTTCGTGCACCGCGAACCCGTTGAGCTCGAATCCCGTGCGCAAAAACCGGCGGATTTGAATTTCGTCGTCGATTACCAGGACGATGGGAGAATGATCACTCATCTTCTTCATCGCTTTCCATTTGCGGCACCGCGTTTTGCGTCGCCGGAAGTTCGACGGTCATCGTGGTGCCGAGACCGACGCCGTCGCTGACCGCGTGCAACGTCCCGCCGTTGGCGCTGACGAAGGCGCTGGCGATCCACAGGCCGAGACCTGACCCAGCAATGGCGGCGTGCCGTTCGCCGCGCACGAAACGGTCCCAAATCCGCTCCCGCTCGGGTTGGGTCAGCCCGCAGCCTTGATCGGTCACGCTGACGAGAAGGCGGCCGTCGCGCGCGCGTGCGGTCACCTGGATCGGGGAGGCGGGTTTCGAATATTTCACTGCATTGTCGAAGATCTGCACCAGCGCCTGTTGAATCAGGACGGGGTCGGCGTGGACCAGCGGCAGGTCGGGAGCGAGGTCGACGGCGACGGAATGTTTGGCGAGACGGCGGCGGCAGCGTTCGATCGCCGAATTAATAATGTCCGCGGGCTCTGCCCATTCCAAATGGGGTGTCACGCCGTTGCTGCTGATACGGGTCGCGTCGAGCAGATTCTGGATATCGCTGTTCAGCCGCTCGGCTTCGTCGCGAACGTCGTGAATGAGCGCCTTGAGCTTGTCCTCACCCGCAAGGGCGGGAGCTGCGCTCAGCACGCTTGCCGCGCCGAGAATGGAGGCGAGCGGCGTGCGCAATTCGTGGCTGACCGACTCGATCAGAGCCTCGCGTAGTTGGTCGGTTTGCGCCCGCATACGTGCCTCACCGATGGCGTGGGCGATGTCGAGCCGCTCGAGAGTCGCCGTGGCATCGGCTAGAATCGCGTCAACCCGGCTGCGGAGATCGTTGATGGTTTCCTTTGATCCGCCGCCCAGATCGATGGCGATCACGCCAAACTCGGGGCTCTTTGGCGATACCGCGCGCACCAGCCAGACACCGCCGCGGCCGGCGTTCACCGTTTTGCCGAGCGTTGAGGCCGTGCCTCCGGACGCAACCTTGACGACCTCGGCCAGCACCTGCTCCGGTACCTTGCCTGCGGTTGGCCGTCCATTGCCGGCGTTCGTGGCCTCCTTTGCGCTCGCAAACAGCGCGACCGTGCGCTGCATGGCGTTAGCAAGGTGGTCCTCGATGGCCGCGTGAATGTCGGCGGCATCAAAAGCCCCGGCCAGTCGGCGGGAAAAGACGTAAAGGTCGCGCAGGTCGATCTCGCGGCGGCGAGCAAGCTCCAACTCGCGTTTCAGCCGGCTGGCGAGTTGGCTGACTACTACGGCGACGACGATATAGAGGAGAAGATTGATGACTTCCTGCGGATCGCGGACCCGCAGCGTGTATAGCGGGGGAAAGAAGAAGAAAGCAGACGCCAGCATTCCCAAAACGGACGCAAACAGCGCCGCGACGAGGCCCCAGCGGATCGCGGCGACAAGCACCGGAATGAGGAAGATGACAGTGCCGCGGGTGAGTCCGATGTCGCGGATGATCAGGAAAATGGCGGCGCAGGTGACGGCCACCATCAGGAACGTCAGCGCAAGGCGGCGTAGTTCCGCGATCAGCCGGTCGAAAGTCAGGGCGCTGGGCATCGGTGCCGCTCCGGCGGCCGTCCTGTTGCAGCAGGGACAATATACCGTTCCTGCTTTTGTCTGTCTTGGCTTGCCTTGGGTACATAGCGCCCGGGGGATTTGGGCTTTTTAAAGCCCATTTGGCCGCCGAGAGCGGCTGAGCGTTGAAAGCGCCGTACTCGAACTGGCCATACCCGCACCCGTGTTCGGATTTGGAATCTTCCCTCCGCCAGAGTCCCTTCTCTGGGCGCGGACCGGCCGGGCTTCCTCGTCGAGTGACACAGACCTCTCAACGGGCTGGAACTTGCGGTTGGCCTTGGCGTTCGGAGTCTGGACGCTTCTTCTTTTCTAATTGTCTATGCCACTCGTCAGGCGCGGGACAGCTCATTCAGGTTACATGCGGATACTTCGGCCGATGCCATCAGCCTGGGGCCCTCGCGCGTGTGTGTGCGAAGGCAGAATATCTCTGTTTTTGTCGGCGCCTTGCATGACGCGGTGACATACTCGCTTGCAGCCGGCGTCCCGATGCACGATGGCCTCTCAGTAGAGCGGATCGAGACCTCGCAGCGCCTGCGGGATGTCGAGCCGGAATGGTCGGACTTGTGGCGCAGGGTTCCTGCGGCCACGCCGTTCGACTCGCCGGCTTGGCTGATTGCCTGGTACGATGCCTTCGCGCCCGGGCCGTTGTGTTGTGTGGCATTGCGTAGCGGTCAAAGGCTTGTCGGTTTCGCCCCCTTTTACTGCGAGAACAGCGGGCGCCGGCGTCGGTTTCTGCCGCTCGGAATTTCAATCAGCGATTATTTCGACGTCCTGGTCGATCCGGCATACGAAGATGCCGTAAGCCTACGTCTCATCGGCGCGCTGCTCGGCCCCGATCGCGATGATGCGCTTTGCTGCGAGGAGCTCATTCGGGATTCGGCGGCGCAACGGATGTGGGCAGACAGCGATTGGCGCAGCACGCTCGCGCGCCAGAGTGCCTGCCCTGTGCTGCTCATCGATCGCTTGGTGCAGGCCCAAGTCCCTGCTGCCAAGCTGCGTAAGCTCAGAATGGCACGTCATCGGATCGCGCGCCGCAAGGGAGTGGTCGCATCACCGGAGTCGTCGTCCGCCTTTCTTGCCGAGCTTTTCCGGTTGCACGCCGCCCGCTGGAACGGCTGCGGCCAACCCGGTGTTCTGGCGGATGCCCGCGTGCGGCGCTTTCATGAAACGGTGCTCCCTGCGTTGCTCGACGCCGGTCTCCTCAGGCTCTATTGGCTTTGCATCGACAGCCGAATTGCCGGGGCATATTACGGCTTCCAATGGCGTGGTCGCGCTTATGCGTATCTCGGCGGCTTCGACCCGGAGTTCGCGTATGAGAGTCCCGGCACGGTTTTGATCGGACACGCCATTGAGCAGGCTGCACGCGAAGGCGCAACCGAGTTTCATTTCCTGCGCGGCGGCGAATCTTACAAGTACCAATGGGGCGCACAGGATCGATGGAACGTCCGGCTTGAGCTGAGGCGGCCGCCATGAACGAAAGCGTGACGGAGCTGAAAGCGGAGCTGTTGCGATCGTTGAACGAGGGCGCGCCCCCTAACGTGGCGCTTATGCGTCTCCTTCTGCACGCGGAGCAAGCCGACGATGCTCGATGCGCGATTGAAGCGGCCCTAGCCGCTTCTATCGCGCCGTACGGTGCCGGCATTGTCGACGGTCTCCATCAAGTCGAGCGGCTGTGGAAGAGAAATCCGGACGCGTGGAAAACCGTCCGGACGATCGGTCGCGGCCATGCGCGACCGCACCCGTCCGCCGATCACGCGCTGGACTACTGGTCCGCCGCTTATGATGAAGTGGTGCGGATTTCACCGGAAGGCAGCGTTGCGCTGTATTCGCTGGGCAATATCGAACTTCTGAACGCCGCCACGGCCGAGGTCGTGTCCTATCTCCGTGGCATGGCATTGCTGGGTTTTGAACGCAGGTTGCTCGAGCTCGGGTGCGGGATCGGCCGTCTGGTCGAGGCGCTCGCGCCTGAGGTCGGCCTTGCGGTCGGCGTCGACATTTCCGCGGAGATGGTGCGCCATGCCGAGCGGCGCTGCCGGGTACTTGCCAATGTCAAAATCGCGCGATGTTCCGGGCGCGACCTCGCGCCGTTTGCGGATTCGAGCTTTGACGTCGTTCTGGCCGCGGACGTGTTTCCTTATATCTTCGAGGCCGGAGATGCGGTCGTGCGAAATACTCTGCGCGAATCGGCGCGCGTGCTGGCGCCGAATGGAGCCATGGTCGTACTGAACTTTTCTTATCGGGGGCGCCCCGAAGCCGATCGCGCCGATCTCGCTCAGTTCGCGGGCGCCCTCGGGTTCGACATCGTCGAAAACGGTGCCTGTCCTTTCCGGCTATGGGACGGACTTGCCTTTGTGCTGAAGAAACGAGCGGAGTGATGCTCGATATCGCATCGCTCGGTCATGGTCCAACACTTACGGGATTTTAGGAACTCAGGCGTGCAGATGACGTTTACCGGGCGCGCTTAGGAATTTCGGGGGGGAACGAGGTGGCGCCCCGTGCAGCACGACCGCATCACGAGTTTGTTTGCGGCACTGGAATCGAGAGTTCCTGTCCGAGAGCCGGCATGCGTTGTGATAGCCCATCCAGACGACGAGGTTCTCGGAATGGGTGGTCGCCTTGCGGTGCTTCGCCGGTTGACGCTGATTCAACTCACGGACGGCTCGCCGCGCTCTCCAGCCGACAGGCGGCGCGCCGGCTTTGCAACGCGGCGCGCCTATGCGTCGGCACGCGAGCGGGAGGCATGCCATGCATTGACCGCTCTCGGACTGAACTCGCTCCGCCGCATTCGCTACGCTATTCCCGACCAAGAGGCTGTGCTCAAGCTGGCGGATGTCGTTCGGGCGCTCGAACGTGACCTTGAGGACACGCAGATCGTCTTTACGCACCCTTACGAGGGCGGGCATCCCGACCACGACGCGGCTGCCTTCGCGGTGCAGACTGCCTGCAAGGCTATTTCCTGCTCCGGCCATCCCCCTCCGATGAGAATCGAGTTCGCTTCGTATTACTGCGAAAATGGCCGGTTGAGGACAGGGCGGTTCTGGCCCGATGCGGGCTGCCCGGAGCTTCTGATTCACCTTTCAGAGCAGGCGGCCGCGCGCAAGCGGCGTGCCTTGGCTCGTCATGTTAGCCAGCGTGCGGTGATCACCTGGTTTGATCCGTCCTTGGAACGTTACCGGGTGGCGCCGCGCTATGACTTTACCGGCCTGCCTCCCCCGGGAGCAGCGCTCTACGATGCGTTCGGTTGGGCGATGACAAGTGCGCGTTGGCGTCGAGCAGTGCGGCTTGCAATGGACGAGCTTGCGAGTGCGCCATGAGACGGCTCACCGTCCTCAGCATCGCCTTTCCGTTCGCGCCCGTGACAGCCGATCCGGTCGGCGGCGCCGAGCAGGTGCTCTCCCATCTCGACCGAGCGCTGCTCGCCGGCGGGCACCGCTCGATCGTTATCGCCGCCGAGGGATCGAAGCCGGCCGGCGAACTGATCGCCATCCCTCAGCCACGCGGCGAAATCGGGCAGGATGAATGGGCGTGCGCGCATGAATACTTGCGCCATGTCATCCCGGAGGTTCTCCGGACCCGCAGGGTCGATCTTCTGCACATGCATGGGCTCGACTACCACAGTTACCTGCCTCCTCCTGGCGTACCGGTGCTTGCGACCCTGCACATGTCAGCCGCGTTCTATGCACCCGAGGCTCTCGCCCCCGAACGGCCGCGGACATGGATCAACACGGTGTCTCGGCACCAGCAAGAGCTCTTGGCTGTCCGATCTTCTCGGCACGTCGGTGCGATCGAGAACGGAGTGCCGCTTGGGCCCGTCGACAATCGCCGGCGCAAGCGCGCTTATGCACTGGCCGTCGGACGCATCTGTCCCGAAAAAGGATTCCACCTCGCGATTGACGCAGCGAAGCTCGCGGGTCTGCCGCTGGGCTTGATCGGGCACGTGTTCTCGTACTCGCAGCACCAGCAATATTTCGACCGTGAAATTCGCCCGCGGTTGGATCGTCGGCGGCGCTGGTTGGGCCCGGTGTCGGGGCTGCGCAAGTGGCGCCTGTTGCGCTCGGCCCGGTGCCTGCTCGTGCCGAGCCTGGTCCCGGAAACCGCGTCGCTTGTTGCGCGCGAAGCGCTTGCCGCCGGCACTCCCGTCGTGGCGTTTCCAAATGGCGCGCTCTCCGAGGTCGTCGATCCCGGACGTACCGGTTTTCTTGTCCGCGGCGTGCGGGAGATGGCCGCCGCGATGCTGCAGGCGGCGGATATCGATCCCCAAGCTTGCCGTGAGGCCGCTCGCGAACGATTCTCAGTGGGACGCATGGCCGAGGAGTATTTTGCACTTTACGATCGCCTGCTGCGGGTCGCGTGATGCACCCGCCTCTCGGGTACGGTGGACGATGGGAGATGCCAGCCCGGCAGGTTACGAGGCACTGCAGCTTTCGTTGCATTCCCTCGTAGTTCACGCCTGCGCGAAAGCGGCGTAGTTCCTCATGTTGCCGTCCGATGTCAGGCGCTGGGTGTCGCGCGCCGTCCAGCGGCCGTCCTGTTTCAGCGGAGGCAATATACCGTTGCCGCTCTTGTCTGTTTCGGCTTGCTTGGTTACATAGCGCCCGGCAGATTTGGGCTTTTTAAGCCCATTTTGGCTTCCGGAGAGGTGGCTGAGTGGTTGAAAGCACCGCACTCGAAATGCGGCATACGGGCAACCGTATCGGGGGTTCGAATCCCTCCCTCTCCGCCAATCCTCCGCGACCGACATTCTCTGTCGCTTGCGAGCGCGCACAGAAGCCAATAACGACGGCTTCGCCGGAAAAACCTCCGAACTGCGTCACGCTGGCCGAGCCCCAAAATTCTCTCTCTTAGCCAGTTTGTCTCCAAACCTTCCGACTTCGCGGATTGAGTACGGTTCTCGTAAGTACCGGGTACTGAACCAGTTTTCGGAGTGGCAACCTCCCCACTTTGCGGAAATATCGGGGAGTGGCGGGAGCCACCCGGCACCAACAAATCATTAATAGCGCAGCGATTTGTCAGTGTCCGGTATTGAGCTTAACCCCAGTGTTTCACAACGCGTGCGTTCATCCCGCCGCCGAGGTAGTGCCGTCGCAGGTCGCGACGAAGATTCGAAGTGAACTCGGTCCAGCACGTCATCTCGCTGGAGCCGCGCGGCAAAGGTCTTATGAGAACCTTATGGCGGACGAGTGGAAGCACGCCATCCCTGCTCGTCTCACTCGCGCGTCTTCCCGGAAAGCCCCCGAGGCAATCCCCTCCGGATTGTCGTGAAACTTTGGATGCGCTAGGCAATTTGTTCTTTGCATAGTAAACGTTGCAGCCGTTTTGGGCTGCCGACCCCCGACATTCGATGCGTCGGGCCGACGTGGGTTTTTCATGACGGGTAAGGTGCGTGCGAACTTGGGCGATTTGCCCACCATTGGCAAATCGCCGACCGGCATTGGTGGCCTCGACGAGGTTACTCAAGGTGGCCTTCCGCAGGGCCGCCCGACCTTGCTGTGCGGCTCGGCCGGCTGTGGCAAAACCTTGTTCGGCATAACCTTTCTTTACAATGGCGCGGTCCAATACAACGAACGCGGCGTCTTCCTCGCCTTTGAAGAGCAGCCAGAAGACCTCATAAAGAACGTCGGTTCGCTCAACTACGACATCGAGAAGCTGATCGCAGAGAAGAAGTTCGCCATCGACCATATCGAGATCGAGCGCAGCAAAATTGCCGAAGCGGGCGAATACGACCTCGAAGGTCTTTTCCTCCGCCTTGGCTTTGCTATCGATTCGATCGGCGCCAAGCGCGTTGTTGTCGATACGATCGAGACGCTGTTCAGCGGCCTGGAAAACGAGCAGCTACTTCGCTCCGAATTGCGACGCCTCTTCGACTGGCTCAAATCAAAGGGCGTCACCGCCATTATCACCGGCGAACGCGGCGAAGGCACCCTGACGCGTTATGGCCTGGAAGAATACGTCGCCGACTGCGTCATCCTGCTCGACAACCGAGTCCAGGATCAACTTTCAACGCGCCGCCTGCGCATCGTCAAATATCGCGGCTCGGCCCACGGGACCAACGAATACCCGTTCATCATCGACGAGCAGGGCATAACCGTTATGCCGATCACGTCGACGGGTCTCGCCCATGCGGCGTCGAGCGAACGGCTGCCGACTGGCATTCCCGATCTCGACCAGATGCTGGAGGGCAAAGGCTATTACAAGGGCTCCAGCATCCTGGTGTCCGGCATGGCCGGCAGCGGCAAATCAACTGTAGCCGCGCATTTTGTGAATGAGACCTGCGCGTCAGGTCATCGTTGCATCTATTTCGCGATGGAGGAATCGCAACACCAGATCATCCGCAATATGCATTCAGTCGGCATCGACCTGCAAAAGTGGGTAGACAAGAAGCTCCTTCGATTCAGCGCGCGGCGACCGAGCCTGTTTGGTCTCGAAACGCACCTCGCCACCATGTACCGCGACGTGACCGAGTTTGAGCCGATCGCTGTCGTCATCGACCCGATGTCGGCATTGCTGGGCGCTGGCGCGACGCCCGATGTGCATTCGATGGTGCTCCGCCTAGTCGACTTTTTGAAAGCGCGCGGCGTCACGGCGCTGTTCACAAATCTCGGCGTGGTTTCCGGTGAAGACGCAACTACTGAAATTCAGATCTCATCACTGATGGACGCTTGGCTGTTGCTCTACAACCGCGAGAGCAACGGCGAGCATAACCGGCAGCTCTATCTCTTGAAATCGCGCGGCATGGCCCACTCCAACCAGGTTCGCGAATTCATCATGTCGTCCAATGGCATCAAGCTGCGCGCAGCTTACGTCGGGCCGGAAGGCGTGCTGACCGGTTCGGCGCGTCTTGCCCAAGAGGCCAAGGATCAAGCTGCAATCCTCGTCCGCGAGCAGGAAATGGAGCGGCGCAGCCGAGAACTGGAGCGCAAGCGACGCGAGATCGGCGCGCAAATCGATATCCTGCAGGCCCAGCTGGCCAACGAAGAAGCGGAGGTAGATCTTCTCACCAGCGAAAGCGCCGCGCGCGAGGATCAATTGGCCGCCGACCGTGTTGCCATGGGGGTGAACCGCCAGACCCGAGCAAAGCCGGATAAGGTGGCGACCAAGCCGGTCCATAACCCGAAGAAGTGACTGGACAGCACATGACAGGCCCCGACGCGTACAGTCTTCGGCTTTATGTCGCCGGTCAGACACCGAAATCGATCGCCGCGATCGGCAACCTGAAGCAGATCTGCGAGCAGCATTTGCCCGGCCGCTATGAAATCGAAATTGTCGATCTGATGAAGGATCCCGCGCTCGCAATGCGACATCAGATTGTCGCAATCCCCACGCTGATCCGTCAGTTACCGGAGCCCCTCAAGCGCATCATCGGTGATCTGTCCAATACTGAAAAGGTGTTGGTTGGCCTCGATATCCATCCCAAGTGAGCGGGCGTCGCCATGTCGCAAGCGGACCCTAAGTCGCCACAGTTTAAAGACGCCGAGGAGACCGTTGCGGCCATCCATCAAGGGGACGTCGACGCTGTCGTGGTGATGCGGGCGCTCGAAGGCCCGCAAGTCATTCTGCTGCACGGCGCCGAGGAGCCCTATCGCGTTCTGGTCGAACGCATGAGCGACGGCGCGCTGACCACCGGTCCGGATGGCGTGATCCTCTACGTCAATAATGGGCTCTGCGAGCTGATCGGCTATCCGTCCAATCGCCTGGTCGGTCGCAATTTTGCTTCACTGTTCGAAGGCGATCCGCCGGAGCTCGTTCCTGAAGTGACGGTGGAGGCAAGCCTGTCGCGCAATGGCGACATCGCCATGCCTGTTGCAGTTTGGTCGCGGCCGCTCTCGATCGCGGACACCAGGGCGACGCTGGTCCGGCTGACGGACCTTTCGATCCATCGGCGCGCCGAACAGATTGCGGCTGCTGAACGGTTCGCGCGCTCGGTCCTGGAACAGGCGACAGAGGCCATCGTCGTGCTGTCGCCGGACGGCCATATCACCCATGCCAGTTGGCGGGCCGAGCAGCTGGCGGAACGTCCGCCAGTGGGGTGCAGGTTTTCCGAAGCGTTCCAACTCGAAACGCAAGGTAGCGAGGACGCCGGAAGGTTGGCGGGTTTCTCGGTCGAAAGCCTCGACACCATGCTCGCGACAAAGCCGTTTCACGGAGTGGAAGTGAAGCTGAGCGGCGATAGGAACTCCACGTTCCTGCTTAGCGCAGGGCCGTTGGTCGACGAGAACAAGGTCAATGTCGGCTCGATCGTCACGCTAACCGACATCACCGAGCGCAAGCGTGCCGAAGAGCAGCAAACCACGCTGGTCGCCGAGCTCAATCATCGCGTGAAGAACATTCTCGCGGTCGTGCAGTCGGTGGCTGCGCAAACCGTGCGCTCATCGGACTCGCTCGAAACTTTTTCCGACACGTTCGCCGGCCGCCTAAAGGCGCTGGCGATTGCGCATGACATCCTGACGCAGACGCGCTGGATCGGAATCGGGTTGAACGAGCTTTTGGCGAGGGTGCTGGCTCCCTATCGATCAGCTGAGGGGACGCGCGTGAGCATTTCCGGGCCGGCGATCCTCTTGCCGGCCCACGCCGTATTGCCTTTCTCTATGGTGCTGCACGAATTGACGACCAATGCTGCCAAATACGGCGCATTGTCGACGCCGCGCGGCAAGATCGAGATCACCTGGCAATTGAATGATAGCATCAATCGATCGGTCGAACTCGTCTGGCAGGAGCGTGAGGGACGGAGGTTCAAGGGCGGAGCGACGATGGGCTTCGGCACAAAGTTGATCGATTACGTGATCAGCCATGATCTCGATGGAAGTACGAAAGTCTACTTCGATCCTGCCGGCGTGCGCTGGGAAATCACATTTCCAGTAAGCGTTTTGGCGGGGGTGCGCTCGGCACCCGATTCCACTACCGCGTAGCGTGAGTTGCGAAGACCTTTTCGCAAATCCGCCCCAGCTCTTTTTGGTTGAACGGTTTGGTGATGCGCGGAATGGCGCGGAACGGCGCCGGAAAAAGAGTATCGTCGGCGTAGCCCGACGTAATAATGAATCGCAATCCAAGCCTTTGCAGCGTTGGCAGTATCTCAAAAACACGCTGGCCGCGCAGGTTGACATCAAGTATCGCACCATCCAAACTGCCACGTTGGGCGCTCTCGAGCACCTTGTCGACGCTCGCCAGCGGACCGACCACCTCGCAGCCGAAGTCTTCCAGCATCCGCTCCAATTCGAGCGCTATGAGTGCTTCGTCCTCGGCGAGAAGAATCCGACGGCCAGCAAGCGGCCTTTTCGAAGTCTTAGGCGTCTCATTGGAAAGATTAATCGTCAACACGCCCTCAAACCCTAACCTCAGATACTGCTGCTAAGTTACGCGAAGCGCCCCGGCTTTGCGCTGGGAATAATGCTTATTTATGTTGGCACGCATCTCTGGATTCCCCAAAGCCAAGAATAACTGCTCGTGGAGCAATGGGGTTCCGTGAGCGAGATCAATTAAAATTCTCAATCGGCAGAGCATTTTGCACTGTGTAGCTGGAGTTCTGCTTTGAACATCGCCCGCCACTTGCCAAATGTCCCTGCGCAGCCAACCAACAGAGAAGCAGGTGGAGAATGTTGGATCCCAGTTCCTCTCCCTCCGCCAATCCACTCTTACAAAGTCTCTCTCACGCGGTCCGGCCTTGCTGAATCCTCCATGTTTGCGGACATTCGCAAGCAAACCTCTGCACTGGGGTGAGCCGCTCCGAGCCTGAAATTCTCTCTCTCGGGCAATTTCTCTCCAAACCGCCGGACTTCGCCGATTTAGTACGGTTGTTGTAATCCTTTGAAGTTCAAGGCTTTCTGCTTGTACTCATCTCCGTACTGTTCGCAAGAACGTCTTGGAAGGACGGAGAGTAGAGAATGCAACTCTGCGCTTGAAGTTGCTTCGCTTTTCGGAGCAGTTGGAGCGAGCGCGGACGCAAGTACGCGTGGAGAGGAGCGTAGGCATTGTCCGGCCGCGAAAAAAGTCCGCTGCATTTCGACTATTGTCGGACGTAGAGCCTACTGTCCGCGATGAGGCGCACCAGCTCCGCCTGTCGCCGCGTCTCCGTCTTTTCGAATACGTGCTGCAGGTGGGTGCGCGCCGTGGTCAGGCTGATCTTGAGCTCATCTGCGACTGCCTGCAGCCCTTCGCCGCGTGCGATCGCGATCGCCACGGCCGCCTCGGCCGGGGTCAGACGATGGAGATTGCGCAACTGGTCCTGCGCAGTGCGCGGCGCGCTGTCCGGATCGGCCACGAACACGATCGCGGCGCGGCGGGCGGTCACGCACCACGTCGACTCGATAGTTATCGGCGCCACCAGCACGCTTAGTGGCCGGCGCGGCACCGGCCGCGCGAGCGCCATCACGCCGCCTGCGCCGTCCGATCGCTCCGCAGCCGCGGCGATCAACCGCTGAAATTGCGCGGTATCCGCTGGTGTACGTGCGCGGAGCGCTGATTTCTCAGTTCTGATCCCATCGGCCTCGGCGAGCAGCGACTCGGCCGCCCGGTTGGCGAACAGTATCTCCCCGTTCGCCGCCACGATCAGTACGCCCTGGACGACGCGGTCTAGCGCCTCGGCATTGGCACTCCTGGCGATCTCAGAGCGCGAGAGCCGCAGACTCACGCTCGCCGCACGGACGAGGTGCGGTCCGATGCGGCGCAGCCGGTCGAGGTGCTCGGGCTCGAAGTCGCTGGCCGCCTTGGCGCGTCCGCAGGTGAACACGACGCGCACGTCCGGCTCGTTGGCGAGCACGACCCCGATCGGGTGGCACATGTCGCCGGGCCGGCAGAAGTCGTTGTAGAATTCAGAGCGCTGGTAGGTCTCGCGCGGCAGGAGATTCCACACCGGGATCAAGGTGCCGGCGCACAGCTTGGCGATACGCGGCAGGAACACATTGGTCTTGTAGTAGTATTGCGCATAGGTGCGGTCCGCCTCCGGCGGCATGCGTACCGAACTCGCTTCGCTACGCATCGTTCTCACGTTCTGAAACGTCAGCTTGGCGGCGGCGCCCTCAAGGAAATCCGACAGCATCTCGAGGACCTGCGGCCATTGGCCAGGCTCGACCGCCGCATCGTAGATCTGCCCGACCAGTCGATCGAGGTCGTGCATGTGCCCTCACATTTGTCTTCGCTGGAATCTACCACTCCCTTACCCCGCGGGCGACGGGCGAGGGGATTGCGATTTGCCGGACGCGGAAGCCAGTTCCACTGTCAACCATTTTCCCTCCGGTTCCGCCCCGCATCTCATACGTTCATACGAGGCGACCGTTCGAGATTACGCGTAGCTTCCGTTGCGATGCGAAGCGCCGGCCGCGTGGCCGGGCGCAAATGCGGAGGCCACGATCATGCAACAGCAGCTTTCACCCCAGGCCGCCATCATGCACGTGGTCGCCGGTTATTGGCTCTCGCGTGCGGTCTATCTCGCGGCGCGCCTCAAGCTCGCCGACGCCGTGGGCGAGCGCGCGACACTGGCCGCGCTTGCGGCCGCGACCGGCACGCGGCCCGAGGCACTGCGTCGCCTCATGCGGGCGCTGACCTCGCACGGCTATTTCCGCGAGGCGGAGGGCGGCACATTCGTCCACACGCCGCTGTCGGAGGCGTTGCGCTCGGGCGGACCCGGCAGCATGCGGGCGATCGCCGAGGCGGAGCTCGGGCACGACCACTACCAGTCTTGGGGTAAAGTAGAGAGCTGCCTGTTCGAGCCCGGCACCGCCTTCGAGCGCGTCTATGGCATGCCAATCTGGCACTACTACGCCGATCATCCGGAGACGCAGGCGCTGTTCGGCGAGGCGATGTCGAACCTGACGGCGATCGCCAATGCGGGCGTGCTGGCGAGCTATCGTTTCGCTCCGTTCAAAACGGCGGTCGACGTCGGCGGCGGCCACGGCTCGTTCCTTGCCGCCGTGCTCGACGCGCATCCGGATGCGAGCGGGGTCCTGTTCGATGTCGCGGAGGTGATTGACAACGCCGCCAAGGACGCGTTCGTCGCCGGAAAGCGGAATCGCATCCGCACCGTGAGCGGCGATTTCTTCCGCGAGGTGCCGGGCGGCGCCGACCTCTATCTGCTCAAGTTCATCCTGCACGACTGGGACGAGGAGCGCGCCGCCGCGATCCTCATCAACATCCGCAAGGCGATCGCGCCGAAGGGGCGCCTGATCATCGTCGAGATCGTGCTGCCGTCCGGAAACAAGCCGCATGTCGGTCCGCTGATTGATCTCAACATGATGGTGATGACCGGCGGCATCGAACGCACCGAGGCGCAATACGGCCAGCTGCTCGCCCGCGCCGGCTTTCGGCCCGAGCGCCTAGTCGCGACAAAATCGCCGTTCAGCGTCATTGAGGCGTCACCCGTGTGAGGTTTGAATCGAGCCGGGAGTCAATAAGCCCCAAGCCATTTGGTACGCATTCACTCACGAGGCACTCCCCACCGGAGGCCCGATATCCGAGTCGGGCCCCGTGAGCGAACCTTAAAGTACTATCTGTCGAGCCAGCTTTGCTCGATCGCCAGAAAGCGGACGCCGCGGCACGACCGCTGAAAATCTCACTAGCTGAAATTCCGGATGCGCAAGACAAGCCTGCTCAAACCAGTTGCCGTACGGGCCGTAACCGCCGCACTTAATGCAATGCCGTTGCGTTGATGGGCAGCGCTCTTCCAATCACGTGAATTCGGCTCGTTAGGTATCTGCAGGAGTAGCAAGGTACGCCGCTTTCCCGCGCGCCGTCTCCCGCTGGCTTGACCGCCGACGAACGATACGCTTTCCTGCAGCAAATAGCTCCACGCGAGCATGATAAAAAAGGGAGGAGTACAATGCCCGTAAGGCTGCTCAATGCCGTACGATTTTCACTGGGATTAGGCGCCGCCGCGTTAGGCGCGCTGCTTTTCGGCGCTGCTGCGCAGGCGGCGGAGCCGATCAAGGTCGGCGTCACTATCGCGATGTCGCCGCCCGGCTCGGTGGTGCAAGGTACGCAGGTCCGCGACGGGCTGGAAGTCGCCAAGAAGATGATCAACGACGCCGGCGGCGTGAACGGCCGGCCAATCGAGCTCATTTACGAGGATACGCAGGGCATTCCCGAGAAGGCGCGCGCCGCGGTCGAGAAGCTGATCACCCGCGACCACGTCGTGGCGATCACCGGCGAGCACCAGAGCTCGGACGTCCTGGCCGCGATCGAGGTCGCCCATCGCTATCACATTCCTTACGTCAACACGAACGGCTGGGCCGACGCCATCCGTGAGAAAGGCTATCCGGAGGTCTTCAACCCCGGACCGTACAATTCCCTCGTCGCCATCTCGACCGCGGGTGCGCTCAAGGGTCTCAAGGTCAAGAGCGTCGTGTCGTTTGCGGAGAATACCGACTATGGCATCGGCCTCGCCAAAGGCATCGGCCAGGAGCTCAAGAAAATCGCTCCCGACGTACAATACAAGTACGAAGTGCTCGACCGCACCTCGAAGGATTTCCTCCCGGCGATCCTGCCGCTGCGGGCCAATCCGCCGGGCGCGGTGATCGACGTGATGCTGCCGCCGGCGGCTTACATCATGATGAACCAGGTGTACGAGCAGGGGATCGCCCCCTCCGCGAACACCTATTTCTATGATGCCTCGGATGTCGTCGATTACCCCGACTTCTGGCAGAATGTGAAGGAAGCCGGCAAGGGCATGCTCGTGTTCGGCCTCTACCACCCCAAGATGAAGGCGCCCCCGCTCGGGAAAAAAGTGGCGGACGCTTACGTGCAGAAAACCAAGAACCAGCCGAACCGGCTGATCTTCCAGGCGGCCGACTGCCTGTTCGTGATCGCCGACGCGATCAAGCGTGCGGGGACGACCAAGCCGGATCAACTGATCAAGGCGCTGGAGGCGACCAAGCTGACGGCGACGCGCGGCGAAATCAGCTTCTCGAAAGAGAAGGGCGGCTACAAATACCACCAGTGGCTCGACATCCCGCACGTGACGTTCCAGGTCACCAAGGTCGGCCAGAAGATCGGCGATACCACGATCGTGGAGCCGGCGGGCAAGCCGCTCGACACGTCGAAGGTGTGGAAGCCGAAGAGCTAATGCTAACTCCGCCCCGCATCCTGAGGAGCCGCTGAAGGCGGCGTCTCGAAGGATGGGGGCGGCCCCATGGTTCGAGATGCCGCGCTACGCGCGGTTCCTCACCATGAGGCCGGTTGAACCTCTTCACGGAAGAGTCGGCTCCACGCTCTCGTTGCGCGCTCGCGAGCCGCATGCATATGACTGACCGAAGGAAGCAGCCGGCAGGGCTGGCCGCGTCCAACTCTCCCATCGAGCTTCGTTTCCACGAGCGCGCATGACAACACTGATCATCGACCTCGCGGTAACGGGCCTCATCACCGGCCTGTTCTACGCGCTGATGGCGGTCGGGCTCTCGCTGATCTTCGGCATCCTGCGCATCGTGAACTTCGCCCACGGCGAGTTCTACATGGTAGGCGCCTACGCCTACACGCTGATAGCGATCGTGCTCGGCGTGCCGGTATGGCTTGCGCTTCCCTCTGCCTTTCTCGTGGGCGCGATCGTGGGCTGGGTGACGGAGCGAACGCTGATGCGGCCGCTTTATGCCGGCTACACATCCTGGGGACTGATGCGGGACGAATATGCCGTTATCGTCACCTTCGGCCTCTCGCTCCTCCTCATCAATTTGGTAGACAAGGTGATCGGGCCTTACGCGATGCGCGGGCCTTCCCTCGTCAGCCTTGGCCGTATGCATATCGGGCCGGTCTTCATGAGCGGCGATCGGCTGATCGCGGCGCTGGTCGCCTTGGCTGTGATCGTCGCAGTGGCGCTCTTCATTCGCTATTCGTTCTGGGGCAAGCAGATACGAGCGGTGGCGCAAAACCGGCTCGGCGCCTCGCTCGCCGGCATCGACACGGGGCGCGCGAGCAGTGTCGTCTTCGCGCTCGCCGGTGCGCTCGCGGCGTTGTCGGGTGCGCTGCTATCGCCGGTCATCAACGCGACGCCGGACGTCGGCATTTTCCCGGCCATCAAATCGTACGTCATCGTGGTTCTGGGCGGCATGGGCTCGGTTGCCGGCAGCATCGTCGCGAGCCTGGCGCTTGGGGTGCTCGAAAGCTTCGGCGCGGTCTACATCTCCTATCAATACCGGGACACGTTCGGTCTGGTGCTGCTGGTGCTGTTCCTGTTGTTCCGGCCGCAGGGCCTGTTCGGTGAAAAAGGGCGCGAGGTCTGATGTCGAATGCCCGCACCCGCGTGAACGCCGAATTCGCCGCGACGGGCGTCATCCTGGTGCTCGTTGCGCTTCTGCCTCTTGGGGTGCGCAATGACTATTGGCTCGGCGTGCTCGTGGTCTCGATGTATTTTGGCCTGTGCGCGAGCGCCTGGAATCTGCTGGCGGGCTATGCCGGACAGTTCTCGCTCGCGCCCGCCGCCTTCGCCATGATCGGCGCTTATACGACCGGTCTTCTCGCCTACCATTTCGGCGCGCCGCCATGGGTCGGCATCCCGGCCGCGGTCGTCGTCTCAGCCGTCATCGGATTGGTGCTCGGCCGCATCGTGCTGCGCCTGAGCGGCCCCTATCTTGCGCTCACCACGCTCGCCTTCGCCGAGATCATGCGGGCGGTTATCAGCAACTCGATTAATATTACACGCGGAGATCTCGGACTCGAAGTGCCCGGCATCTTGAGTTCACGCCTGGGCTGGTACTTCCTCTTCCTGGGCGTGCTCGCGCTCGTGCAACTGGGCTTTTACATCCTATTGCGCGCGCGCGCCGGCCTTTATCTCCAGGCCATCCGTGATGATGAAATCGGCGCGGCAAGCCGCGGCGTCGAAGTCGTCTTCTGGAAGACGATCGCATTCGCCCTCTCGAGCGCGGTCTGCGGGCTGGCCGGCGCGCTGTACGGTCATTTCGCTCATTTCGTCAGCCCGGAACTGGGCCTCATCTCGCAGACCGGGCTCGTCATCATCATGGTCGTGATCGGCGGCATGGGAACGCTTGCCGGGCCGCTCATCGGGGCTTTTCTCGTCTATGCGAGTTCGGAGTTGCTGCGCGATGTCGGTGGCTGGCAACTCGTTGTCTTCGCGCTGCTTGTGATCATTTTCGCCCGGTTCTTCAGCGAAGGACTGTGGGGCTTCGTGCGGCGGCTCGGCGGGCTCGGCGGCCGCCGCGCCGTGGTCGGTCGCAGCGCCGCCAAGGGAGAGGCTTGACACATGGCCTGCCTCTCCATCCGTTCGGTCGTGAAGCGCTTCGGCGGGCTCACCGCCGTGGACAAGGCTTCGTTCGACATCGAGGCTGGCGAGCTCGTCGGCCTGATCGGGCCAAACGGCTCGGGCAAGACGACGCTGCTCAACATCTTGAGCGGGCATTTGACGCCGGACGCCGGCGAGGTCTTGCTCGACGGCGCGCCGATCACCGGGCTGAAACCGCAGCGGCTCGCCGAGCGCGGCGTGTTGCGCATGTTTCAGCTCACCCGCGTGTTCCGCCGCATGAACGTCGTCGATAATCTTCTGGTGACCGGCTGTGCGCTCGGCTTGACGCAGGCTGCCGCCCGAACTCGCGCGGAACAACTGCTCGCCGACATGCGCCTCACCCACGTCGCCCATCTCGACGCCGGCAATCTCTCGGGCGGTCAATCGAAGCTCCTCGAGTTCGCGTCCTGCTTCATGGTTCCCCCGCGCATCGCGCTGCTCGATGAACCGTTCGCGGCGGTCCACCCCACCATGAAGGAAATCATGGCCGGCTTCGTGCGCGCACGCCACCAGGCGGGGCAGACCTTTTTGCTGGTGAGCCACGATATGCCGGTCGTGCTGGAGTTGTGCCCGCGCACCGTCTGCATGAACGCCGGCGCGGTGATCGCCGACGAAGCGACGCGCACGGTGCTCTCCGACCCCGCCGTGATCGAAGCGTATTTGGGAGGCGCCGCTGCATGAGCGCCGTGCTCGCGCTTGA
>DASTWX010000019.1:0-7831 GCA_035765795.1 Pseudolabrys sp. | reverse complement strand
GCCGATATCGCTTGCGGCGCTTGCCCCATGCCTTTCGGCCGTCCCGTCGCGCGACTCGCCGCCGTGAAGAAGGCGCCGATGCAGCGGCACGAAGGCGGCTACTATATCCGCCTGATGGCGCGGGACAGGCCCGGCACCGCGGCGGCCATCGCTCAGCATCTGGCCGACCAGGAGATTTCCTTGGAGTCCATCGTCCAGCGCCATCAACAGGCGGAGCCGTCCGGGGATGGCAAAAGCCGCTCGGTCCCCGTTATTCTCATCACCTACGCGACCGCCGAGGACGCCGTGCGCAAGGCGCTTGCGGCGGTGGGACGCGATAGGGTGATCTCGGGCCGGCCGCAGGTGATCCGGATCGAGAAGAACTGATGGCGCAAGCTGATTCTGCCGGTGCCACCGGCGAGGGGAGTTGCACATGGCGTTGATCACCATCCAGCCGGAATTCCTGCTGGAACGCATCCTGACCCTCGAGATCGTCCGGGTGACCGAACGCGCGGCCGTATCGGCGGCACGGCTGCGCGGCCGCGGGCAGGAGAAAGCGGCCGATCAAGCGGCGGTCGATGCCATGCGGCGCGAGCTCAACCGCTTGCCGATCGACGGCACGGTCGTGATCGGCGAGGGCGAACTCGACGAAGCGCCAATGCTCTACATTGGGGAAAAAGTGGGCACCAAGTCGGGTCCCAAGGTCGATATCGCGGTCGATCCCCTGGAGGGCACCACGCTTTGCGCCAAGAACATGCCGGGGTCGATTGCGACCTTGGCTATGGCCGAGGCCGGCACGCTGCTGCATGCCGCCGATGTCTACATGGACAAGATCGCTATCGGCCCCGGTTATCCTAAAGGTGTCATCGACCTGGATGCGCCGCCTAAAGAAAACATCCTCAATCTCGCCAAAGCGAAAGGGGTCCCGCCGTCCGGCATCACCGCCATCCTGCTCGACCGCCCGCGCCACGCCGATATGATCGCCGCGGTGCGCAAGACCGGCGCCGCTGTGACACTGATTACTGACGGCGATGTAGCCGGTGTCATTCACTGTGCTGAGCCGAAGACAGGCATCGACATCTATCTCGGCATTGGCGGCGCGCCGGAAGGCGTGCTGGCCGCCGCGGCGCTCCGCTGCATCGGCGGTCAGATGCAGACCCGGCTCATTCTGGATACCGACGAGCGGCGCGAGCGCGCCGAGAAGATGGGTATCACGGATTTCAAGAAGCGTTACGAGATCGAGGACATGGTGAAAGGCGATTGCCTGTTCGCCGCCACCGGCGTGACCGACGGGCCGATGCTCGCGGGCGTCAAGCTCGGCAAAGACGTCATCGAGACCGAGACGGTGGTGATGCGCTCCGTGACCGGCACCGTGCGCCGGGTCAAAGCCGAGCACCGGGAATTTGCAAAATTCCATTTAGGCTAATGGGATGGCGCTGCCAGTTCTTGCTTTGGATGATCGGGACGGCTGCTTTCTCGGCGTAACGCGCTCGGCGACCGGCCGCGCTTGGCGCGACCGGCTGGATGCGCGCGGGCAGACGCGCGCGCTGGCGATCGCCCAGCGCCATGGCTTGCCAGAGCTGTTAGCGCGTGTCCTTGCGGGGCGAGGCATTGGGGCCGAGGAGGCGGAATCCTTTCTCGATCCGTCGCTACGGCGTCTCCTGCCCGACCCCTACAATCTCACTGACATGGAGGGCGCTGCCAATCGCCTTGCCGACGCGATCCTCGCCGGCGAAAGCGTCGCCATTTTCGGGGATTACGACGTGGACGGGGCGACCGCTGCGGCGCTGTTGTGCCGCTATTTGCGCCACTGTGGGCTCAACCCGATCATCCATATTCCGGATCGAATCTTTGAAGGTTATGGCCCAAACATCGACGCCATTAGGTCTTTTGCTGAACGCGGTGTCCGGCTCCTGATCACCGTCGATTGCGGCACGACGAGTCTCGATCCACTCACGGAAGCCCGCAAGCTTGGCTTGGACGTTGTGGTTATCGATCACCATCAGGCCGATGAAGAACTGCCTCGTGCGATCGTCATCAACCCGAACCGCGCCGACGATCTCTCCGGGTTGGGGCATCTGGCGGCGGTGGGGCTCGTCTTTGTGACCCTGGTGGCGCTTGCCCGCGAACTGCGCCGCCGTGGGTTCTGGAGCGAGGGCCGCCCGGAGCCGGATCTACTGTCGTCTCTGAATCTGGTTGCACTCGGCACCGTGGCCGACGTGGTGCCGCTTAAGGGCCTCAACCGCGCCTTCGTCGCCAAGGGACTGATCGCGCTGCGCCGGCGTGATCATGCCGGACTGACGGCTCTGATGGATGTTGTGCGCCTTTCTGGTCCGCCGGAGCCCTGGCACCTGGGCTTCCTGCTGGGGCCGCGCATTAATGCAGGCGGCCGTATCGGCCGTGCCGACCTCGGGGCGCAGTTGCTGCTGGAGGAAGACCTTTCCGAATGCGCACGTCTTGCTTCCGAGCTTGACAGGCTCAATGGCGAGCGCCGCATGATTGAAGCCGCGGCGCTGGAGCAGGCCGAGGCGGAGGCCTTGGCTGCGCTCGGTCTTGAGGACAAGGGCGCGGTGGTGATTACGGCCGCGCATGGATGGCATCCAGGCGTCGTCGGCCTGGTGGCGGCGCGGTTGAAGGAGCGCTACGGGCGGCCCGCTTTCGCCATTGCGCTGGAAGCGGGCGGCACCGGTACCGGCTCCGGGCGCTCGATCGCCGGCGTCGATCTCGGCCGCGCCGTGCGCGAGGCGGTACGCGCCGGATTGCTCGTTAAAGGTGGCGGCCACGCCATGGCGGCGGGAGTCACTTTGCGTAAAGATGCGCTCGGCGCCTTCCGCGCCTTTCTTGAACACGCCCTGTGCGAGCAGGTCGAGGCCGCGCGAGCGGAGGATGTGCTCAAGATCGACGGCGCGGTCAGCGCCGGCGGGGCCGATGTTGAACTGGCGCAAACACTAGCGCGCGCCGGTCCCTACGGCGCCGGCAACCCCGAACCGATGCTGGCGCTGCCCGGGCACACACTGGCTTATGCCGATCCCGTCGGTGAGAACCATATTCGTGCGCGGCTACGCGCCGGCGATAGCAAGCTGATCAATGCGATCGCTTTTCGCGCCGCCGGTCAGCCGTTGGGCAAAGCTTTGCTGGAGAGCCGCGGCCGCCCAATGCACGTTGCCGGTCATCTCGTGCTCGACCGCTGGCACGGAGAGGCGCGTGTGCAGATGCGGCTTGTGGATGTGGCGGTGAGCGGCGCATAAGCGACGCTCACGCCTCACGCCACGACAGCAATTCCTTGCACTTCGATCATGATCGAAGGCAGCGCGAAGCCGCTCACGGTTATGGCGGCGCTGGCCGGAAAGTCCTTGCCGAATATTTCGGTGCGGATTTCCGTCATGCGCGTCGTATAGCGCGCGTCGATCAGGAACACCGTCATGGTGACGAGATCGGCAAGCGTGGCGCCGGCTTCCGCGAGCGTTTTTTCGATGTTGCGAAAAGTCTGGCGGCATTGCGCATCGAAATCGCCGGCAAGCTCGCGGCCGTCCTCCGCGATCTGCCCGGTGTGCCCCGCAACGTAAATCGTCTTGGCCGATCCCGCCGTGACCACCGCAGGCGAGAAGGCCCGGTTCTGCTGCCACGTACCGCGTACGAAGGTTTTTTGCATGGACAAGCTCCCCAATCGGATCATTGTAATGCACGGTGAGCGGACGTAAACAGCTGGCAGCCTGCTCCAAGCTCGTGCGGCCTTGTGCCCGGGGGTGGACGCATGCCACGACGAATTTCGAGCGATACCAGCGGGACAAGGCTATTCAGACAGGTTGTGCCGCCCGTTTCGGCTGTTGCAGCAAAAGGCTCAAGATCAGCGCGATCACTGAACTTGCGAACATGATCGCAAAAGCGATGCCGTAATCTCCACTTGCGTCGAAAACGGCCGCACCGAGGTAAGCGCCGATCCCGCCGAAAATCTGGTGCACCATCGTGATCAGGCCGGTAAGGGCGCCGAGGTGGCGCGTGCCGAAACTCTCGGAGGCGAATACGACCGTGAGCGGCGCGGTCACCAGGAACGTGGCGCCGAACACCAGCGCGAAGATTGCGACCGACAGCATCGAACGGTCGGTCATGATCAGCGCGAACACCGCGATCCGCGCGGCGAAGGAGATCGCGGTCGGCCACATCGGGCCGGCGCGGTCACTGAGCGCGCCGCCGGCAATGACGCCGATCAGCCCCGTCAAGCCCATCAACGCCAGCAGATTGCCCGCCAGGAAAGCGTCGACCCCGCGGTCCTCGGCAAAGGCGACGACGTGAGTAGCGACGAAGAAGTCATTGAAGCCGCAGATCGCGTAAATCGCGATCAGTAGCCAAAATTGCCGCGTGTGGGCGGCCGTAACAATATCGACGCCCTCGGTTGCGCGTGCCGATCTCGCCTCTGTCGGCGATGATTTAGGGAGCGCCGCCATCAGCAATGGCAACAGCACGAGATAGGCGGCGCCGAGCCAGAGATAGACTGCCTGCCAGCTTACTGTGACCAAAATGGCGGCCAGCGCGGCAATCATCACGAGCTGACCGACGCTCATCCCGGACATGGCCGCAGCATTGGCGAACCCGGTGCGTCCAGGGAAAGCGCGCGTCACCATCACGCCCACGGGAATCATGGAAGCGGCGCCATTGCCGACCGCGAAGACAACGCCGTAGAGCACAAGCGCGTGCCAAGGCGCCGTGATCAAGCTCATCAAGCCGATGCCGACGCCGCTGAGGAGAATGCCGGCGCCCAGAACCATACGGGGGCTCGTGCGGTCGGCGAAATATCCGGAAACATACATCGCTAAAGCCGAAACGACTTGGAATAACGCGACGGCTAGCCCGAGTTCGCTGCGTGGCCAGTCGAATTGCTCTACGATCGGCTTGAGCGTCAGTCCGATCGCGAAACGTGTCCCGCCGCCGACGAAGAGGACGAGGAATCCCGCAATGAGGACAAGCGCGCCGCTACTGACGATTGGCTTTCTTTGCAAGAGATTATCCGTAAGTCATTTGTGCGGGAATCAGACCGACAGATCAGGAAAGCGGCGCGGTTCGCCCGGTCGTGTTTTTGTTGTCTTGCAAGAATCCTTCCGCCAGGGCGTGATAGACGCCTTCCGGGCATATAAGGCGGGAACTGCCATAAGCGATGAGCGCTGCCGCCATCAATGGCACGACCATCGAGTGATTTTCGGTCATTTCGGTGACGATAACAAACGCGGTGATCGGGGCCTGCACGACACCCGCAAAATACGAAACCATTCCGAGAAGAATGAAAGGAGCGAGGGGCGCGCCTTGGAAGAAGTAGGCGACATTGCTGCCGATGCCGGCGCCGACTGCCAGCGACGGCGAGAAGATTCCGCCTGGAATACCGCTGATCGATGACAGCGCAGTCGCCGCCAATTTCAATCCGCCGAAGCTTAAAGGTAACGCATTCCCGGTCTCGATCGCCGTTTTGACCTGGGTATAGCCGGTGCCGTAAATCATCCCGTCGGAAGCGAGGCCGCAGAGCGCCACGCCGAAACCGCACGCGACGGCGAAGTAGAGCGGGTTCGTTTTTATCGCCCTCCCGATGAGACCTGGGAGCCCGCGCGCGGCCACGATGAGGATGCGGCTGAAGATGCCGCCGGCGATCCCACCGACGACACCGCAGACAGGAACGGCAAGCCAATCGAAGCCGTTCCGTAGCATCTCGTTGGTCACGCCGAAATAAGCGTAGTTGCCGACCAGCGCGAGCGACGTCAGCCCCGCGGCGATCACGGCGGCGATGGTCAGGCCGCTGGCGCGCACTTCGAAGCTGCGGCTCATTTCTTCGATGCCGAAGACGATGCCGGCGAGCGGCGTGTTGAAAGCGGCGGCCACGCCGGCCGCAGCGCCGGCAAGCACCAATCCGGGCTGGAGGCGCGGAGACATCCGCCCGGCCGCGAACATGACGGAGGCGCCGACCTGAACGGTCGGTCCTTCACGGCCGGCGGAAGCGCCGCATGAAAGCCCGAGCAGGGTTAGAAGAATTTTTCCGATCGCGATTCGAATCGAGACCAGGCGGCCGCGCGCGGCTTGATCGGTCAACTGACGGGCGGCGATCGCCTGCGGAATGCCGCTGCCCTGCGAGTTCGGGAAGAAACGGTTGGTCAGGAAAACAGACAAGGCGAAGCCGAGCGGCGTCACGACGAGAGAAGCATAAGGCCACCGGCCGGTGAAGAGCGAGAATCCGTACTGGCACCAATTCGCCGAAAAGGCCAAGGCCACCGCCGCAGTTCCCACGGCAATGCCTCCCAGCAGAAAAATGGCGCGTCTCTGCCAGCGGCCGGAGGTCACCTTTAGGAGGCGTATGTAACGCAAAAATCGATGACTGCTGATCATAACCACGGGACCGGCTGGTGCGGACCCGACTGTTAGCCATGTTCGACCTCGATGAAAAGCCAGCCGCCCGCATGCCGCCATGCATGTTCGCAGTCTCGCGTCATCTGGCGAGGACGCCTTCCTCAAGCCCGGCAAGGACGCGGGCGGGGCGCAGGTCTTCTTTGGGTAAATGCGCTATTTCTTCTCCCGCAGGAACGCGGCGCACAAGGCCGCGTCGAACTCCCGATAGTCGTTGGTGATCTCTTCGCCCCTCCGGATATTCCGGCGCGCGATGGCGTAGCCGCCTTTCAGGTATGTGTTGGGATCGTCGGAATGATTGATATGGCGATCGTTGTCGACCGTGAACAAAATCTCGCCGTCGACCCGATAGGCATAGTGGGAGAGGAAATTTCGAGCGGCCTTGGGAAGCCGCGCGAACTCTTTGGGTGAATAGGCGCGGTCGTAGCCCTCGACAAAGCGCCACATCTTCGTGCCCTTGCCGATGAATTCGCCGGCGAAGACCCCGATTCCGTGTATCTTGCTTTTGTCGAGATAGGTTTTGACGAGCAGCATGGATGAACTCGATATTCCGGAGAATCGGCTAGGAGAAGGGCCGCACGACAGTTTGCGCCGGGAGGACTGTCAAGGGGATCGGTGCAACGCGGCTCCGCGTCCGCCGATTTGTGAAAAGCTATTGACCTCAGCGCCTGCGCGATGGCTTGCGGCAGAAAACGTCATAAATCGCGCCGACGATGACGCGGGCTTCCTCGCTGGCCAGATTGTAGTAGATCGTCTTGCCCTCCCGGCGGGTCGACACCAAGCCGTCGGCGCGCAGCCGGGCGAGTTGCTGCGATACAGTCGGCTGGCGCAGGCGGAGCGCTTGCTCCAATTCGCCAACCGACTTCTCACCGTCGGCGAGGATACAGAGAATCAAAAGCCGGCTTTGGTGCGCGAGGGCTTTCAGAAACGCTCCGGCACGCTTGGCGTTGTCCGCCATGCGTGCAGCTTCTTGCCGTCGACCGCGCGCGTCCTGCGTACGCAGGTTCAAATCCATTGCCGCACCGCATGTTGCAGAGCGCCACGACCATACAGGCGATCACTCCTTCGCGCACATTATTTTTCGATAAGGTGCGCCCGCACCGCCGCCACTCCGTCCTTGTCGAGCTTTCCAAACAGGACGCTGAGCTGCATCCAAAAGCCCTCGGCGCCAGGGTAGCCGCGGATGCGGCCGATCTCGCGGCTTTTCTCGACCAAGACGAATAGAGGCGTCAGCCTTTCAACGCGGATGAAAGAGAGGTCGGATGGCAGCGGTCGGCCAATATCTATGCGTCTTAATGGCGCGCGTAAGCCTTCCTCGCTTTTGGCGTAAGCAGGCGCAACGTCGCGCTCGAATGCCGCGCACCATGGACAGCCCGCCTGCTCGAACATCACCAACTCGGCGGCGGCGACGGGCGCAGCTGGGAATAACACGGTGCAGATCAGGAGCAGGCTAGAAAATAATTTCATG
>DASTWX010000018.1:0-37456 GCA_035765795.1 Pseudolabrys sp. | reverse complement strand
ACGCCGCTCTACGGATCGCTTTTCGTATTGCTGATCGCCTACCTTGCGCGGTTCATGCCCTTCGCTCAGCGCAGCGTCGCCGGCGTTCTGCTGTCGCTATCTCCGGAGCTCGAGGACGCCTCGCGCGCGTGTGGCAGCGGCTACGGGCGTACCCTCGCGCGCATAACCTTGCCGTTGATAAAGCCGGGCATGGCGGCGGCTTGGGTGCTGTTGTTCGTGATCTATCTACGCGAATTACCGATGTCGATTCTGCTCTGGCAATCGGGCAGCGAAACGATGTCTGTCGCCCTTTGGGAACTGATGGAGCACGCAACCAGCGGTAAAGTAGCCGCTTACGCCATGATGCAGTCGTGCATGATTCTGATCGTTGTCATTGTGTTCCAAATGCTCGTCCGCGCGCAAAGGTCGGGAGCAGTGCAATGAAAGCGCCTGCGGCGGCCGACCTTCTCGAGGTCGATCAGATCGAGAAGTCTTTCAAGGAGACCAAGGCTGTCGACCGCGTCAGCTTTGGGTTGCGCAACGGCGAATTCGTCACATTGCTAGGACCGAGCGGTTGCGGAAAGACCACCACTCTGCGAGCTATCGCCGGGTTCGAGACTATCGATTCCGGCCGCATCGCCATCGATGGGCAAATCGTATCCGATCCGGCGAAGGGACTTCACGTAGCGCCCGAGAGCCGCCACTTCGGCATGGTATTCCAGTCATATGCAGTCTGGCCGCATATGACGGTCGCGCAGAACGTCGCTTACGGGCTTCACCACATGAAGCTTTCGCGAGCAGAGTCGAAGGACCGCGTTTTACGCGTGCTCAGCATGGTGGGGTTGGAAAAGGAGGTGGACCGACCCGCCACAATGCTGAGCGGCGGGCAGCAGCAGCGCGTGGCACTGGCGCGCGCCATTGTCTATGAACCCAAGGTCTTGTTGTTCGACGAGCCGCTCAGCAATCTCGACGCCAAGCTGCGCGAGCGCATGCGGCTCGAGTTGCGGCGCCTCCAGGCAGAGCTCGGCATTACGTCAGTCTATGTCACCCATGACCAGGAGGAGGCGATGGTTGTCTCCGATCGGGTCATCGTGATGGAGAAAGGACGTATCCGTCAGATCGGCAACCCGCAGGAAATCTATGATCGGCCGGTAAGCCGCTACGTGGCGGAATTCATCGGCTCAGCCAATATTTTCCCGGCCAAAGTGCGCGAGGTCGACGCCGGTTCGCGAAGCGTGCTGGTGGAAGCGCAAGTGGGCGAGCGCGCGCTTCCGTTGCGCGCCGTCTTTTATCAGCTTCCACCGCCGCTCGGCACGGACGGCTTTGTCTGCATCCGCAATGAAAACATCTCCATTGCGGCTAGCGGCGCGTCGGCTGCTCCTGGCCGGAATGTCATCGCTGGGATTGTGCAGCGGCAAATCAACATGGGCAGCTACATGGAATGCCTCCTCGTCGCGAACGGCCACGAGATTATCGTCCGCGCACCCCGCTCCGTTGTGCTCGCCGAGGGCAGCGCCGTCGATCTGCTCTTTGCCCAGGAAAGCTGCCTGTATCTTGAAAATTAGTACGGCTCGACCGGCCAGCGCGGCCGCTGTACCGGTTCGAAAATAAGGAGAATGCCATGGCTCAAGAAGATATCGCCGGCACCTGGTTTCGTTTTTTTCCGCAGCAATATCTATGGTCGCAGCTCATGAGCAGCGTCATCAGTCTGACATGCATGGGCGGAAGCAATTTCCAGGAGCTCAACCTGATCGCGCAACGGCTGCAGGACAAGGTCGGCGACGGCGAGGCGTGGCACGATGCTTGGCTCTGGATGGCCGACAAGACGCTTGCGACAGCCGATGCCAAGTGGGCCAAAGGCCACCGACATACGGCGGCGGGGGCTTATGTGCGCAGCGCCATTTACCGGTATGAAACAGAGCGCTTCGTACCGCCCACGGACCGGCGCAAGGCCGAATCTTATGCGACTCTCTTGCCGCATTATTTCAAGGGCATGTCGTACCGCGTACCCGGCTTCGAGAAAGTCGATGTCCCTTACGAGAACGCCAGCCTTGCTGCTTACTGGGTGCCGCCGCTCAACCCGACCGGCAACGATCCGGTCGTTGTTTTCTTCGACGGCCTTGACGCTTGCAAGGAATTGACCGTCCTCTGGGGTGCGCTGTTTCTGCGCGAGCGCGGCATTGGGGTGCTTTGCGTCGATGGGCCGGGACAAGGCGAGACCCTGCGTCTGCGCAAGATACCCAGCCGGCCGGATTACGAAGCGGCCGGCACTGCGGCCTTCGATTTCGCTAGCCGGCGGCCGGGCGTCGACAAGTCACGCATCGGCATCATGGGCATGAGCATGGGCGGCTATTACGCGCCGCGCATCGCCGCCTTCGAGCACCGCTATGCCGCCTGCTTCGCCTGGGGCGCGCATTTCAATTACCATGAGGTGTGGACTCACCGCCGCAAGGTGCTGGAAAGCGGCGGCACCATTTCCTCGTCGGCCATTTGGCAGTTGCCATGGGTGCTCGGCCGGCCGGACATGGACAGCGCGATGGAGAAATGCGCCGGATATCGCTTGGACGGCGTTGCCGAGAAAATCCGCATGCCGATCATGATCACGCACGGGCAGGACGACAATATCGTCCCCGTCGCCATGGCGCGCCGGCTCTACGAAGCCTGCGGATCGCCCGAGAAAGAGCTCCGCATATTTACCGACGAGGACGGCGGCGGCCAGCACTGTTCGTTCGAGAACTTGTCGATGATGGGCAACTGGACCGCCGACTGGTGGATGGATCGCTTTGGATTGAATCCCGCGCGGGCGGGCACGCCGCCCAAACAGGCGCGCGACCTGGAGACACAATCGCGCGCTTAACCGCGGCGGCGAATCAGGTCAACCACGACGGCGGTTGTCCCCCGCCGGCGGCGACGGCCAATACCGCGCCCCGCGGGCCGATGCCGGGCCCTTCGCGCTGGAAATTGGTGCAGTAGGCAAACGCCATTTTACGATCATGGTCGCACCAGGCGAAGGCTCCCCCGGTCCCGGTGTGGCCATAGGCTGCCATGTTGCTGCCCATTGGCACCGTTTCCCGCTCGTTGTGCATGAAGCCGAAGCCCATTCGTAAATAGCGTTTGGTCATCATGCAGTCGCGCTCCCACACCAGCCAGCGCGTGCGTTCGACACCGCCGGAACTGAGGATGCGGACGCCATCAAGCGCGCCGTCCATCGACAGCATCGCGTAGATTCGCGCCATCGCGCGTGCATTGCCATGACCGCCGAATGACGGCACCTCGACCTCACGAATTTCGGGAATGTTTTGGAAGTAGCCGATCGTCGGCGCCGATTTGAAGGCGCGGCCGAGCGGTGTCGAAGGATCGGACGAGATATGGAAAAACGTATTCTTCGGGTTTTCGTGCATGTCGCTGACGCGGGCGATCTCGTCCGGTCGAAGCCCAATGTGGTAATCGGCGCCAAGCTTGTCCGTCACCTCCTTGCGGAGGAAGCTGCCGACCGTTTCGCCCGTGACGCGGCGGATCACCTCGCCGAGCAGATAACCGATATTGATCGAGTTATAGGCGCCGTAAGTGCCGGGCGCCCAGGCCGGCTCCTGCAGCTCCAGCGCTTTGATGTGCTCTTCCCAGCGAAACCATGAGCCGGGAGTAGCGCGATCGCAATAGATTACGCCGCAGGTATGCGAGAGAATGTGCCGGATGAGGACGCCCTTCTTTCCCGCTTGTACGAATTCCGGCCAATAATCCGCAACGGGTGCATCGAAATCGACCTTTCCCCGGTCGATGAGAATGTGCATGCAAAGCGCGCTCATGCTCTTGGCAAGCGAATTCATGATGACGATGGTGTCTTCGGCCCAGGGCTCGGTGCGGGCGAGGTCCTTATGGCCGCCCCACAAATCGACGACTTTTCTGCCCTCCTTGTAGACACATACGGCAGCACCGATTTCGCCGCGGCGGCGAAAGTTGTCGGCGAAAGCGGCTTTGACCGCGGAAAATTCCGGCGCGCAGGTGCCGTGGATGAGAAGGCGATCGTCGGCGAACGTGTCAGGCATGGCGGTCCTCCTGCAGCGATTATAGCGCGGATGGGAAGCCGCGCTACGCGGGCCGGCCGGAGGAGCGGCCCTTTTACGGTACATTGCGCCGCCGGTGGACTACTTCGGCCTACATGGGCAAATGCGCAGTGGTTGCCGGAATTTGTGACGGTCCGCCGCCGGGCGCGCATCGCGACGACAGATAGAGCAGACCGTATCGGCGGCCGAGGTCAACCGCCCGACTTTTCAGCCTTGGCCGCTTCATCAATCATCAGCGCCGCATGAGCATAGGCGCCGCCGGCGCGCATTTCGGCCGCGACCCAGATCGCCTCCATCAACTCCTGCTGCGTGGCTCCGGCGCGCAAAGCGGCCTTGGTATGTCCTCGGATGCAATAGGGGCACTGCGTGACGTGCGCAACCGCGACGGCGATGATTTGCTTCATTTTTGCGGGCAGGGCCCCTTCGGCGAAAACGGCCTTGCCGAATGCGTCGAATGCCGCCTGTTGCGCCGGCGCCAGTTCTCTCCGCTTGTGGGCGAGATCGCCACTCGCTTGAGGATAGATTTCATTCATGGTGCGCTCCATAATATTCCGGACCGGATTATGTCTGGTGCAAAAATGCCTCGCCGAGAGACGCTGACGCTGCTGCCGCCTGTCGTTTCGGCAGGAGTTCGCTCCTTGAGCGTGCATGGACCAGTACGTGGTAAGTTAAATAGAGGGACTGCGGCAACGGCAAGCACTTACCATTGTGAATCAAACGGATCAGCCATTCTGCCAGCGACGGACTATGCAGCGTGATGACGCTGAAGAGATGACGTAATATTGCGATGGTCGCGTCCTGAGCCAGCAGCTATGTCCAATCGGATCGCCGCAGAAAAGGTGAAGTTGAAGCGTGCTTATGAGCCGCCGAGCCGCGCGGACGGCACGCGCATTCTGGTTGACCGACTGTGGCCGCGCGGCGTGAAGAAGACGGAAGCCAAGATCGACGAATGGATGAAGGATATTGCGCCGAGTACCGCATTGCGAAAATGGTTCGGACACGACCCGGATCGCTGGCAGGAGTTTCGGCGCCGCTACAAGAGGGAAGTCAATGAGCATCCTGAACAGCTGGATCGGCTGCGCAAGATGGCGCGCCGTGGGGCGCTCACGCTTGTTTTTTCAGCTCATGATGAGGAGCACAACGATGCGGTCGTTCTGCGGGAGCTGATTCTGGGAGAATGAACCCCAGATGTTTAGAGCACATAACCGAAATCGGTCTCGTCGTTGAGCCCGCCGAAACCCGGCATCGGCAAGTAGGCGGCCATGCGACGACAATGGAGAACACAATGGTAGCACGATCAGCCGAGGCAGAATGGAATGGGTCGCTCTCCGAGGGTAGTGGCACAATGAAGTTAGGCAGTGGCGCCTTCGAAGGCCGGTACTCCTTTAAGTCTCGCTTCGAAAATGAAAAGGGCACCAATCCGGAAGAATTGATTGCGGCCGCCCATGCGGGGTGCTTCTCAATGGCACTGTCGTTGATGCTCGGCCAAGCGGGTTTCACCCCGCATCGCATCCACACGACGGCCACGGCGCATATCGAAAAGACCGGCAACGACTTCAAAATCACACGTATCGACCTCGATACGGAAGCCGATGTCCCCAACATCGAAAACAGTCAGTTTCACGAGCAGGCCGAGGCCGCGAAGCGTGGCTGCCCGGTGTCGCAGGCTCTCGCAGGAACGGACATCACGCTCAATGCCCGTTTGCTTGCGCATTGAGGAGGAATTGTTCAGTTCGTTTCGAACCGACATATTGGGCTCCCAAACGCCCCAAGAATGCTCGAAGCGAAATCTGATTAGGAGGTAAGGCATGGAGCAGAGGGTCGACTACTGGAAATCGGCGCCGCAAGGGCTCTCCGCACTTCGTCAATTGCAAGGTTATGTCGAGAGCTGCGGGCTCGAGCACTCGTTGTTAGAGCTCGTGAAAATCCGCGCCTCCCAAATCAACGGCTGCGCCTACTGCCTTGACATGCACACAAAGGACGCCAGGGCGGCCGGCGAAACCGAGCAGCGGCTCTATGCACTGTCGGCGTGGCGCGAAACCCCATTTTTCAGCGACCGGGAGCGGGCGGCGTTGGCCTGGACCGAGGCTGTCACCCGCATCTCCGACACTCACATAGAGGAGTCGCTTTATCGGAATTTACAGAACTATTTTTCCGAGAAGGAGATCGTCGATCTCACTTTGTCGATCGTGGCCATCAACGGATGGAATAGGCTCGCCATTCCCTTCAGGACGGCGCCGGGAAGCTACCAGCCGCGGAAAGCTCAGCCTGAGAGCGTCCAAGGCAGGTAGGTGCTGCGTTGCCTCACTGCTGGCGAGCGAAATTCAGGGTCTCGCCGTCTATTACGGCGGTACGCCAGGAAAGACGTGAATGCGGTTGCTCGCGATCAGCGAGACTACTTGGTTGCTGTCTTCAGATAGGCGATCAGGTCTTCGAGCTTGGCGTTGTCCTTTATGCCCGGAAAGATCATCTTATTGCCTGGAATGAAGCTTTTCGGATCGGAGAGGTACTTCTTCAAGGTTTCCTCGTTCCACACCACATCCGCCCTCTTCATCGCAGCGGAATAGTTATAGCCGGTTACAGTCCCGGCTTTGCGGCCGAAGAGGCCGTGCAATGTGGGTCCGACGCGGTTTTGTCCAGCCTGCAGTGAGTGGCAGGCGCTGCACTGAGCGAACGCCTGCTTACCCTTCTGCGCGTCTCCTTGCGCCAAGGCGCTTCCCGTCATCAGTATCAATGCAGCAGCTGTAACGAGTTGTCCGCGGGCCAGCATGGCGACCTCTTCTCTTGCTCCGGAGAACGTCAGGGAAGCCTCCAACCACGCCCGGCGGCGAATAATCTGATCGCAAGGCGCAGCATCTCTCTGTAACGAGAGGCGCCAATCATCGTTCCCGTGCCGTGACTGGCCAGGACATCCTTGAGCGGCGAACTGATGGTCGCCTCCGTCGCTGAACATAATCGTTCTCACCCAGCGGGGCTTGTCCCGCCAGATCAGCAGCCCCAGAACCCCTGGATGACGGGTTCTGAAGAAAGCTCAGGCTGCTGAATTGCCGCCGATTATCGTTGGATGAATTATACGATTCCAAGTGCTCGCATGGCCTCGGCCACCCGGATGAAGCCTGCTATATTCGCGCCGAGCACGTAATTGCCAGGGGAGCCGTATTCTTCGGCCGTTTCGGCGCAACGGTCGTGAATGCCATGCATAATGGCCGCCAGACGCTCTTCAGTGGCTTCAAAGGTCCACGAATCCCGCGAGGCATTCTGCTGCATTTCCAAGGCGCTGGTCGCCACGCCGCCGGCATTGGTCGCCTTGCCCGGCCCGAACAGGTTGCCGGCCTCCAAGAACAGGCGTACCGCCTCGGGCGTGCAGGGCATGTTGGCGCCTTCCCCGACCGCGAGCACGCCATTCTTCACCAGTGTGCGCGCGTCCTGCCCGGTCAGTTCGTTCTGTGTCGCGGAGGGCATCGCAATATCGGCCGGAACGTCCCAAATCCGCCCCTGTGCAATATATACGGCGCCGGAGCCGCGCAGTTGGGCGTAATCGGCGACACGGCCTCTCCTAACTTCCTTCACGTCTTTGAGAAGCGCGAGATCGATGCCCGCTTCATCTACGACATAACCGTTGGAATCCGAGCAAGCGATCACGCGGCCGCCCAATTCCATGACTTTTTCCATCGTATAGATCGCGACATTACCTGCGCCGGACACGATGACCTTCTTGCCGTCGAAGCCTTGTCCTCGCGTGTGCAACATGCGTTCCATGAAGTACACGGCGCCGTAACCGGTTGCTTCTGTCCGCACCTGTGAGCCGCCCCAGGTGAGTCCTTTGCCGGTGAGGACGCCGGACTCATAGCGGTTTGTGATCCGCTTATACTGGCCGAACATGAAGCCGATCTCGCGTTGGCCCACACCGATGTCGCCCGCCGGTACGTCGGTATATTCGCCCAGGTGGCGGCTCAACTCCGTCATGAAGGACTGGCAGAAGCGCATCACTTCGCCGTTGGAGCGCCCCTTCGGGTCGAAGTCGGACCCGCCTTTGCCGCCTCCAATCGGCATGCCGGTCAGAGCGTTCTTGAACACTTGCTCGAAGCCGAGAAACTTGACCGTGCCGAGAAGCACCGTCGGATGGAATCGCAAGCCTCCTTTGTAAGGGCCTAGCGCCGAACTGAACTGAACGCGAAATCCGCGATTGATCTGCACATGGCCACTATCGTCGACCCACGGCACGCGGAAGATGATCTGACGCTCCGGTTCGCAGATACGCTCAATCAATGCATCTTCGGCATAGTCCGGATGTTTGCTGATCACTGCGCCGAGGCTGTCCAGCACCTCACGCACCGCCTGATGGAATTCGTCCTCCCCGGGATTACGACGAAGGACATCGACAAAAATTGGCTCCAATTTTTCGTCAAGCACAAGCACCACTCCACAATTCTAGTTCGAGCGCACGGCGGTGTGCGTGAGAGAAATCTCCCGTGATAAGCCCATCGCGGGTACCCTTTGTCTCGTTCGGAGGCCGGAATGTTCATGGAGCATTCCTTGCCCTCTATCGAGAGCCACGACATAGGATTCTCACTACCACGCGCTACGAGATTTGCTAGTCCTCATGTGGATTGAGGCTGAGATGCTCGATCTTGCCGGGCACGCCATCCCATTCCTTCGCATCCGAGGGTGGTACGCCCTTCGTTGTCATGTTCGGCCATTTCAGCGACAGGTCACGATTGAGCTTGAGCCAGTCGGCGAGGTCCGGCTCGGTGTCCGGTTTGATGGCTTCGGCCGGGCACTCGGGTTCGCATACGCCACAGTCGATACATTCGTCCGGATGGACGACGAGCATGTTTTCGCCGGCGTAGAAGCAGTCGACCGGACACACCTCGACGCAGTCCATGTATTTGCATTTGATGCAATTGTCGGTGACGACGTAGGTCACGGCGGGCCTCGTTTAACGGGTTTGCCTCGCGGGACGGGCGCTGGTGAGCAGAGTTCGGCAGCGCGTGCGGCGGCAATCGGCCAAGATGTATAGCGCAATAACGATAAAAGCAATATTTCAAATGAATGTTTTTGCATCCGCTGCCTGTGCCCGCGGCAGGACGGAAAACGCGCTCACGCGGCCGGCTTCAGACCGAAGTCTTTGGGCCGGAGCATAAGATCGGCCAGCGTGTAGCGGTCAAGCGTTTCCAGGAAAGCAGCGAGCGCTTCATCGAGTACGCCTCGGACGCGGCAGCGGGCCGTAATGACGCATTGATTGCCGGAGGCGAAGCACTCGACCAGCGCAAAATCAGGCTCCGTGGTGCGCACCACGTCGCCCAATCTGATCTTTTCCGGCCGCTTTGCCAATTTGAGCCCGCCTGAGCGGCCGCGCACGGCGCTCAAGTAGCCCGCTCGCGTCAGCATGTTGGCGATCTTCATAAGATGAGTCCGCGAGATGCCGTACACCTCGGCGGTCTCTTCGATGGTGACGAGGCGGTCCTTTTGCGCTGCGGCGTACATAAGCAGGCGCAACGCATAATCAGAAAAGTTTGTCAGACGCATGTCCCACCATCGCCGTTGCCTGCTCGACTGAGATAAACATGGAAAGATAGATAGAAAAGGCATCATATGCAAGCGGCATCATCGTCGTCACGGGAAGGGTTTCTCAAAAAGATGTATTGACAATGCATCTTAAGAGGCGCACCTAAGAAAAAGAAGCATACTGAAAGGAGCGAAGCCATGAAGATGCGCTCCACCTCTAATCCCCACACGTTCCGGAACGCGATCAGTAGCGCGCTCGATACGATCAAGCGTGCATACGGCGCCACCGTGGAAGGTATTGCCGAGGCGCGGCGGATGCGGCGCGCCTACGACGAACTCAGCGCAATGAGTAATCATGCGCTCGAAGACATCGGCGTCAGCCGTGGTGACATCCCGGCCATTGTCGCCGGCACGTACCGCAGCGACCGCAGCGCGTGGCCACGTGCCGGGAATGTCGTTCATATCGGCCGGCGGCAAGGGCCGCGTCCGCGGGTCGTTCAAACTCAACTCGGCGGCCGCAGGAGCAAGCAGATGGCGGATCAAGCGCAACCAACCGGCGTCGATGTGGTCGACGTGCGTAGTCTCATCCCAGCCCAGCGGCATGCGAAAATATTCGAACTGGTAAACCAACTTGGGCCGGGCGCCTCATTTGTCCTTGTGAATGATCACGACCCTAAGCCGCTCTATTACCAGCTCGAAGCCGAATACCCGAAGCAGTTCTCGTGGACCTATATCGAACGAGGGCCGGACGTCTGGCGCGTCCAGATCGGCAAGTTGGCGCAAGCTGCTTGAATCTTCTTTTGCCTCCGATTGCGCCGGCGTGCGTCGGCGCAATCGCATGGCGTGGAGCCGAACATGATCGGCGCTTCTCTATCCCGTTGGACGCTGTCCTACTTCGCCGCCGCCTTGTTGGCGTTCATCGGCGCGCAGGCTCTCATGGCAGCGGGATTCGGATTCCCAAACGCGCCGATTGCATCGCCTGAAACTTTGGTACTTGTCCATGTCGTGGCGCTCGGGTGGCTCAGTCTGTTGATGTGCGGCGCGCTATTTCAATTCGTGCCCGTGCTGGTGGCCCGCCCCCTCTATAGCAACACCCTGCCTTTGCCGGCCCTTGCCTGCCTTTTGAGTGGCATCGGCGCTCTCCTCTGCGGCTTCCTGCAACTCGACGGACGCATTGCTGCGGATTTGCCTTTGCTGCCGGCAGCGGCGGCGCTGCTCGGGGTGGGGTTTACACTTGTCGTCTGGAATCTTGGCCGCACCCTGTGGTCGGCCCGGCCCTTGACGCTTCCAGCGCGCTATGTCGCCGTCGGCCTTCTGAGCCTTGTGGCGACGGTCGCCCTCGGGATCATCTTTGCCCTCGTACTCGGCGGAGTTTCCGCACCCGCTTTCGCCGAGCTAACCGCTCGTGGCCTGCCGATCCACGTCATCGCCGGGCTTGGCGGCTGGCTGACCTTTACGGCCATGGGCGTGAGCTATCGTCTACTCGCCATGTTCATGCTGGCGCCCGAGCTTGATGGGCTCAGCACGCGCATAACGTTATACGCCGGCGCGACCGGTCTGGTGCTTGCCATCGTCGGCGGCATCGCGGCGATCTCCCTTTATGGAAACGCCGATCTTGCGCTCGCTGCCGCAGGAGCAGTCGGATTGCTCGCTCTGGGCCTCTATGGCAGCGATGTCCTGCATCTCTATAGGGCGCGGAAGCGGCGCAAAATCGAGTTGAACAGCCGCATGGCGGCGTTCGCGCTCACCTCGCTGGCGGTCGCGGTCGTCTTGACGATCATATGCATCGCGCTGGGTGCGCTGAGCCGGCACATCGGCGCCATCGCTTTTCTGCTGGCCTTCGGTTGGCTTTCCGGGCTCGGTCTCGCCAAGCTCTACAAGATTGTGCCGTTTTTGACTTGGCTCGAATGCTACGGCCCGATCCTCGGCAAGCGGCCGACGCCTCGCGTGCAGGATCTCGTGGTCGAACAACGCGCGCTCAAGTGGTTCCTGCTCTACTTTGTCGTGGTCTGGCTCGGCACGCTCATGCTGTTGCTGGGATACGAGCTCGCCTTCCGCGCCGCTGCCGCACTTATGCTCGTCGCAACTGGCGGCATCGTCTTTCAGCTCGTGCGATCTCGCCGGCTCGCCGATGTGAAGGCGGATATGCGCCTTCCCGATGGCGCGCACTATCCGAAATTGTTGCTCTCGCTCACCCCGCACCGCTGATCGAAGGAGAAATCATCATGAGTATGTCATTCGTCGAATTGGATGTCCGGCCGATTCTGCGCGCCGGCGGCGAGCCGTTCGAGAAGATCATGCAGACGATCGCAGCCCTGCGACCCGGTCAAGGGTTGCGGCTCTTTGCGACCTTCAAGCCGACCCCGCTCTTCCATGTTTTAGGCTCGAAGGGCTTCACCCACGAAGCCACGGAGCTCGACGGCGGCGAGTGGGAGGTGCTCTTCACCCCATCCGACGCGGCCAAGCCTAACGGCAGCGTGGAAACCAAGTCCGTGGGTGACGACTCGGCTTGGCCCGAGCCGGTGCAGGAGCTCGATAACCGTGAGCTCGATCCGCCGGAGCCGATGGTGCGTATCCTCGCGGCGACGGAAGCGCTTGAGCGCGGGCAGGTGCTTTCCGCCTTGCTCTGCCGTGAGCCGATCTTTCTTTTCCCCGAGTTGGCCAAACGGGGTCACCAGTGGCGGGGGGCTTTCGAGCCCGACGGAAAAACGTACAAAGTATTCGTGCGAGCCGGTACGGCGAAGGCTGCGGTTGCGTGAGCGGTTAAGCATTCGCCGCACGCGATTTAGTGCGGCTGGAAATCCATGCGGAGCGTGTGGTCATGTTCATCCAGACAGAAATGATGCCCGATCCCGAACGATTGAAGTTTCTGCCCGGCTGCGAGGTTCTCGCTGAGGGCACGCTGGATCTACAAGACAAAACGCAAGCCGCGCAATCGCCACTTGCCGCGAGGCTCTTCGCGATATCGGGCATCTCGGGCGTATCCTTCGGCAAGAATTCCATAACTGTCACCAAGGCAGATGGCGATTGGCAGCGCCTCAAACCTGCGATCCTGGGGGCTATCATGGAGCACTTCCTCTCAGGGGCGCCGGTGCTGCGCCGGCAGGCGCCCGCCCGTGAGCGAATGCCCTCCTCGGTTTCAAGCAAAAGTGGCGCCAAGACCCCCGACCTTATCTGGAACGCGTTGCGCCAAGTCATCGATCCGGAGCTTGGCTATAACATCGTCGACCTCGGCCTCGTTTATGACGTTGCGGTGGAAGAGGGCGGCGCGGTGCAGATCACGATGACGACCACGACGCCCGGCTGCCCGGCGACGAATTATCTCAAGCAAGGCGCCGGTGAGGCCGCGGGCACTGTGCCCGATGTTGAGTTCGTGGATGTGAAGCTCACTTATGAGCCGCGCTGGGAGCCCGACATGATGAGTCCCGAGGCCAAGGTGCATTTCGGTATGGCATGACTGGAGGCGGTCGGTGAGATGTAGCGAAGACGCTTCGAAAGCGGCAGGCACGCGGGCGAATTCAATCGCCACGAGCCGCCTCTCAGAGATTCTTTTGACAAGCATTGCCGCGCTGGCGGCTGCGGGCGAGGTCGATCAGGCCTGCCGTCTCGCGGGGCGGGCATGTGTCGCCTTGCGGGGCGCTGATCCAGCGGCCTCGCGTCGTTTCGACGTGCTGCTGCACCGGCTCACACCAAAGTTGGAGTGGTGAGGATCGCAGCGGTAAGCGTGCTTCACGCTCCGGGCGGATGATGCCAGATGCTTTGTTGCTTTCGTGCATCGGCTCCGAGAAATAGAGTATCGTGTGAGCCGGGAAGAGCGGTGGAACAGCTTTATGCTCGGTGATCTCATCTCTCATCTGGACCGTCCCGATATCATCGTGTCGCTGTTGTCGACGATGGATCCGGATTTGACCGCCCGGGTCGAGGCGCGAGCCGCGGCCGTTTCGATGACAACCGGCGAATTCGCCAGCGGCGCGGTTCGTGAATTCGTTGGAAGTGGGGGACGACGAGCTTTGGTTTCAGCTCCTCACCGTCTCCGCAAGGCGGAAGACCCTGGGCTGGCGGCGATCCGAACCATTTTGGAATGGACAGTCACGGAACGTCAGTGATCGCGCGTCCTTGAACTCTCTGCAACACGCCGAACCTGCGGGGCGTATTCTTCTTAAAAAACATACAGTACAAACGTATCTTTTTTCTGTGCAGCAAAGCGGAAGGAGCACGCAAACCATGCTACAAGCCCAGAACGGCTCAGAGCGCGTCATCCGCGTGGCGGAGATCGATCCCAAGCACCGCCACACGATCATCCTCCAACTCTTCGACCATCTCGGGGGCGGCGACTCTTTGCAACTCATCGTCGGACCATGATCCGAAGAGGCTCCTGCTTCAGCTCGAAGCAAAGTACGGTTCTGCCTGTCGTTGCACATATCTGGATAAAGGTTCCGATTCGTGGCGGGTCCGGCTCAACCACGTCCATCGGGAGGCTAGTGGAGCGGATTTGACATTCGCTACCCACCCGGCGGCTACCTCGTGAAGCGAATGTCAAATCCAAATCTCCACTGGCCCTAAATTTGCTAGTGGTCCTTTGATTCTAACATTCGCACGGGGAGCGTGCGGAAAATGCGATGCGAATGTTAGAATCGGACCACTGGCGCTATAGCCACCGACGCGGCGCAGAGTTTCCACGGATGAGCATCGATGAAAAGAGGAGGTGCGGCCATGCTGAGTAATTCCCATCGATATGTCTGCCCCGCCGATGATGACGAGCGCCTTTTCCTGGAATCGCTCATCCGGGAAGATTTTGAGCAATTGCGTCTGGGCGAAACCCTCGAGGATCTCAAGCGGCGAGCCGTCTTCTCGAAGGAAGATCGGGGCCTTCTTCGCGATTGGATGGCGGTGGCAGCCGCAAGAGCGATGGCGAGAGAACACAAGTCTAATTACACGGTCGCGGCGTGATATCTCGGGTTGACCTTTAACTTGGCCCTCGTTGCGCAGGCTTGCTCCAAAGCGCTGACATTCGTCTATCGATTGGTTTTGCGGGAACGCCATAGGGACGGTCCGTAACCTATCGCAAACATCCAGAATGCCGCGATCCATGCCGCGCCCGCTGCATGGAGCAGCGGCATGGATGCTTGCACCGCGAACGCCGCAGTTATGCGCAGGAAGGCGGCAATCGCAACGGCGCCGTAGATGGCCTGGGTCAGGATGTCGGCCTTCAGCGCCTGACCGGTATGGCCGAGCGACGCGCGGGTCATGATGGCGAGCGTCATGACGCCGATGGCGCCGACCGTCCAGGCGTGAATGCCGGCGCTCACCGGCACGGCGTCCGGAAACAAGATCGCTGCGGCAAGGATGAAAAAGCCGAGCGGCACAAAGGCGTATCCGACGTGGAGCACCAGCACGAGACGGTCGCGCGTGGTCCGGTCGCCGGCCCATCGGGCGAGCCGCACCGTCTGTAATATCCCCGCCAGCAGCATCAGGGCCGCTGTGCCCTGCCAATCCGGCAAGACGATCCACACGGCCAGCGTAATCACGGCGACACCTAGCGTTGCCGTATCAAAGCGGCCGAAAGGCACTGGGAGCCGCCCCGGATTCTCCCTCGCCAGCCAGTTTCGCGTAAAGCTCGGGACAACGCGTCCGCCGATTAGCGAGACCAACGCGATCGCCGCCGCTATCCCGATCCGCGCGCCGATTTGCGCCGTTCCCGTCATGGCGTCTTCGACGTGGAAAGTCACGTTGCCGGTAAAAAAAACCAAAACCAGAAAGACCGGCGGCAGGTTGCGCCAATTGCGCCCTGCAATGACTTCGCGCGCCGCCGCAGCGACAATCAGGAGTAGGAAAGACGCATCGATTACGCCCGCAGCTAATGGCCCTATCACACCAGAGATGGATATCGCGATCCGGCCGGCGATCCATGCAGCGAACAGAATAGCCAAGGGCCCGCCTTGCAGCGGAAGTCGTCCGGTCCAGTTTGGGATAGCCGTCAGCAGGAAACCCGTGATCACGGCCGGCAAATAGCCGTAAAGCATTTCGTGGATGTGCCAATCGACAGGCGAGAAAGTCGTCGGCACTGCGAGATCGCCCGAAAAGAGCGGAAGCCAGATCAGCAAGCCGACGCCGGCATAAACGGTCGCGCCGAAGAAAAACGGCCTGAATCCGTAGCTCAGGAGCGCAGGGCCCGAATAGGCCCTCAGACGGGGAATTGGCGTCATTGGATTCGTTGTCGTTCGATTTTGTTGCCAGTTGTGATGCGGGGCGGGCATCGGCATTTTCACGATATGCGAGAAGCAGTGCGGACAGCGCTGACGCTCAAAGCGGCTTAAAGACTCCGGTCCAGTTTTGCGTCAGAGTGTCATTTCACATCCAGGGGTCGTCGTTATGTTCGCCTACGTATTCTGGCACACGCGTTCACAGGCTACGCCGCGGGAAACCTATGAGCGCAATCTCTTGGCTTTCTATGAGGCGTTCGGCGCAGTCGACTGCGCGGGAGTGAGACACACCGCCACCGCACGAATTTCGTCGATGCCGTGGTCCGAGGAAGAGAGCGGCTACGAGGATTGGGCCGTCATCGACGGGCCCGGAGTGCTGGAGGGCGTGAACACCAAAGCGGTCGAAGGGCCGATGGAGACCTCGCACGCTCACATTGCGCAACTGATGGAGCGCGGCGCCGGTGGTCTTTACGACCATCTCTGGGGCGACCTGGAGCCGCATCGTGCCAGTCGCGCAGGGTGGCTCACGCGTCCGCGCGGAATCCAATTTCATTCGCCGCTCGAAAAGATAGCTGAAAGCGCGGGGACGCCGGTGAGCGTTTGGCGGCGTTTCATGGTGTTGGGCCCGGGGCCGGAGTTCATCATTTTCGGCTCGGCGCCGCTGGACCTTCAGATTCCGCAGGGCTGGCAATCCCGCGGCGTGGACCGGCTGGTTTTGCCGGCTAAGTAGATCTCTCTGGTACAGGTTCTGCCGAAGCGTACCGCGGCGAAAAGCCGCGCGCCTCATGGCGTCCCAATGTCCGGCGGCATAGGCGATCCGTCGTGGAGACCGGAAACCGTCTGTCGCTGTCGGCGTTATCACGGGTTACATCCAGCATCAATTCAGGGTTCATCGACAAACTAAGAAAGCGCGGCGGGGCGACCACGCAGTGGCGTTCTTGACGACGCCCCGTCGTGTGCGGCGCGTGGCGGTACCATGTTGTGCGGCTCCTGCTTCTGTTTTGCCACCCAAAGTGACGTCCACGCACCGAGCGATCACGGCATTCCGCGTCAATGGCAGCGGCTGGCGACGAGATCCGGCACTGAGCCAAAGCTGGTATGCGCTCATGACAGTTCTATCGCTCATCCGGTCAGATAAGATGCATGTACAATGTGTCTTAAAGGGCCGGCGCAATCTCCGCAAGAGCGGGAGAGCGGATAACACGATCGATGCAGGCACGCTGATTTTGATCGAGGCGCATGAACGAGGTGGGGCGAGTCGTCTGGCCGTCGCGTTCAATCGGTGCGCGGCGGCTGGGAATAAGATTGAAGGAGTCCGCCGATGACGATGCCGTCAGCCGCCCATGCAGCCCACCCTCAAGCCCATCCGACAGGCTGGCGTCGCTTCGTCTATTCGACCAATCACAAAGACATCGGCACGATGTACTTGGCGTTCGCCATGTCGGCCGGGATCCTTGGCGCCTTGTTCTCCATCGGCATCCGCCTGGAATTGATGAACCCGGGGCTGCAATACTTTCCGGACCCGCACGAATTCAATGTTTTCACGACCATGCATGGCTTGACCATGATCTTCTTCGTGATCATGCCGGCGATGATGGGTGGCTTCGGTAATTGGCTGGTGCCGTTGATGATCGGCGCCCCCGATATGGCCTTCCCGCGCATGAACAACGTTTCGTTTTGGTTGTTGCCGGCCGCCTTTTCGTTGCTGCTCATCTCGTTGTTCGTGGGTGGTGAGCCGGGCACGGACGGGGCGGGCACCGGCTGGACGATGTATGCGCCGCTATCGACCTCCGGTCATCCTGGAGCGGCCGTCGACTTCGTGATCCTCTCGATGCATCTCGCCGGCGCATCATCAATTCTCGGCGCCATCAATTTCATTACCACCATCTTCAACATGCGCGCGCCCGGTATGACGCTGCATAAGATGCCGCTGTTCGTGTGGGCCGTATTGGTGACCGCCTTCATGCTGCTGCTGGCACTACCGGTGTTGGCCGGCGCGATTACCATGCTGCTGACCGACCGCAATTTCGGCACCACTTTTTTCGAGCCCGCGGGCGGCGGCGATCCGATCCTGTTTCAGAACCTGTTCTGGTTCTTCGGTCATCCGGAAGTATACATCATGATTATTCCCGGCTTCGGCATGATCAGCCAGGTGGTTTCCGCCTTCAGCCGAAAGCCGGTGTTCGGCTATCTCGGCATGGCCTACGCAATGGTGGCGATCGCAGGGATCGGCTTCGTCGTGTGGGCGCACCACATGTTCACGGTCGGCCTGTCGCTCGGCGCGCAGGCCTATTTCATGGCCGCGAGCATGGTCATCGCCGTGCCGACGGGCGTGAAGATCTTCTCCTGGATCGCCACGATGTGGGGCGGCTCGGTCGAGTTCAAACCGCCGATGCTGTGGGCGATCGGATTCGTTTTCGTGTTCACGATCGGCGGCTTGACCGGCGTGGTGCTCGCCAACGCCGGCATCGACCGGGTGCTGCAAGACACCTATTATGTCGTGGCGCACTTCCACTACGTGCTGTCGCTCGGCGCCGTGTTCGCCATCTTCGCCGGCTGGTATTACTGGTTCCCGAAGATGAGCGGCTACATGTACAACGACACGATCGCGAAGATACACTTCTGGGTGACGTTCATCGGCGTCAACCTGACCTTCTTTCCGATGCATTTCCTCGGCCTCGCGGGAATGCCGCGCCGGGTAGCCGATTATCCGGTGGCGTTCCATGGCTGGAACGAGGTGGCCTCGATCGGAGCCTACATTTCCGGCGTCGGATTTCTCATCTTCTTCATCGGCGTCATCGAGGCTTTCGTGAAGAAGCGCGTGGCCGGAAACAATCCCTGGGGAGCGGGCGCAACGACGCTGGAGTGGACGTTGTCCTCGCCGCCGCCGTTCCACCAGTTCGAGAGGTTGCCGCGTATCCGCTGATGATAACAGAAGCGCCGAGCGCCCCTAGGCTCGGCGCTTCCCCTGTGGGTTCGCCGTTAGGTCGCCGCCTGCAATCGGCCGATATGGACGCGCCAGAGACGAGGCCCCTCTTCCAGGTAATTCCAGAAGAACTGGTGGCGGTACTCGGCCTCGAGTTGATGCCGCAGCCGTTTCGGGTCGCGGTCATTCACCAGGATAAAAGAGGCGCCCACGGTCAATTCGGTCGCACGCTGCAAGGCCCTGGCGTGCCGCTGTTCGGGCTCGAGACCGCGAACGTCGACTTCATTGGCGGGAGAGGCATCGGCTACCAAGTCCATGATCTTCCGTTCGGTAAACAGCGTCGGGAGCCGGGGACACCGGCTCGATCGCGCCGAATATCGTCGTCGGCCGGTCATCGCCACCCAGCTTCCGACTGAAAACATGAATTGTCAATGTATCTTCAGAGCCGGTTCCCCGCCTGCGCGGCTAGTTCTGCCCCTTGCCGAGGATCGACAGATCGCTGCCGTCGGCATACGGACTTTTCAGCCATCCGTTCTCGTCGTAGTCGGCCATGCACTTGTCGGCCAGCGCTTCCATCTCCTTGAGCGAGCCTGACGCCATCGCGTGCTGAAGCGGGAAAAGCCGGACCAGTTCGTGGCTGCCGGCGTAATTCATCTCGTAGAGTTCATGACGGGCGCCGAACTCAGTGCCGATCGCATCCCACAGAAGCTTCATGACCTTGATGCGCTCTTTATACCCGATGCCGTTCGAGCCCCGCACATAGCGCGCGAGGTATTTATCGATGTCCGGATTCTTGAAGTCGCGCACATGCGAGGGAAGATAGATCAAGCCGGAGGCGATCACCTTTTCCACGATCGAGCGCACGGCCGGATAAGCCTCGGTCATGAACATGCGGTAGACGGTCGAGGCGCGTGCGTTGGGTAGCACCGCGCCGTCCACCCACGGCTCCGGGTTGCAGGCCATGGCGTCGGTCAGCGACCAGAACAGATTGCGCCAGCCGATCACCTCGCCGACATGCACCTGGACGCCGCGGAAGGCGTCGACACCAGTAGCGCGCGCCGCCTTGAGCAGGAGCCCGGCAATGAAATCGAGCTTGACCGCAAGCCGCGTGCAGCCTTGCAGCGTAAAGCCGTTGACGAAGCCCGACTTCGGATAGAAGTCTTTCAGCCGCTGGGCGTCGCGATGGATAAACACGTTCTCCCAGGGGATGAACGCGTTGTCGAAGACGAAGATCGCGTCGTTCTCGTCGAAGCGCGAGGTGAGGGGATAGTCGAACGGCGAGCCGGTTGCAGCCGCGGCATATTCGTAAGACGCGCGGCAGATCAGCTTGATGCCGGGCGTGTCCATCGGGGCGATGAACATCACCACCATGCTCGGGTCGGTGATCTCTTGGCCCATGTTCTGGCCGAGAAAGTTGTAGTGGGTCAGCGCGGAGTTGGTGGCGACGACCTTCGCGCCGGAGACGTAGATGCCGGCATCGGTCTCCTTCTGAATGGAAATGTAAACGTCCTTGACCTCTTCCACCGGCTTAGCGCGGTCGATCGGCGGATTGACCAGCGCGTGGTTAAGATAGAGCACCGCCTCCTGCGCGCGCTTGTACCAAGCGCGGGCGTTGCCGGCATGAGGCCCATAGAATTCCGCGTTGGCGCCGAGTGTATTAAGGAAGGCGGCCTTGTAATCGGGACTGCGTCCCATCCAGCCGTAAGTCACACGTGCCCACGCTGCAATGGCGTCACGCTGCGCGATCACCGCCTCGCGCGAGCGAGCGGCCTGAAAGAACTTATGCGTATAGCCGCCGGAGCCGGTGTCGGTGGGCGCGGTCAGGACCGCATGGGTCTCCTTCGCATGCAGCGCGTCATAGAGTTGCGCTACCGACATCGCCGCATTGCGGAAAGCGGGATGCTTGGTCACGTCTTTCACGCGCTCGCCGTAGATATAGACCTCGCGGCCATCGCGCAGCGATTCGAGATATTCGGCGCCGGTGAAAGGGCGCTGCTTGCCTGTGAGAATGGTTTCTGGGCGTGCGTTCACTGATCGAGTCTCTCATGTTTGGGACAAGGCGGCCGCCGGTCCAATGTTATTGGACGTGCCGGTCGTCTGAGGCGAGCTTCCAAATAGACATTAGCACGGCGCGTCGGTCTCGAAAGCAAGCTCAATCCGCGCCGCTCGCCAGCACGACGGCGCAGGTGGTGACGATGTCGCTTTCGCTTGCCCCGCGCGACAGATCGCTGATCGGCTTGGCGAATCCTTGCAGGAAGGGGCCGATGGCCGTGGCGCCGCCCAGCCATTGTGTCAGCTTGTAGCCGATATTGCCGGAATCGAGGTCGGGGAAGATCAGCACATTGGCCCGGCCGGCAACGGCGCTCGGCTCCTTCACTTTCTTGGCCGCGATATCGGGAACCAACGCGGCGTCGGCCTGGAGTTCTCCGTCGATCGTAAGGCTCGGCGCATGTTCCCGTACCAGCCGGGCCGCTTCGCGGACTTTATCGATGCGCGAATGCTGTGCGCTGCCTTTGGTCGAGAAGGAGAGCATGGCGATGCGCGGTTCTTCGCCCAGCAGTGCAGCGGCGCTATGCGCCGAGGCCACGGCGATGTCGGCAAGCTCACTCGCGCTCGGGTCCGCATTGACCGCGCAATCGGCGAAGACGAAGGCGCGGGCCCCCGTGCCGAGAAAATTCGTCACAACCATCAGGAAATAACTCGAAGGTAAGCCGACGTTTTCGGCAAGACCGACCGTCATCAAGCCGGCTTCGATCACGCGGCGCGTCGGGTTTGCCGCGCCCGCCACCATGGCGTCCGCGTCGCCCTGGCGCAGCATCATGCCGCCGAAGTAAAGCGGCTTGCTTGCCAGCCGCGTCGCCATCGCCGGGGTCATCGTGTCGCGCGTGCGTGCCAATGCATTGCCATAATCTCGCACACGCGGATCGTGGCGCGGGTCGATCGTTTCAATCCCGTCGAGCGAGACATTGATCGATTGCGCTGCCGCCGCGATCGCATCCGCGGCGCCGATCAAAATGGGTTGCGCAATTTTTTCGTTCTGCAGGCGAATCGCGGCGGCGATGGCGCGAGTATCGTCGCCCTCCGGCAAAACGACTTTGCGATAACGGCGGCGTGCGATATCAAATAACCTATCAATCAAGTCCATGCATCTCACCGCATGAGAAAACGTCGAACGAGACGGGGCCATCAATGACCGAAACCGAAGAAGCGATCAAGATTCAACGCGGCCTCAAAGGCGTCTACTTCGATCGTTCGCCGTGCACTTTCATCGACGGCAAGGCCGGCGAATTGCGCTACCGCGGCTATTCGATCCATGACCTGGCGGAGAAGTCGAGTTTTGAGGAAACGGCCTATTTGTTGCTTCACGGCGACCTTCCCAATGCGCGGCAACTCGCCGCCTTCGATGCCGAACTGAAGGCCGCGCGCAAGCTGCCGAAGGAAGTGTTCGACATCATCCGCGCGGTCAAGACCGCCCATCCGATGGACGTGCTGCGCACGGCCGTGTCCGCGCTGGCGGCCTCCGACCCGGAAACCGCCGACAACGCGCGCGAGGCCACGCTACGCAAGGGCGTACGGCTCACCTCACAAGTGGCGATGATCGTCGCCGCGCATTCGCGCATTCGCGCAGGGCAGGAGCCGTTGCGGGCGGACGAGACGCTGAGCCATGCCGGCAATTTGCTCTGGATGCTCCGCGGCGAGAAGCCGAGTGCGGACGCCGCGCAGTTGATCGACCGCGATTTCATCCTGCATGCCGAGCATGGCTCCAATGCTTCATCCTTTGCCGCCCGGGTGGTGGTTGGTACCGAGGCCAACCTGCATGCCGCGATCACTGCCGCGATTGCCGCCTTGTCCGGGCCTGCCCATGGCGGCGCCGCCGAGGATGTTATGAAGATGGCGGAGGAGATCGGCGATCCGTCCCGCGCGGCCGATTATGTGCGCGAAAAACGTAAGGCGGGCATTCCCATCACCGGCTTCGGCCACCGTGTCTATCGCGCCGAAGACCCGCGCGCGCGCCACATGCGCGCTGGCGTCGAGCGGTTGTCGAAGGAAATGGGCGAGCCGCGTTGGTTCGAGATCTTGCAAGCCGTCGTGCAGGCTATGGCGCCTTACGCGCGCCACGGCGTCAACGTGAACGTCGATTTCTACTCCGGTGTCGTCTACCACCTGCTCGGCATCAGGCGCGATCTCTTCGTGCCGATCTTCGCCATCGGCCGTATGCCCGGCTGGGTGGTGCAGGTGCTCGAGCAATTCGACAACAACATCCTGATCCGCCCGCTTACGCTCTACAACGGCCCGGATTTGCGGGTTTACCGTCCGATCGGCGAACGCTGATAGGTGTTCACATGCTTGGACTGTATCCCGACACTGCTTCGCCGTGCGCATGATGCTTCGCGCATTTTCGCTCACAATTCCCGTGCAGCAGACGTTTCGCATCGGTTCAGACTTGCGGACCTGTCGGGCTCTGCTATCGTACTGAGAAATCTGGTCTCAATGTGTGAGACTCCATTAGGTTTTGGAGGAAGCCCGCAATCGGCAGCCAAAGCTGGACAACCGCGGTTTCGCGACGCGTAACCGCGAACAAACAACCGGCCAAATAACAGGGAGGACACGTCATGCATTCAAGAATTCGAAAACTCGGATTGTGTCTGGCGGTCGCCGCCGGAGCGGCGCTGTCGAGCGTCACCGCCAATGCGGCAGGCTATCCGGAGCGGCCGATCGAACTGATCGTGCCATGGGGGCCGGGCGGCGGCTCCGACCAGTTTTCCCGGATCACCGCCAAGCTGGCGGAGCCGATGCTCAAGGCGAGCATCCCGGTCATCAACGTGCCCGGCGGCACCGGCGCCACCGGCATGGCCAAGCTCCTCGCCGCCCCCGCCGACGGCTATTCCATGGCGGACTATATCGCGGACAGTCATGCCTTGCTCGCCGGAAAGAACCCGCGCTGGACGATGAAGGATATCACACCGGTCGCGATCATGATGCAGGTCCCCTCCTTCATCTTCGTTAAGGAGGACAGCCCGTACAAGAACTGGGACGACTTCGCGAAAGCAGCCAAGGCGAATCCCGGCAAGCTCAAGGTGGCCACCCTCGGCTTCGGCAGCGTGGACGACTTTTCGCTCAGCGTGCTCGCCCAGCATGGGATCAAGGTGGTGCAGGTGCCTTTTTCCAAGCCGAGCGAGCGCTATGTCTCGATCCTCGGCGGTCATGCCGATGCGCTTTACGAGCAGTCGGGCGACGTAGCCCAATTCCTCAAGAGCAAGAAGATGCGGCCGATCCTGCTGTTCGGCAAAAAGCGTCTCCCCGGCTTCAAGGATGTACCGTGTTCTTATGAACTGGGCTTCAAGATCGCGCTGCCGCAGTTCCGTTCCATCGTGGTGCGGTCGGGCACGCCGCCGGAGATTGTCAAAACCCTTTCCGACACGCTCGCGAAGGTGGCGGCCACGCCGGAATTCAAGAAATTCCTCGAGGATCAACTCTCCGATCCCAACGGCTTTGTGCCGTCTTCCAAGGCCACGGCTTTCCTCCAGGAGCAACTTGACGACATGGAGCGGGTGGTGGCGGAAACGAAGGGACAGAGCAAGAAGTAAGCGTAGCGCGTGAGTGGCAAGGCCGGCGTGCATCCGATGGGCAAGAGCAGACTCAGATCGGCGGGCCCGTACGTCGTCGGCCTTGTCGTTGCCGCGCTACTCTACCACTATGCTAACAACATCGAGTATACGCCGCGACCGGGCATGCTCGGTCCGGACTTCTGGCCAAAGGCCGTCATCGCTCTGATGGCGGCCGTCTGTCTTTTTGAGATCGTGCGCAGCTTTGCCGGCTTCAAATCCACCGGCGGGGGCATCGGCGATGTCTTGGAAGGCGAACAAGATGGGCCCGGCGAGACGGCGCCGCGGACTTATCCGTGGCTGCTCGGCGGCGGCATCGCGCTGGTGATCGTATACGCGGTGCTGGTCGATATCCTCGGATTCTTTTTGTCCACTTTTCTCTTCCTCGCGATCTTCATGTATCTCGGCCGCTATCGCAATCACATCGCGATCTGGACTACTAGCATCGTCATTACTCTTGCGGCGGCGCTGATCTTCACGCGCTTTGCCTATGTTTCGCTACCCCGGGGAGCGCCGCCGTTCGACGCCTTCACCAATTTTGTCCATGTTATTGTCGGGGGCTGAGGGCAGGCGGTCATGACGCACATCCTGCTCCAACTCGGCCACGGCTTCGTCGAATGCCTGACGCCCCTCAACATGCTGATGCTGCTCATTGGCATTGTGCTCGGACTATTGATAGGCGTTTTGCCCGGTTTGACACTGGTGATGGGCGTCGCATTGGCGCTACCATTCACCTATCGAATGGACGTCACAGCTTCGATTGTGCTGCTCACGGCGATGTACGTCTCCGGCACGTACGGTGGCGCTTTCACAGCTATTTTATTCCGCATACCGGGCGAGCCGATCGACGTCCCCATGCTGTGGGACGGCTATACGATGGGGCGCAAGGGCCGGCCTGCCAAGGCGCTCGGCTGGACGCTGATCGCCGCGCTCGGCGGCGGCGTCTTGGCGGCGACCGTCATGGTGCTGCTTACCCAGCCGCTTGCGGAATTTGCGCTGCGCTTCTCTTCGCCGGAATACTTCGCCATTGTGTTATTTGGCCTTAGCAGTGTAGTGGCGCTTGGGCGCGGCTCGCTGCCCAATGCGCTGATCAGCCTTGCGGTCGGTCTGCTGATCGCTTGCGTCGGCACCGACGAAACCTATGGCGCTTACCGTTTCACTTTCGGCTCGCGCATTTTGGCCGACGGCATCGAATTCCTGGTGGTGATGGTTGGGGCCTATGGCGTGGGCGAAGTGCTATCGCGACTCGAAACGGGTTTTGCCACTAAGCCGGTCGAGCGTATTGAGAACGCTCGCACCGAGCTCCCGAGTCCGCGGGAAATGTTCGCCCTCAAGGGCATGTTCCTGCGCTGCAGTGTGCTTGGCACCATCATTGGGTTGGTCCCCGGGGCCGGCGCCACCATCGCTTCCTTCGTCAGCTATGGGTTGGAGGCCCAGTTCGGCAAACGCAAGAACGAGATGGGCACCGGCATCGCCGAAGGCATCGTGGCTCCGCAGGCGGCGGCCACCGCGTCCGTCGGTGGCGCCTTAGTGCCGCTGCTTGCCCTCGGTATCCCGGGCAGCGGTGCCACCGCCATTATTCTCGGCGCCTTTTTGCTGCACGGCATACAGCCCGGGCCGCAGGTGCTGGTCACCTCCGCCGATACTGTCTATGCCGTGTTCGCCTCGCTCTATCTCGGCCTCGCGCTGATGTGCGTGCTCGGCTACTTCGCCATTCGTCCGCTGGTACGGATCCTCGATTTTCCGGAGGCGCTGGTCTCCGCGTATGTGCTGGTGCTCTGTTTTGTCGGCGCGCTGTCGATCCGTAACGATATCGTCGATTTGTGGTTGATGATCGGCTTCGGCGTCATCGGCTATATGTTCGAGCGCCTGAAATTCCCGATCGCGCCGCTGGTTCTTGGGGTGATCCTCGGTCCCATCGCCGAGCAGTCTTTCATGAATTCGATGATCAGCTTCGGTAATGACTGGACGGTCTTCTTCACGCGACCGATCGCCGGTCCGATTATGGGGTTCACGATCCTGATGCTGTTCATTCCATTCTTCCAGCGCTGGCGCGAAAGAAAGCGCGCGGCTGCCGCTTGAGAACTACTGGATGATTTATGCGTAGCCATGTTCCTATCGAAACCGCCGAGACCGCAACCGCGGCCGTGCCCGCACGGCGCGAACTGCGGCGCACGCCCGGCAAAGTCAAAGCTGCGCCGTTGCGGACGCACAAGCTCGGCGCTACCGCGCGCTCTTTCGCCATCCTCGAATACGTCGCGGCTTCGAGCGCGCCGGTCGATGTCATCGACATCATTGATTCGCTAAAGCTTCCCAAAGCCACTGCCTATCGCCTGGTCGACTGGTTCATGGTGCACGGTTACTTGTCGCGGGAGCCCGGCCGCAAACGCCTGATCGTGGGCCCGAGACTCGCCAATCTCGCTTTCGGTGCACTGTCGAGTTCGATGCGCAACGATGCGCCCCATGTCGTGCTTCAGCGTCTGGTGCGCGGCCTGAACGAGACATGCAACATCGGCACGCTGCTCAATGGTGAAGTGGTCTATCTCGACCGTGTCGAATCCGACGATTGGCCGCTGCGCCTACATTTCACCAGCGGTTCACGCGTTCCGCTGCATTGCAGCGCGATCGGCAAGCTGTTTCTGGCGCTGGCGCCGGCGCCGCGCCGGCAGCGGCTGTTACAGAGTCTGGAATTGACTCGATTCACAGATCACACCATTACCGAGCACAGCCGGCTCGAATCCGAGTTGCGTCAGGTCAAGAAGGACCAGGTCTCTTACGACCGCGAAGAATATCTTGTCGGTGTGGTCTGCGCTGCCGTGCCGATCATCGGCGCCAACGGCTGCCTGCTCGCCGCGCTTGCGATCCAGGCGCCGGAAGCGCGCATGGACGTGCGGGCCGCGCGCGGTCACCTTCCGGCGCTCCGCCGCGCGGCCGGAGAACTCGCCGAAATCTTTCAAGCCAAGAGTTGAAACGAATTCAGTCGGGGAGCGGCGACGACCTTCGCAACCGATCGCACAGGACGAGAGATCGAGAAAAGGAATATGAAGCGATGAAGATGACGACCGAAGAAGCCTTCGTGAAGGTTCTCCAGATGCACGGCATCGAGCATGCCTTCGGCATCATCGGCTCAGCCTTCATGCCGATTTCCGACCTTTTTCCAGCGGCCGGAATCACCTTTTGGGACGTGGCGCACGAAGGAAACGGCGCGCTCGTCTGCGACGGCTACACGCGTTCGACCGGGAAGATGGCGATGTGCATCGCCCAAAATGGTCCCGGCATCACCAACTTCGTCACCCCGATCAAGACGGCCTACTGGAACCATACGCCGATGCTGCTGGTGACGCCGCAGGCCGCCAACAAGACCATCGGGCAGGGCGGTTTCCAGGAAGTGGAGCAGATGGCCTTATTCCGCGACATGGTCTGCTACCAGGAAGAGGTGCGCGATCCCTCGCGCGTCGCCGAAGTTCTCAATCGCGTCATTACCAAGGCCAAGCGCCTATCGGCACCGGCGCAGATCAACATCCCGCGCGACTTCTGGACGCAGGTCATCGATATCAATCTGCCGCAGATCGTCGAGTTCGAGCGCCCGGCCGGCGGTGAGCAGGCCATCGCGCAAGCAGCGAAGCTTCTGTCCGATGCCAAATTCCCTGTAATCCTTTCCGGCGCGGGCGTTGTCATCGGCAACGCCATCCCTGAATGCGTGGCGCTTGCCGAAAATCTCGACGCTCCCGTGTGCAATAACTACCAACATAACGATAGTTTTCCCGGTAGCCATCCGCTCGCGGTCGGTCCGCTTGGCTACAACGGCTCTAAGGCGGCAATGGAACTCGTCGCCAAAGCCGACGTGGTGCTGGCGCTCGGCACCCGCCTCAATCCGTTCTCGACGCTGCCTGGTTATGGCATCGATTACTGGCCGAAGAATGCCAAGATCATTCAGGTCGACATTAATGCCGACCGTATCGGCCTGACCAAGCCGGTGACTGTCGGGATTTGCGGTGACGCCAAGCTGGTCGCCAAGGCTATTCTGGAGAAGCTTGCGCCCTCTGCCGGAAATACTGGCCGCGAAGAGCGCAAGGCCCTGATCCACACCACGCGGTCCAAATGGCTGCAAACGCTGTCCAGCATGGACCATGAGGAGGACGACCCGGGTACGACCTGGAACGCGGATGCCCAAAAGCGCGATTCGGACCGCATGTCGCCGCGTCAGGCGTGGCGCGCGATCCAGGCCGGACTGCCGAAGGATGCAATCATATCGAGCGACATCGGCAATAATTGCGCCATTGGCAATGCCTATCCGATGTTCGACCAGGGCCGCAAATATCTGGCGCCCGGCTTGTTCGGCCCTTGCGGCTACGGCTTTCCCGCCATCATCGGCGCCAAGATTGGCAATCCCGACACGCCTTGTGTCGGCTTTGCCGGCGACGGCGCCTTCGGCATCTCGATGAACGAGATGAGCTCGATCGGCCGCGAGGAATGGCCCGGCATCACCATGGTCATTTTCCGCAACTACCAATGGGGCGCTGAGAAGCGCAATTCGATCCTCTGGTTCGACAACAACTTTGTCGGCACTGAGCTCGACCCGCATCTCAGCTACGCCAAGGTGGCGGAAGCGTGTGGCTTGAAAGGCATCGTCGTCAAGACGTCGACCGAGTTGACCGAAGCCCTGCGCGATTCCTGCGAGGCGCAGAAGCAGCGCGTGACCACGTTCATCGAGGTTTTGCTCAACCAGGAATTAGGAGAGCCCTTCCGCCGCGATGCGATGAAGAAGCCCGTGGTTGTCGCCGGCATCAAGCGCGAGGACATGCGCCCGCAGAAGGTGGCGTAGAGCACGAACCAATGAATTGGACTCTTTCGTCGAAGCAAACTCAGCAGGCTCCCGCCCCCCCAAAGGGGGAGGGAGTACGTCGAACCTGCCGCGCGATTGAGCACAGATTGGGAGTCGAACAACAATGACCGTGGCTGTGAAAGCGCCGGTGGATTCGAATGTGCAATCGACCGTCGATATGCTGGTGCGGCGTGCGCGTGCGGCGATGGCGGCTTTCGCGCATGCCGACCAGGCGCGCGTCAACGAAGCGGTCACCGCGCTGGCCTGGTCGCTCTACAATCCCGCGCATGCCGAGGAATTGGCGGCCCTCGCGGTCGCCGATACCAAACTCGGCAACGTTCCCGACAAGATCATCAAGAAGCAGCGCAAGACCTTCGGTACTTTGCGCGATCTTCTGCGGGTCAAGTCCGTCGGCGTCATCGAGGAAGACAAGGCGCGCGGCATCGTCAAATATGCCAAGCCGGTCGGCGTCGTCTGCGCGATCACGCCTTCGACGAATCCCGGCGCGACGCCGGTGAACAAAGCGATGATGGCGATCAAAGGAGGCAATGCCATCATCATTGCTGCTTCGCCTGCCGGGATGAAGACCACCGGCAAGACGGTAGATTATATGCGGGCCGAGTTGAAAAAGATCGGTTTGCCGGAAGACCTGGTGCAGATTCTGCCCCCGCCGGCATCGAAGGACATGACCCAGGCGCTGATGCAGGCGGCCGATCTCGTGGTCGCCACCGGTTCACAGGACAACGTGCGCCGCGCTTATTCGAGCGGCACGCCGGCGATCGGCGTCGGCACTGGGAACGTGCCCGTGATTATCGACGAGACGGCCGACCTTGACGACGCCGCACGCAAGATCTGCATGTCGAAGATCTTCGATAACGCGACCTCCTGCTCCTCGGAAAACTCGCTCGTTCTGGTTGACGCAATCTATGACCGGGCGGTCGCCGCGCTCGAGCGCGCGGGCGGCTATGTGGCGTCGCCACTAGAAAAGGAGTGTATCCGGCGTGCGCTGTGGCCGGACGGCAAGCTCTCGCGCACGCTGATCGCGCGGGACGCCGATGTCTTCGCTCGCGGCTGTGGCCTGCCTGCTGCCGCCGAGCAGAAGAAGTTCTTCATGGTCGAGGAGACGGGTGTCGGCCGTGAGCATCCGTTCTCCGGCGAGAAGCTATCGCTGGTGCTCACCGTATATCGCGCCAGGGATTTCGACGATGCGATCGAGAAGGCGAACGCCATTCTTGCTTTCCAGGGACGCGGCCATTCGGTCGGTTTGCATACCAAGGACATGAGCCGCGGCCGAAAGCTCGCCGAACGCGCGGACGTGGTCCGCGTGCTGATCAATCAGGCGCACACTTTCGGCAACGGCGGCGGTTTCGATAACGGCTTGAACTTTACGCTCAGCATGGGCTGCGGCACCTGGGGCGGCAACAGTATCACCGAGAATTTGAATTACAAAAACTTCCTCAACATCACCCATCTCGTCACCACCATTCCGGAAGACAAGCCGAGCGAGGAGGAGCTGTTTGGGGTCTATTGGGAGAAGTATGGGAAGTGACTAGTGAACATGGCACTTGCACCAATCCCGGTCATTCCGGGGCGCCGGCCTTGGCCCGCGAACCCGGAATCCAAAAGCAGATTCGGCATGTGCGTCCGGCTTCTGGGTCCGGCGCTTCGCGCCGTCCCGGAATGACGAACGGATAATTGCATGAACTTCGAAGAACACGCCGCGAAATCGCTGATCCTCACGCCAGCCGGCATTCCGGTGCCGCGCGGCGTGCTGTGCGGCAGCGCCGCCGAAGTTCCGCAAGCCGCCGCCGCGATCGGCCCTTGCGTGGTCAAGGCACAGGTGCCCACCGGCAAGCGCGGCAAGGCGGGCGGCATCAAGCTGGCGAACAGCGCGCAGGAGGCGGAGCAAGTCGCGCGGCAAATCTTTGGTATGCGCATCGGGGACTACACGGTCGAGCGGCTGCTCGTCGAGGAGCAGGCGAAGATCGTACGCGAGTTCTATGCTGCGGTGCTGCACGATACCGCGGCGCGCAAGCCGCTGATCTTGTTCTCGACCGAAGGCGGCATGGACATCGAGGAAATCGCCGCTGAGAAGCCGGACGCGATCCGCCGGCTTGTCATCGAGATTGACGCAACACCGCGTGAGCACGATATCGCCGACATGCTCGCCGGCCTCGATCTCGCCGGCGCGGAGGCGCGGGTCGCGAACATCCTGAGGCAGCTTTACGCCGCCTATCGCGCGCGCGATGCCGAGCTCCTCGAAATCAACCCGCTGGCGCTGCTCGCTGACGGCCGCGTGGTGGCGCTCGACTGCAAATTCGTGCTCGACGATGCGGCGGTCTATCGCCAACCGGATATCGCTTCCGCTGGCTCGCCCGGGGCCATGACCGATCTGGAGCGGCGCGGCGCCGAAGCAGGCCTCAAGCTCATCCAGCTCGACGGCAATGTCGGCGTGTTGGCGAACGGCGCCGGGCTCACAATGACCACCATGGACGTGATCAGTCATTACGGCGGGCGGCCGGCCAATTTCCTCGAGATCGGCGGGGAAGCTTACACGAAGTCCGAGATCGCGCTCGATCTGGTGCTGTCCAATCCCGGCGTGAAAAGCCTGGTAATCAATTTCTGCGGTGCGTTCGCCCGCACCGATGTGATGGCCGACGGCGTGGTGAAGGCCTGGCACAAACTCAAGCCGAAGGTGCCTGTGTTCTTCTCGATCCATGGTACCGGGGAGGACGAGGCGATGGCGCTGGTGCGTGATGAGCTCGGCATCGAACCCTATGAGTTCATGGAAGACGCCATCCAGGCAGCGGTGAAGGCAGCGCAATGATCGTCCGTAAGCAAGATCGCGTCGTCGTGCTCGGCATTACCGGTAAGCAGGGCACCTTCTGGACCGAGAAGATGATCGCCTACGGCACCAATGTGGTGGCGGGCGTCAATCCCAAGCGCGCGGGCGAAACGCATGTCGGTGTGCCGGTCTTCGCCTCGCCGCAGGAAGCGGCGGGGGCGGTCGGGGCGGACGTGGCGGTCATGTTCATCCCGCCGCCGATGGCCAAGGATGCGGCCGTGGCGGCGATCGAAGCCGGCGTCAAGCTGCTCGTCGTGCTCACCGAGCACATTCCGGGGCAGGATGTCATGGCGATCCATGCCGCCGCCGGTAGCGCCGGTACCCGCATCGTCGGTCCGAACACCGCCGGGCTGGTCACGCCCGGCGAGTGCTTCGTCGGCATCATGCCGGCCTTCGTGCCGAGCGTGTTCAAGCCCGGCCGCGTGGGGGTCATCTCGCGCAGCGGCAGCCTCGGCACGCTCGTCTGCCTGAACCTCACCCGCGCTGGTGTCGGGCAGTCCGCCTTCATCGGCATCGGCGGCGACCCGATGCTTGGCACCACCACCCGCGACGCGCTCGAAGCGCTGGACAATGATCCGCGGACCGATGCGATCGTCATCGTTGGCGAGATCGGTGGGAATATGGAAGAAGACGCGGCGGAATACGCGCGCAACGTGCGCAAGCCGATGGTCGCCTTCATCGCCGGCGCGGCTTCGCCGCCGGGCAAGAAGATGGGCCATGCCGGCGCCATCGTCACCGGCAACGCCGGCAGCTATGCGGGGAAACGCAAGGCCTTGGAATCGGCGGGCGTTGTTGTGGTCGATACGCCCGCACAGATCGCGCCTGCGGTCGGCGCAGGCCTTGGTGCGTCGCCGCGGCAAGCCGCCGCCGGAAAGCATATGGCAACCGCGCGTTCATGAGGAGATCGGAATGCCAGTTCGTACGCTGGACACCCATGCTCATATTTTGGATATGGAAACCGTCCGCATCCTTCAGAAGGAGGCGCCCAAGGCCGGCTTCAAGTTAACGCAACTGGATGACGAAAACGGACAGCTCGAGCTGGGTGGCCGCGTCATCAATCCCTTTCCGCGCGGTGCGTGGGATTTCGAACGACGCCTGCGCGACATGGATGCGGCGGGTTTCGACATCCAGGTGCTCTCGAACGTGCCGCCGACCTTCCGTTACGACCTGGAGCCGGAGCTCGGACTCGCCGTCGCTCAAATCCAGAACGACCAGATGGCGGCGCGTGCGAAGTCGATGCCCGACCGCTTCATGGCGCTCGCCACGCTGCCGATGCAGGCGCCCGAGCTAGCCGCCACGGAATTGCGCCGAGCGATGACGGCGCTCGGCATGAAGGGTGCGCAAATCGGTGCCGCTGTGCGCGGCCGCAATCTGGACAACCCGGCATTGGAGCCGGTGTGGGCCACCGCGGAAGAGCTCGGCGCCTTCCTCATGGTGCACCCGCTCAACGCGCCGGGTGTGCCCGGGCTCGACACGTATTATCTCAAGAACCTGGTCGGCAATCCGCTGGACACCACGGTCGCGGCAGCCGCTCTCGTTTTTGGCGGCGTGCTCGAGCGCCACCCCAAGCTTGTCTTTTCGATGGTTCATGGTGGCGGCTTCACGCCTTATCAAGAAGCCCGTTGGGTGCATGGCTGGCAGGTGCGCAATGAACCGAAGGTTCATCTGAAGAATGGCCCGCGCGCTTCGCTCGACAAGCTGATCTACGACACGATCGTGCACGATACCCGCCCCCTCCAGTTCCTTGTCGATTTGGTCGGCGTGGAGCGTGTGGTGCTCGGCAGCGATTATCCTTTCGATATGGGCCAGTACGATCTTGACATCGTTCGCAACTTGAAAGCCTCCGGCGAGGCCAAGGACCGCATCCTCTACCGCAACGCGGCCGAGTTGCTCGGTGTTTCCGAGGTCCCCAAAGCAGGCGCCGCGTAGAGGACCGCAGATCGCGCCGCCGCTTGACATGCGCGGTCGGACCTCCTCTCTCACATCCGGTACCGATAGCGTGTGAGGATCGACCAATGAACGAGCCGCTGCGCCGCGCGCCTGCGCCCGAGCTGTTGCCGCGCTTCGCCGCCATCGTCGGCGACAAATACGCGCTCACCGATTCGGCGGCACTAGCACCGTATCTAGTGGAAAGTCGCGGGCTTTACCGCGGCCGCTCGAGCCTGGTCTTACGGCCGGGCTCCGTTGGCGAGGTTTCCGCGGTCCTGAAGCTCGCCAGCGAAACCGGCACCGCCATTGTGCCGCAGGGTGGCAATACCGGTCTTGTGGGCGGACAGCTTCCCTACGGCGGCGAAGTGGTGCTGTCGCTGGCGCGGCTCGACAAAGTTCGCGAGGTCGATCCCTCGTCCAATACGATGACCTGCGAATCCGGCGTGGTGCTGCAAAGAGCGCAAGAGGCTGCCGCCGCGGCCGACCGGCTATTCCCGCTTTCCCTCGGCGCGGAAGGAAGCTGCACCATCGGCGGCAATCTTTCGACCAATGCCGGCGGCACCGGTGCGCTGGCCTATGGCATCGCCCGCGACTTGATGCTCGGCCTCGAAGTGGTGCTTGCCGATGGACGCGTGCTCAATCTTTTATCCAAGCTCAAGAAAGATAATACCGGCTATGACCTGCGCCACCTCTTCGTCGGCGCCGAGGGTACCCTCGGTGTGATCACCGCGGCGGTGCTGAAGTTGTTTCCACGGCCACGTGCGCAGGAGACGGCCTTTGTCGGCGTGCCCTCGCCACATGCCGCGTTGGGGCTGCTCAATCTGGCGAAAGCCCGCGCGAGCGGCACCGTGACCAGCTTTGAACTGATCTGCCGCACCGTCGTCGAGTTTGCGATAAGGCACGGGCATAGCGTACGGCGGCCGCTCGCCGGCGAGCACCCCTGGTACGTGCTCTTGGAAGTGTCATCGCAAAATCCCAATGGTTTGCGCGAAAACATCGAAAATATGCTGGCCGAGGCGGTAGAGCAGAATCTGGTCACCGATGCCGTGATCGCCGCAAGCCTGGAGCAGACCCGCGCATTTTGGCACCTGCGTCATATCTTACCGGAGGTGCAGAAGCCCGAGGGCGGTTCGATCAAGCATGACGTATCGGTGCCCGTGGCGGCTGTGCCGGATTTTCTCGACGAGGCAAGCGCGGCCGTGCAGAACTTCATTCCCGGCGCGCGGCCGGTGCCATTCGGTCATCTCGGCGACGGAAACATTCATTTCAATGTCAGCCAGCCGGTCGGTGTCGACACCGCGGCATTTCTGGCGCGATGGGACGAGGTCAATGCCGTGGTCGACAAGATTGTTCTGGCTCACGGCGGTTCGATTTCGGCCGAACATGGCATCGGCGTGCTCAAGCGCAAGTCGCTGCCCAAGGTGAAGGATCCGGTCGCGCTCGCGCTAATGCGTGACATGAAACAGGTGCTTGATCCCCAAGGGATCATGAATCCGGGCAAGGTGCTGTAGCATCCCCGTCAGGGGACCATCTCGCCGTGAAGCGATAGCTCGAGCCCATCACGCTCAATTTCCTCGCCGACGCGCAGGCCGATGACCGCGTTGATCGCGAACAGAATGAGGGTGACGGTCCTGCGCAACCCTAGCCTTGATTATTGCTTTTTTCGCGCAGTTGGGAAAATTGGATTAAGAGCGCAGGGCTTGACCATTTCGCGCCCTACTGCCGTGGCCGTGGGGTATGCGGGGCGGGGAGCGGAATTCCACGGGGTTTGGAAACTGCGAAAGAAGCGATATATATTTTGCACATGACGCAAGAGCAGGTGAAAGAAGTTCTAAATCGGGTCCTGACTTGGTCGCCCGAGCGGCAGGCCGACCTCGTGCAGGTCGTCGCGCTAATGGAGGCGCAGGACAGCAGTGGACTTCGGTTGACCGATGCCCAGGCGGCTGAGGTACGCCGGCGGCTGGCCAATCCGAGTTCAGAGAAGGTTCCAGCAGAAGACGTTTTTGGGCATCTGCGCACCCTCGCAAAATGAAGGTCTTCTTCGAGCCGGCAGCGCGTGACGAGCTCGAAGCAATTTACAGATGGGTCGCCCACGAGAATCCGCGAGCCGCCAGCAAGCTGATCGACCGCATTGAAGACAAGGTACTGCAACTGAAGCTGCCGGAGCTTGCCCATATGGGGCGCCCCGGTCTGGTCCCAGGCACACGCGAGATCATCGAGGCTCCGTACGTGATCGTTTATGAGGTTCGAGAAGCCGACGGGGAGATTGCAATTCTGTCGGTGGTCCATGGCGCACGCAATCGCACCGCAACGTGAAGACGAGTAGATTGACCCGATCCTTGCTTTATTGCGCGCTTTCCAGTCAGGGGACCATCTCGCCGTGAAGAGATAGATCGAGCCCATCACGCTCAATTTCCTCGCCGACCCGCAGACCGATGACCGCATTGATCGCGAACAGAATGATGAGGGTGACGATCGCGTCGTAGGCGATGGTCGCCAGCACGCCGTAAAATTGGACGACGACCTGATAGGCATTGCCGTCGATCAGCCCCGGTTTGCTTATCGCCGCGCGGGCAAAAACGCCGGTGAGAATCGCGCCAATGATGCCGCCGACCGCATGCACGCCGAAGGCATCGAGGCTGTCGTCATAGCCGAAGGCGTGCTTGAGGCCCGTCGCGCCCCAATAGCAGCCGCCGCCGGCGGCGGCGCCGATCAGCAACGCGCCGGCTGGATCGACGAAACCGGAAGCGGGGGTGATGGCGACGAGGCCGGCCACCGCGCCCGAGCAGATGCCGAGGATGGAAGGCTTACCCCGCAGACCCCATTCGACGAACATCCAGGCGAGCGCCGCCGCGGCCGCCGCGATCTGGGTAACGGCCATGGCCATGCCCCCCGGGCCATTTGCGGCAAGGGCGGAGCCGGCATTGAAACCGAACCAGCCGACCCAGAGAAGTGAGGCGCCGATGATGGTGAGCACCAGGTTGTGCGGCGCCATGTTCTCGGCACCGAGTCCCTTGCGTTTGCCGAGCATCAGCGCGCAGCACAGGCCGGCGACGCCCGCGTTGATGTGAACGACTGTGCCGCCCGCGAAGTCGAGCACGCCGAGCCCGCCAAGCCACCCGCCCGGACCCCAGACCATGTGGGCGATCGGCGAATAGACGAACAGCGACCACAGTCCCATGAACCACATCATCGCGGAGAACTTCATGCGGTCGGCAAAGGCGCCGCAGATCAGCGCCGGCGTGATGATGGCGAAAGTCATCTGAAAGGTCATGAACACCGATTCCGGAATAGTGCCGTTGAGCGAATTGACGCCCATGCCCATCAGCAGGAAACGCGCGCCGCCGCCAAGAAAGCCGCTCCCTTGGGTAAAAGCCCAGCTATAGCCGACGACCATCCAGAGCACAGTCACCAGGCAGGTGATGGCAAAGCTCTGCATCACGGTCGCCAGCACGTTCTTCTTGCGCACCATCCCGCCGTAGAACAGCGCGAGGCCGGGGATGGTCATCATCAGCACCAGCGCGGTGGACGTGAGCATCCAGGCGGTATCGCCAGAGTTGAGTTTCGGGGC
>DASTWX010000017.1:0-17294 GCA_035765795.1 Pseudolabrys sp. | reverse complement strand
GTCTTGCTGGTGCATGTCGAGACCGCCTTCTTCCACTGTTCGAAAGCGGTGGTGCGTGCAAAGCTCTGGGACCAATCGACGCAAGTCGACCGCAAGAGCCTGCCCTCGACGGGCACGATCATCGCCAACCTGAGCCGCGGCGAGTTCGGCGGCGAGGCATACGACCGTGAAGCGCCCGAGCGCATCAAGGCGCAGCTTTATTAATTCGTCCGCTCGTCCCCGCGAAAGCGGGGACCTAGGGCAACAAATTGAGGGTGTTCGGCAAGTGGCTCTGGATTCCCGCTTGCGCGGGAATGAGCGGAACAGATAGCGGCATCCTTCCACCCACACGCCGCCAATAGCTCGCGTATATGCTCCGGTACCGGCGCGATGACCGTCACGGGCGGTTTGTTCTTGGAAATTGGCACTACGATCTCGCGCGCGTGCAAATGCAGCGGCGGGCCGCCTTGGCGCGGCGCGGCTCCGTAAATCGAATCACCCACGATCGGCCAGCCCATTTCGGCGCAATGGATGCGAAGCTGGTGCGTGCGCCCGTTCAGCGGCTCAAGCGCGAGCCAGGTAAGGCGTGGCGGTGAATCGCCCGACGCACTGCGCGCTCCCTCCCCCCTTGTGGGGGAGGGTTGGGGAGGGGGGGCGTTTTCGAAACGTGAGTTACGTGCAAATTCGACTCCCACCCCCAACCCCTCGAGAGGGGAGGAACGCCCCATCACCTTCCACATCGTCACCGAAGGCATTCCGTGCGCGTCCGCCTTCATCCACCAGCCGCGGCTCTCGTCGCGCTTCGAAAGCGGAATATCGATCCGGCCCTCGCTGGCATCCGGACCGCCTTCCACCACGGCCCAATAGGTCTTGCCGATCTTGCCCTGCTTGAACAGCTTGCCGAGGAGCGCCAGCGCCTTGCGGTGCCGGCCGAGCACCAGGCAGCCCGACGTGTCGCGGTCGAGCCGATGCGCCAGCGCCGGCGCGCGCGGCAAGCCGAAGCGCAGCGCGCCGAAATAATCCTCCAGCGCCTCGCCGCCTTTCGGTCCGCGATGGACGGCATAGCCCGCCGGCTTATCGATGACCAGCATCAGGCCGTCGCGGTAGAGCAATCGGGCCAGCATCTCTTCCGGTGTCAAACCCATCTTGTCATTCCGGGGCGCGGCTGAAAGCCGCGAACCCGGAATCCATGATAGGGCGCCGCGGCGTATGGATTCCGGGCCCGGCGCTGACGCGCCGTCCCGGAATGACAGAAGCTAAGTTCGTCACTTCCGGTGTCATATTCAGTTACCAAATAGAGCTGGAACGGCTATCACGGGCGCGACAAGGACATATAATGGACGACACCCCACAAAAAGCGAGTTGGTGGAAGCGCCTGAGCGGCGGTTTGAAGCGCACTTCCTCCTCGCTCGGCTCCGCCATTACCGGCCTCGTCAGCAAACGCCGGCTCGACGCTACCACTTTGGAAGAGCTGGAGAACGAATTGATCCGCGCGGACTTCGGCGTCGATGTCGCCGCCCGCATGGTCGAGACGCTGCGTGCGGGGCGCTACGAGAAGGGCATCGCGCCCGAGGAATTGCAGAACCTGCTCGCCGGCGAGATCGAGAGGGTGATGGCCCCTGTGGCAAAGCCGTTGGAAATCACCACGCGGCCTTTTGTCATCCTCGTCGCCGGCGTCAACGGTTCCGGCAAGACCACCACTATCGGCAAGCTTGCCGCGCGTTTTCGCGAGCAGGGCAAGACGGTGATGCTGGTTGCCGGTGATACCTTCCGCGCCGCGGCCATCGAGCAGCTCAAGATCTGGGGCGAGCGCACGGGCGCAAGCGTCGAGGCGCGCACGCAAGGGGCCGACGCGGCGGGCCTCGCCTTCGACGCACTGATGGCCGCCAAGACGCAAGGCGCCGAGGTGGTGCTAGTCGATACCGCCGGCCGGCTGCAAAACCGCGCCGAATTGATGAGCGAACTGGAAAAGATCGTGCGCGTGATGCGCAAGGTCGAACCGGAAGCGCCACACGCGGTCCTGCTCGTGCTCGACGCCACCGTCGGACAGAATGCGCTCAGCCAAGTAGAAATTTTCCGCAAAACCGCCGGAGTCACCGGCTTGGTGATGACCAAGCTCGACGGCACCGCGCGCGGGGGCATTCTGGTCGCGATCGCCGCCAAGTTCGGCCTGCCGGTGCACTATATCGGCGTCGGCGAAGGTGTCGACGACCTCGCGCCCTTCACCGCCCGCGATTTCGCAAGAGCTGTGGTGGGACTGGAGTAGTCGATGCCTGAACAACAGAAACTCCATCCCGGCCTCAAGCTCGCGCTCGACATCGGCCCGTTGGTGCTGTTCTTCGCGGCCAATGCGCGCTTCGGCATTTTCGCCGCCACCGGCATTTTCATGGCCGGCGTGCTTGTCGCGCTGGCGATCTCCTACGCGATGACGCGGCATCTCGCGCTGATGCCGCTGGTCACCGCGATCATCGTGCTGATCTTCGGCTCGCTCACGCTCTTCCTGCACAACGACGAATTCATCAAGCTTAAGCCGACCATCATCTATGTCCTCTTCGGCGGCACGCTGTTGGGCGGACTCGCATTCGGCAAGTCGTTCATCGGCGTCTTGTTCGATTCCGTCTTCGACCTGACCGAAGAAGGCTGGCGCAAGCTGACCTGGCGTTGGGCGCTGTTCTTTTTGTTTCTCGCCGTGCTCAACGAGATCGTCTGGCGGAATTTCTCGACCGACTTCTGGGTCGGCTTCAAACTATTCGGCGTGGTGCCGCTCACGCTCCTGTTCGGCGCGCTGCAATATCCGCTGCTGATGAAATACGCACGGCCTGAGAAGGCGAAAGCGCAGGAGTAGGAACCTATTTCCTCAGCGCCTTGTCGATCGCCGGCATCAAAATGGCTTGCAGGTTGCGCGCGTCGATGGGGCCGACCAGCTTGTACGTAATGGTGCCGTCGCGATCGACCACATAAGTCTCCGGCACGCCGTAAACGCCCCAGTTGATCGACTCGCGTCCGCTGCGGTCGGCACCGGCAGCAGCATAAGGATTGCCGTAGCGGCCGAGGAAACGGCGCGCGTCGGCGGGCGCGTCCTTGTAATTGATGCCGACGAGCTGGACGCGCTTGTCCCGCGAAAGCTGCGCCAGAAACGGCACCTCGTCGTGACAGGGCACGCACCAGGATGCCCAGACGTTGACCAGCGTCACCTTGCCTTTGAAGGTCGCGTCCGTCAGCCCCGGCACCGGCCTTCCGTCGCGGAGCAGACCCTCGACGGGCGGCAGGTCGGTCTTGGGCATCGGCTTGCCGATCAGCGCCGACGGCAAAATCGACGGATCGCCTTCACGCAAGCCCACGTAGAACAAGCCCGCGATGCCGAGAAACACGAGAAGCGGCAGCAGCACCAGAATGCCGCGCCGCACGTTGCTCGGCCGCTGTTCCGAGGATACCGAGCTCATGCCGCGTCTCCGCGCCGGCGGTCTGAACGCCGCATGATTCCGCGCGCTTCGAGATCGCCGAGCACGCGGCGTTGCGCGTAATAATCGAGCGTCACCCAAGCGCACAGCGCCACCACGATAAAGATGGTCACTGCATAGGCGGCGACAATGAACCCGGCCTCTTGCGCGAATGTCATGGTCATGGATGCGCCTCCGCCAGGCTTTGCGCCTGCATCAACTGCATGGTGCGAACGCGGCGGCGCAAAATCTCGTTGCGCATGGCGGCGAGATAGAGCGTCACGAACAGGAAAGTAAACGCGACAGCCATAATGATCAGAGGCCACAGGATCGACGGCGCAATGGTCGGCCCGCCGGCGCGAAAGATCGATGCACCCTGGTGCAGCGTGTTCCACCAATCGACGGAGAACTTGATGATCGGCAGATTGATCGCGCCGACCAGCGAGAGAATCGCCGCCGCGCGCGAGCCGCGCCCAGGGTCTTCAGCCGTCCAGTAGAGCGCCATCACGCCGAAATAGAGCAGCAACAACACCAGCATCGACGTGAGCCGCGCGTCCCATACCCAGTAGGTACCCCAGGTCGGACGCCCCCACAGCGAGCCGGTGACGAGACATACGAATGTGAAAGCCGCGCCGAGCGGGGCTGCGGCCTTGCCCGCCACGTCCGCCAATGGATGCCGCCACACCAAAGTACCAAGGGCGGCGACCGTCATGACCGCCCAGCCCATCATGCCGAGCCAAGCCGCCGGCACGTGAAGATACATGATCTTGACGGTCGCGCCTTGTTGATAGTCGTCCGGCGCGTTGATCACCGCCACCAGACCGAAAGCAAACAGCAGCACCGTGATCCCGATCAGCCACGGCAGCACACGGTCGACGAGGCGCAGGAAACGCGTCGGATTGGCGAGATCGATGATGGCCATCGGCGGCTATTTAGTCACAGGGATCATGAGGGGCAATTCCCGACCGCGCCTCGCCGCGGAAGCGGGCACCCAGCACGTAATGCGCAGGTCTTTTCTTTGCCTCAGGATTCCCGCTGGAGCTTGTGCTCGGACCGGCGGAACGCCGGACCCGAGTACGGGACTGGGCGGGCTTTGGTGCGACGAATTGCGCATGTTTATTCGAGTCCGTGCCGAAGGGCCGCCGCGGATGCCACCGGCCCCAGCACCAGGCTCATCAAGCTGAGCGCGCAAAGAATGGTGAAAGGAGGACCGAAGGGTGAAGCACCGCTAATCGCGGCGTTCGCCGCGGCAACGCCGAAAATCAGCACCGGCACGGTGAGCGGCAGGACGATCACGGCCAGCAAAAGTCCACCGCGGCGCAAGGCGACCGACAAAGCGGCCCCGACGAGACCGACGAACGTGAGCGCCGGCGTTCCGACCAAAAGCGTGAGCATCACCGGCCCGATGGCGCCGGGTTCGACATTGAGCATCAACGCGAGCAAGGGCGTGATCACGACCAAGGGCAGGCCGGTGGTCAGCCAATGGGCAAAAGCCTTGGCCGCAACGGCCAGTTCCAGCGGCATGGCGCCGGTCATCAACAGATCCAGCGAACCGTCCTCATGATCCATCGCGAACAGCCGGTCGAGCGCCAGCAGGCTCGCCAGCAGGGCCCCCAACCACAGGATCGCCGGCCCAATTCGGGCGAGCAGCTTTAGGTCGGGGCCGACCGCGAACGGCACCATCGTGACGACGATGAGGAAGAATAGCGCGCCCATGAGCGCGCCCCCCCCAACCCGCAGGGCAAGGCGCATGTCGCGCACCAGCAGCGCGGTGAAGGCGCTCATGGCCAATTCCGCCGCCGCGCGTCGGAGAGTACTCCCTCCCCTGGCAGAGCCCACACCTGTCCCCGCAAGCGGGGAGAGGGTGAACACGGCGCGTCTCTGCCCAAATGCAGCTGCCCTGCTTCAAGGGTGACGGAAGCGTCGTAACGCGGTGCATTAACGTCGAGAGGCCGAGCGCTCTTCATGCCCCCATCCTCATTTCGCGCGGGGAGTCGAGACCGATCGGCCCATGCGCGGCGGCAACGATCAGACCGCCTTCGGCGAGATGGGCACGCATCAGACCGGCCAAAGTCGCTTGCGAGGACACATCCAGCGCCGAGGTCGGCTCGTCCAAGAGCCAGATCGGCCGTTTCACCGCCGCCAGCCGTGCGATCGACAGTCGCCGCCGCTGGCCCGCCGAGAGGTAGGCGGCCGGCAGCTCGCCCAGGGAGGCCAAGCCCACCAGTTCTAGCGCAGCCTCACAGACCGTACCGCTGGCCCCTAGGAAATTTGCCCAGAATTGCAGGTTTTCACGAATTGAAAGCGCTGGCTTCAGCGCATCTTGGTGCCCGAGATAGTGCGCCTGCTCGGCGATGGTTGCTTCGGGGTCCCCGCTTTCGAATCGGAGCTCGCCGTCCGCTATTCGCACCAGTCCGGCGACGACCCGCAGCAATGACGACTTTCCGACGCCGTTGCGCCCGGTGACGACCAGCGCTTCGCCGCTCGCTACGCTGAAATCGACCCCGGCGAATACCATGCGTCCGCCCCGAATGCAGGCGAGGCGGTCCCCGACGAGCCGCATGAGCCCAGCGGTAGCATTCCAGCTCATCGTGTTTGCAACGGTTCCAGTAAATGTAGCGCGGTCGGCGAAAAGACCTTATAAGCCCCGACCGGCGGCGCACCTCAACTGAATTCGGCCGCAATTCTGCCCTCGGTCCGAAAACAGGAGCCGTATCAAGAGCCTTGGGCCGAGGGGCGCACCGATACTCCCGCCCGGGAATGGAACATTCGACATGACTTCTCTCGACAGTTTTCGATGCTGCAAGACGCTGAAGGCCGGTAGCAAAACCTACGCGTATTTCAGCCTGCCCGTTGCCGAAAAGAACGGCCTCAAGGGCATCTCGCGCCTGCCCTTCTCGATGAAGGTGCTCTTGGAAAATCTGCTGCGCAACGAAGATGGACGCACGGTGACCAAGGACGATATCAAAGCTTGTGCCGAGTGGCTGAAAAGCAAATCGTCCGATCGCGAAATCGCCTTCCGCCCGGCGCGCGTCTTGATGCAGGACTTTACCGGCGTACCGGCTGTGGTCGATCTCGCCGCCATGCGTGACGCCATGAAGAATCTCGGCGGCGACCCCAAGAGGATCAACCCGCAGGTGCCGGTCGATCTCGTCATCGATCACTCCGTCGCAGTCACCTTCTTCGGCAATAACGCCGCTTTCAAAAAGAACGTCGAGGAAGAATACCGGCAGAACCAGGAGCGCTATGAATTCCTCAAATGGGCGCAGCGCTCCTTCGACAATTTCCGCGTAGTGCCGCCCGGCACCGGCATCTGTCATCAGGTCAACCTCGAATATCTGTCGCGCGGCGTCTGGTCGAAAAAGGACAAAGTAAAGGTCGACGGCAAAGAAGCGACCATGGAGGTCGCATATCCCGACACGCTGGTCGGCACCGACAGCCACACCACCATGGTCAACGGCTTATCCGTGCTTGGCTGGGGCGTCGGCGGAATCGAGGCTGAAGCCGCCATGCTCGGTCAGCCGCTGTCGATGGTGTTGCCCGAGGTGATCGGCTTCAAGCTCACCGGCAAGCTCAAGGAAGGCGTTACCGCCACCGACCTGGTGCTGACCGTGACTGAGAGGCTGCGTCAACGCGGCGTCGTCGGCAAGTTCGTCGAATTCTTCGGCCCCGGCTTGACGCACCTGACCATCGCGGACCGTGCCACGCTCGGCAACATGGCGCCGGAATACGGCGCCACCTGCGGCTTCTCGCCGATCGACGATGACACACTGCGCTATCTCAAAGACACCGGGCGTTCGGCGGAAATCATCTCGCTGGTCGCCGCTTATGCCAAGGCGCAGGGCATGTTCCGCGTGAAGACCACGCCGGACCCGATGTTTACGGACGTGCTCAAGCTCGATCTTTCCACCGTCGAGCCTTCGCTTGCCGGACCCAAGCGTCCGCAGGACCGCATCGCGCTCAAGGACGTGAAGAGCGGCTTCACCGGCTCGATGGATAAAGAATTCAACAAAGCCTCCGAACTCGGCAAGCGCGTGCCGGTCGCCGGCAAGAATTACGACCTCGGCCACGGGGACGTGGTGATCGCCGCCATAACGTCATGCACCAACACCTCCAATCCGAACGTGATGATCGGCGCTGGCCTCCTCGCGCGCAAAGCGGTGGCCAAAGGCCTCACTCCAAAGCCGTGGGTCAAGACGTCGCTCGCCCCCGGCTCGCAAGTCGTCGGCGAGTATCTCGACAAGTCCGGCCTGCAAAAAGATCTCGACAAGCTCGGCTTCAACCTGGTCGGCTTCGGCTGCACCACCTGCATCGGCAATTCGGGCCCGCTGCCGCCGGAAAATTCCAAAGCGATTAATGATAACGATCTGGTCGCCGCGGCGGTGCTCTCCGGCAACCGCAACTTCGAGGGACGCGTGAATGCCGACGTGCGCGCGAATTATCTCGCCTCGCCGCCGCTTGTCGTTGCTTATTCCATCGCTGGCTCGATGCAGGTCGATATCGCCAAAGAGCCGCTCGGCACCGACCAGAAGGGCAAGAAGGTCTTCCTCAAAGACATCTGGCCCTCGAACAAGGAGATCGGCGCCTTCGTTTCCAAGAACGTAACGCGCGGCATCTTTGCAAAAAAATACGCCGATGTGTTCAAGGGCGAAGCCAATTGGCGCAAGATCACCGTCAAAGGCGGAATGACGTATACGTGGGACAAGAAGTCGACCTACGTGCAAAATCCGCCCTACTTCGTCGGCATGAAAAAGGAGCCGGCGCCGCTCAGCGACATCGTGGAAGCGCGCGTGCTCGGCCTCTTCCTCGACTCGATCACGACCGACCATATTTCCCCGGCCGGCTCGATCAAGCTCGATTCGCCGGCCGGCAAATATCTCATCGAGCACAAGGTGAAGCCTGCCGATTTCAATCAGTACGGCACCCGGCGCGGCAATCACGAAGTGATGATGCGCGGCACCTTCGCCAATATCCGGCTCAAGAATCAGATGGTGCCCGGGGTCGAGGGCGGCGTCACCGTCCATTATCCGTCCAAGCAGCGTATGACCATTTACGACGCGGCCATGCGGTACAAAGCGGAGAAAGTGCCGCTGGTGGTGTTCGCAGGCAAGGAGTACGGCACCGGCTCATCACGTGACTGGGCGGCCAAAGGCTCGATCCTGCTCGGTATCCGAGCCGTGATCGCGCAGTCGTTCGAGCGCATCCACCGCTCCAACCTGGTCGGTATGGGCGTCATGCCGCTCGTCTTTGAAGAGGGAACCTCGTGGCAAACGCTCGGCCTCAAAGGCGACGAGCAGGTCACCATCCGCGGCCTGCATGGCGAGCTCAAGCCAAACCAGCGGTTGATCGCGGAGATCGTGATGGGCGACGGCACACTCAAACGCGTGCCGCTGATCTGCCGGATCGATACGCTTGACGAGCTCGACTACTTCAAGAACGGCGGCATCTTGCATTACGTGCTGCGCCAGCTCGCCCGTTGACACTTTTCTAACTGCGAAATCGCTCACCGGCCGCTCACCGCGAAGTGAGTGGCCGGTGACGCATTACGCGCCGTATAAGCGACATGCGGCAGGGGGATCATAGGTACCGGCATGAATTATCGTCCCATGATCTTGGCGGCAGCGCTCGCTCTCAGCGCCCATGCCGCGCCCGCTGCCGCAGAGCCGCGCGCGGTTATCGAATTGTTTACCAGCCAAGGTTGCTCGTCGTGCCCGCCGGCCGACCGTCTGCTTGGTCAGTTCGCACAAGATCCATCGCTCATCGCGTTGAGCCTGCCGGTCGATTATTGGAATTATCTCGGCTGGAAGGACACGCTGGCGCTACACAGCGATTCTGAGCGCCAGCGCAACTATTCGCTCGTGCGCGGCGATCGCGAGGTCTACACGCCGCAGGTCGTGGTCAACGGCGTGATGCACGCGCTCGGCAGCAACAAAGAAGCGATTGAAAAAGCGATAGCCACGTCGCGGCAGAACGCGCATCCGCTCACGTTGCCGATCAAGCTCGACGTTGTCGACGGCGCTGTCACAGTCCATGTGCCGGCGTCAACGGAAGAAATGCAGGTGGCCGATGTCTGGCTCTGTCCTGTCACCGGCAAAGTGCGGGTCGCCATCGAACGCGGCGAGAACCGCGGCCATACGCTCGCGTATCACAACGTGGTGCGGCGCTGGATCAAGCTCGGTACGTGGAGCGGCAAGGCCGAAACGTTTCGCGTAAAGCTGACGGAATTGCCCAATGGCAAATTCTCGCTTGCCGACATCGACCATGCCGCGGTGCTGGTGCAGAGTGGCAGCGATGATAAGCCGGGCATCATTCTCGGCGCAGCCATGGCGCCGCTCCCCGCCACCCGGTCAGTCCAAGACACGCACCTCTCGTCACCGCGCTGATCCAGCTCAGCTTGTGAGGCTACGGAACGGATAGTCGCGAGGATTTGCGCTCAGGCTGCGTGACGACCCGACCCGGGCGCGCGGTCATAACCGCGCATTACTCGCGTGTTCATAAAAAAAGGGCCGGTGAAAGCCGGCCCGCAGGATTAGGGGATTGAACCGTACGCGGAACTCAATGAGCCCGGCCGACCAAACCCCGGGGGGCTGGGGGGCTGAGGAATCCGGTGCTTGAGCCGACCGGGCCTTGAGGCAACGATGCTGTTGTCTCAATTCAGCATGTCGCCTCGTTGTCCGAAGTTAGGCATTCTCATGATGGATTTTAACAGGTTCGTGATCGGAGCGCCTGTTTGCCGCAGGGGCTCTTTTTTTCACGGAGGGTGCCCCCCTTGCCGAAGGTGCTGCGGGGGACGATCATTATCGCGCAACGATAGAGGAGGCGCCGCATGATGTTCGGCCCCGGCGATATCGACCCGAGTCAGTCCTCCGGGGGCGGCGCCCCGGCGCGTAGCGCCCCGCCCGCCCTCCAGCAAGTGACATTCAACCGCCGCGAGCTCAATCACATCCTCAATCTTTATGGCCGCAAGGTCGCTGCCGGCGAGTGGCGTGACTATGCCATCGATTTTCTGAAAGACCGGGCCGTGTTTTCGGTGTTTCGCCGCAGCTGCGAAGTGCCGCTTTACCGTATTGAAAAACACCCGAAATTGGCCCGCCGCCAAGGCGCCTATAGCGTGATCTCGGCGACAGGGCTGATCGTGCGCCGCGGCCACGAGCTCGACCGTGTACTGCGGGCGATCGATAAGTCGCAATTGGTGGTGGTGAATTGATTCGGCCTCATGGTGAGGAGCGTCGCGCAGCGACGCGTCTCGAACTATGAGGCTGCCCTCATCTTGAGGAGCGCTCGTTCCGAGCGCTCCTAATAAGAAACTGTCCTCCGTCACCCTGAGGCGCTCGGCCGGAGGCCTAGCCACCGCAAGTCGGGTATACCCGACTTGCGCATTAAAGATCGGATGTCGGGCAATACCAGGCTACATAAGCGTTGACTCTCACCGTCACCCTGAGGTGTGAGCGAGCGTAGCGAGCGAACCTCGAAGGATGGCGGCCCGCAAATTTGGCGTGCATCCTTCGAGGGCTGCGCTTCGCGCAGCCGCCTCAGGATGACGGTCAAGCTTTCTGCAGGTTGGTATAAAACCCGACATCCGTGGGCGACGGTCGAGGCCGTTCATCTTTCGAGGCTCGCGCGCCAAGAAGCGCGCTCGCACCTCAAGACGACGGAGAAAGGCTTCATCTGCAGCAGGTCCGCTTTGCCGGTGGCCAACTCAAGATGAGGGCGGATTAGGCTCCTTCGTCGACCCAGGTCCCAGCGCGCGCTGCATCAGCACGGTGTCGAGCCAACGGCCGAATTTAAAGCCGACGTGCGGAAAGGTGCCGACGTAATAGAACCCCGCGGCCGCATGCACGGCGATCGAGGCGGCCTGCTCGGAATCCCCAATCACCGCGATCATCTGGCGAAAGCCGCGATCCGTGCATACCGCGACCAGCGCCTCGAGCAATCCCCGGCCAAGTCCGCGCCTCTGCATTGACGGCGCAATGTAGATCGAATCCTCGACCGTGAAGCGATAGGCCGGCCGCGGGCGATAGGGCCCGGCATAGGCGTAACCGGCCACCCTGCCGTCCATCTCCAGCACCAAATAGGGGAAATCTTTCTCGATCAGCGCGATCATGCGGCGCGCCATTTCCGTTTCGTCAGGGGCGGTCAACTCGAACGACGCCGTGCCGGTCTCGACGGCATAAGCATAGATGCGTGCAATGGCGGAGACGTCGGCGAGAGTAGCGGGGCGAATCGCGTGCGGCATTAGAGGCGTGTTATGATGGGCAAAGACACCTCTGGAAAGCAGGACGGCCGCGGCGGGCATGGCCCATAAAAAACGCCCCGGTATGAAACCGGGGCGTCTTGTTTGCCAGCGCCTGTCACAGGCGGTTAGCGGCGGTCACCCATGAACCGCAGCAGGAACAGGAACAGGTTGATGAAGTCGAGATAGAGCGCAAGCGCACCCATCACCGCCTTACGGCCTGTGATGGTGCCATCGTCGTTGGCGCTATACATCTCCTTGATCCGCTGCGTGTCCCACGCTGTCAAGCCGGCGAAGATCAGCACGCCGATGACCGAGATGGCGAACTCGAGACCCGAGCTCTTCAGGAAGATATTGACGATCATCGCCAAGATCAGCCCGAACACGCCCATCATGAGGAACGAGCCCACCGGCGAGAGATCTCGCTGCGTGGTGTAGCCGTAGAGACTCAGCGCCCCGAACGACGCCGCCGAGATAAAGAACGTACGGGCGATCGAGGCATGCGTATAGGTAAGAAACACCGACGACAGCATCACGCCGAGCAAACCGGCATAGACCATGAACAGCATCAGCGCCGTGCTGGGCTGCAGGTGGCTGATCCGAAAGCTCATGAAGAACACCAGGCCGAGCGTGCCGAGGAACAGCACAATCATCACCGGACCGCCATAGATGGTCTGGCCGAACGGCGTGAGCGCGAGCTGCCCCGCCGCGTTGGTCTGCACAGCGGCGCTGAAGGTCAAATAGGCGGCGACGCCGGTCAGAGCGACGCCGGCGGCCATGTAGTTGTAGACGCGGATCATGTAGGCGCGCAGGCCTGCATCGATCGCGGCGGCCCGCTCGGCGCCGAAGGCCGGACGGGCGGCGTAGTTACGGTCGTAGTCCGACATCGAAGTTTCCTCTCTTGTCCCGGCGGCTGCCGGGTCATACGCGCGGCGAAGGCCGCAATCGTGTTCCGAATCTAGGGTGTTTGGAGTGTCCGCGCCAGATATGGCTCGATCATGGCTGGCGTTTATTGCCAAAGGTTAACCCGTCGACCGGCGGATTATAGCCGAAAACCGCCGCCCACGTCAGGAAGTATCGATAACGCGGCGGAATGTCGCAAAAACGCGCAAAAACTAAAGGTTTCTTAGGACCGGCGCGGGCTTTTGGCCGAGCGCCACGAAAGTGCCGGCGAGTCCTAAAATCAACGTGACCACCACCGCCCCGCCGGCGGCCGCGAGCGCTGGCCAGGGTAGCCAGGCGAAAGGCACGTTCATGAGATCGACGACGATCAGCCACGCTGCCAGCGAGCCGCTCAGGGTGCCGAACAGAGCGGTGGCGGCGCCGAGCAGCAAGTACTCGACCGTGTAGGCGCCGGTCAGCCGCAGGCGGGTTGCCCCGAGCGTCTTGAGGATGACGGCATCGTAGACACGGTGACGGTGGCCGGCGGCCAAGGCGCCACCCAGCACCAGGGCCGCGGCAACAAGGGTGATGGCGCTGGCGCCGCGAATCGCCAGCAGCAGATTGGCCACGACCGACGCGATCGCGTCGATTGCTTCCTTCACACGCACCGCGGTGATCATGGGGAAGGCCGCGGCAACCTCGCGAAGGATTTGCCCCTCCTGCGCCGCCGTGCCTCCGTTCGGAAAAGTGAGCGTGGCGATATGAGTATACGGCGCGCCGCGGAACGTGTTGGACGAGAACACCATGACGAAATTGATGCTCAGGTTTTGCCAATCGACCCGACGCAGGCTGGCTATTTTCGCCGTGATGTCGCGGCCGAGGACGTTGACCGTGATGGTATCGCCGAGCCTGAGCCCGAGACCATCCGCGATGTGTTTTTCGAAGGAGACCAACGGAGGGCCGTCGTAGCCGGACTTCCACCATTTGCCGGCGACGAGGCGGGAGCCGTCGGGCACCGTGTCGGCAAAGGTGATGCCGCGATCGCTTTGCAGCACCCATGCCGTGTCGTCTTTCGGCTTGAGGTCTTCGGCCCGGACGCCGCGGGCGGACACGATGCGGCCTCGCAGCATGGGCACGTCCTCGACGCTGGCGAACGGCGCCCGTGTGCGGAGGAAGTCGTCGAATTTGGTAACCTCGGCGGAAGGGATGTCGAGGAAATAGAAGGCCGGCGCTTTGGCCGGCAGTTCTTGGGAAAATTGCCGGCGCAAATTGCCGTCGACTTCCATCACCGTCACCAAAAGCGCGATGCCCAGACCCAGCGAAAGGACGATGCTCGGAGTCAGTGCGGCCGGCCGGTGAATGTTGGCGACCGCCATCCGTAGCATTGTGGAGCGGGCATGCGGCGCGCGCCGCGCTATCGCCATCAGCAGCGCGGCGACGACCCGCAACAGCACGAAAACCGCGGTAGCGCTGCCAATATAAACGACCGCCACTTTGCGGTCGTAGGCGAGCAGGATTGCGACCGCCGCCAGCACCAGCACGGCAATGGCGGTGAGCGCCATGTAGAGCTTGCGCGGCCAACGCGGCTGCGGCGTCACCATGTCGCGGAACAGTTCGCCGACGGGAAGATCGTGCGCGCGACCGAGCGGCCACAGCGCAAATGCCAAAGCGATCAACAGCCCGTAGCTCAAGGCAAGGGCCAAGTCCCCGGCATGCACCGCGGGTTCAATCGGCAACGGAATGATGGCGCCGAAGAGACCGGCAACCACAAAGGGAAGCGCCGCGCCGAGACCAATGCCGATGAGGCCGCCCAGCAACGCGAGGAGGACGACCTGGACCAGATAAATGGCGAAGATACGCGATCCCGACGCGCCAACGGCTTTCAACGTCGCGATCACTTCGCGGCGGCGGTCGAGGTGACTTTTCACCGCGTTTCCCACACCCACGCCGCCAATCAACAACGCAGTCAGCCCGACGATCGTGAGAAATTGGGTGAAGCGCTCGACGTTTCGTTCGAGTTGCGGCGAGGCTTTCGTGCGGGTGCGGATTTCCCAGCCGGCTTGCGGCAATTGGCTGTGCGCTGCATCCACCGTGCGCTGGACCGCGGCGGGATTGTCGTCACCGGGCGGCAGCCGCAATCGATAACGCCAGTGCACAAGGCTGCCCGGCTGCACCAGGCCGGTTGCACGCAGAGCCGCATCGCTCAGCATCAAACGCGGGCCGAAGGCGATCCCGCCAGCGAGCTTGTCGGGCTCGCTCTCGAGTGCCGCGCGGATCTCGATCATCGCCTTGCCGATTGTCACGCGCGCGCCGCGCTCGATGCCAAGCCGCGCCAGCAAGACCGGGTCGGCGGCCGCTCCATAGACATTCCCGTGCTCCTTCAGTGCCGCATCAAGCGGGCCACGCGGGTCGAGCCTCGCGTGGCCGAACAACGGATAGTTTTGGTCGACGGCTTTCAGTTCGACCAGCGCCGCTCGCCCATTGGCGCTGCGCGCCATTGCACGCATGGTGGCGACCTGAGACACCGTGCCGTGGCTTCGCAGGAAGGCTAATTCGTCAGGCTTGGCTTCGCGTTGGACGAGATTGAACGAGAGATCGCCGCCGAGGATCACTTGGCCTTCGCGCGCCAGGCCTTCACTAAGGCTCGCCGCCAGGGAACCGACACCGGCGATCGCCATCGTGCCGAGCGCGATGCAGGCAATGAAGACGTAAAAGCCGCGCAAGCCGCCGCGCATCTCGCGTAAGGCAAGCCGTAGAGGCAGCAGCCAACTTCGTTTTTGCAATGAGATCGGCGAATCCAAACCGCCAATCACAACACGGCCTCGCCGCTATCGTCCCCTCCCCCCTTGTGGGGGAGGGACAGGGAGGAGGGTAAGCGGCAAGCATAGTGCCCACAAACGGCCCCCCTCCCCAACCCTCCCCCCCAAGGGGGGAGGGAGTCGTCCGAGTATGCCTCACGGGCTCTGTGATTTTCTCTCGCTCGAAGCTGGCTCACGGCCTGCCTACCGAATCAACGCGTCCTGACCGCAGACGCGCCACGCGATCGCAGCGGGCGGCCAATGCCGGGTCGTGGGTCACAAGCACCAAGGTGGCGCCCTGCTTGGCCCGTCCGGCGAACAACAACTCGATGATCTGCCGGCCCGTATCCTCGTCGAGATTACCCGTCGGCTCGTCCGCCACCACGATCGCCGGGCGTGGCGCGAGCGCCCGGGCGATCGCTACCCGCTGCTGCTCGCCGCCGGAAAGCTCGGCTGGGTAATGTTCGAGCCGCCCCTCAAGGCCGACGGCCACGAGTTCGTCGCGGGCGCGCTCCCGCGCCTTCGTTGCCCCGCTAAGCTCCAGCGGGACGGCGACATTCTCGATCGCCGTCATGGTCGGAATCAGATGGAAGGATTGGAACACGATACCCACGTTGCGCCCGCGAAAGCGCGCCAGGGCATCCTCGTCCATTCGGCTCAAGTCCTCGTCGGCCACCTTGACCAAACCGGTGTCGGGCCGCTCCAGCCCTGCCATCACCATCAGCAGCGTCGATTTGCCCGAACCTGAGGCTCCGACCAGGCCAAACGCCTCACCGCGCCCTATATGAAGATCGATGTCCTTGAGGACATGGACGCGGGCCGCTTGATGGCCGAGGGAAAGGTTGACGCCGGCGAGCGCGATCGCCGGGGCCGCCTGCGAAGGGGCTCTCATGGGACCTCAGGATTTCCGATCTCGCACATATGGGCGGCTGCGCCGCAGGTTCCAGCGGCCGGCGGGGCTGGCATTCGTCGGTATGCTTTGCGCCATCTTGATGACGAGCCTCGCGCAAGCCGCGGGCCCGCCGTTGAAGATCGTGGCGCTCGGCGATTCGCTCACCGCCGGCTACGGCCTGCCGGCGCAGGACGCCTTTCCCGCGCAGCTGCAGAAGGCGCTTCGCGCCCAAGGGCATGCCGTCACTATCGTCAATGCCGGCGTCTCCGGCGATACCGCCACCGGCGGCCTCGACCGCCTCGCCTGGTCAGCCCCGGAGGGGACGGACGGCGTGATCGTCGAGCTCGGCGCTAATGACTCGTTGCGCGGCATCGATCCCAAAGTCACCAAGGCCGCGATCGGGAAAATCCTCGCGCGGCTGGCCGCACGGCACATCCCGGTATTGCTCGCCGGCATGAAGGCGCCACGCAACATGGGCGCCGATTATGTCAAAGCTTTCGACGCCATATACCCGGCGCTTGCCTCCACGCATTCAGTCGTCTTTTATCCATTTTTCCTCGCCGGCGTCGCCACCGATCCAGCACTCAACCAAGGTGACGGCATGCACCCCAATACAAAGGGCGTCCACGTCATCGTCGAACGCATGATGCCGAGCGTCAAGCAACTGTTGGTCCGCGCGCGTCAAGCGCGCGCTTCTTAAAATGGACGTAAGCCTATGCCCCGCTTGTTTACCGGCGTCGAAATCCCGTCAGGCGTCGGGCAGGCGTTGGCGAGCCTGCGCGGTGGGCTTCCGGGCGCACGCTGGATCGATCCCGAGGACTATCACGTTACTTTGCGTTTCATCGGCAATGTCGATGAGGCAACCGCGCGGGAAATTGCTTCGCTGCTCGGGCGCGTGAAGCGCACCGCCTTCGAATTGCGGATGGAAGGCTTGAGTTCGTTCGGGGGGCGCAAGCCCCGCGCGGTGGTGGCGGTGCTGCCGCCGGTGCCGCCGCTCATGGAGATGCAGGCCGAGCAGGAACGGCTGATGCAGAGGATCGGCCTCGCACCGGAAGGACGCAAATATCTCC
>DASTWX010000016.1:0-20482 GCA_035765795.1 Pseudolabrys sp. | reverse complement strand
GGGAATTCAGCGATTGAACCGCCTGAACAATCGGGAGCCGCTCTACGACTGGGACGAATTGGTGCAGGAGGACCGCGTTCACCGGCTGATCTATGCCGACCCGGCGGTGTTCGAGGCCGAGATGCGCCACATCTTCGGCGGTACCTGGGTCTACCTCGCGCACGAGAGCCAAATCCCTGGGAAGAACGACTTCATCACGGGCAAACTCGGCTTGCGGCCTTTGATCATTGTGCGCGACTCAACAGGTACAATCCGTGCGCTCTACAACCGCTGCACCCATCGCGGCACCACCCTCTGCCGCTGGGACAAGGGCAACAGCAAGTCGTTCCAGTGCCCCTATCACGGCTGGAATTTCCTCAACACCGGTAAGCTGCGCGGCGTGCCTTGGCCGGACGGCTACGGCGCCGATATGCGCGACCCCAAATTCAACCTCGCGCAAGTGCCGCGGGTCGAATCCTATCGGGGCTTCATCTTCGGCACGCTCAATCTCGACGCGCCGGCGCTCGCCGATCATCTCGGGCCGATCCGCAAGCCGATGGACGAATGGATCGATCGCAATCCCGGCGGCAAGATCGTCGTCTGCGAAGCCAACCGGATGAAGTTCAAGGGCAACTGGAAGCTCGCCTACGACAATTCCGGCGACGGCTATCACGTCGTGTTCTCACACCGCTCGCTCCTCGAAACCGAGGCGCGGCTGAACGAGGGCGGCGACGTCGGCATGTCCTATTACAAATCAGCACCGGACGAGCAGCCGATGTACATCCAGTACATGGGCAACGGCCACCATTTCAAAGACAAGCGGCCCAACCTGCAAAAACGCAACGGCGGGCTGTGGGCGATCGAGTCGCCGCACCCGGGCATGGAGCACGTCGCCGAGAAGCTGCGCGCCAAGCTCGGCGACCGCGCCGAGGCGGTGCTTGACCTCGCCGGGTCGGAGCCGGTCAATATCAACGTCTTTCCCAACCTATCGCTGCTCGGCAATCATATCCAGGTATTCGAGCCGGTCTCCTTCGAGGAGACCAACGCGGTCTGGTACGGCACGCGTATCGAAGACGTCGATGGTTCGCTAGGAGAAGAGGTGCTCGCCGACATCAATGCCTTGCGCATGCGCACGCAGGAAGGCTTCCCCAATTTCGGCGAGGTCGACGACATCACCAATTTCGAGCAGATCCAGCGCGGTCTTGCCTGCCTCGAGGACGAATGGATCTACATGAACCGCGGACTCGGCATCCCCGACCGGATCACGACGATGCCGGACGGCACCATCGTCGGCCCCGCGACCGACGAATTGTTCATGCGTGGCTACATCGAGGAATGGAAGCGGCTGATGAAAGCCGAGCCGATGCTGACGGTTCAGCGGGAGGTGTGACGTGAGCAACGCCATCCTGCGTGATCCGCATCGCTCGTCCTATTACGTCACCGACGCGCGTTATGGCGCGCTGGTGAAAGACTTTCGCGATTGGCAGCGCGATGAGCTCGCCGTCGGGGATGCCGCCGAGCGTGATCTGTTTCGTCGGTTGATTGAACGCGAAGCCCGGCTGCTCGACCGCCGCGATTTCGACGAATGGCTGGCGCTATTCGTGCCCGAGCTGATCTATTGGGTGCCCGGCACGCCGCACGGCGGTGATCCGCGCCGAGAGGTTGCGGTGATGTTCGACGACCGCCGCCGCCTCGAGGACCGCATTTTTCGGCTGCGCACGGATTTTGCCTGGTCGCAGGCGCCGCCGTCGCGCACCTCGCGGCTGGTGACAAATGTGGAAGTGTTTTCGACCGGCCGTCCCGACACGCGCATGGTGCGCTCGAATTTCCTTATCAGCGAGTTCTGGGACAAGGAGATTCGCAGTCTTGCCGGCTGGTATGGGCATCAGGTCGTGAACCACGAGGGGCACTGGCTGATCGCGGTCAAGCAGATCAACCTGCTCGAATGCGACCAGAGCATCCGCAATCTCAGCATCGTGCTTTGAAGCGCGCGCTATCTCGCAGCTAACAGCGTAATCACGATCAATACGATGCCGAACAGCGCCACCATCAAGGCGAAAAACGGCGCCAGATAAGGTCCGTGGTGCGCGGGAAATTGATGCAGCCTGCTCCATGTCCGCGCATAGGCCAAAAAGCGGGCGCCGGTGGCCAGGACCATCAGTACCCCGAGTGCGATCAGTGCGAGGCAGGTCCATGTCGATGCCGTATTGAGCAGCGCGTTATGGGCCGACCCCGCGGGAGCGGTTCCGCGAACCCGGTGGAAGAGCAATCCGAATCTGTCGATGGCCAGGCCGACAACCATCAGTGTGAGCGCCGTGCGCACCCACACGGCGAGCGTTCGCTCGGCATTGTGGTAGGAGCGAGCTTCCGACATTTCCGACCGGGCTGCCGACATTTCCGAGCGGGCTGCCGAAAGGTCGGTTTGCTTCTTGGCCAGCGCCACCATCTCTTTCATCATTGAAATTTGTTTGGATTCGTCGCCTTCCGCCATGGAAGCCTCCATGCCGTCGCTCCCTTTGGGCCGGCTAAAAAGGGGCGCGCCTCGTCGTCGCCGTCGCGACTATACGCTCGAATATATGAAAGATGGCCAATGCGTTCCGGCGATCGGGGCCGACCGGCATCCGGCGGTGGCGTTAACGCGACGGTGAGGCGGCAATCTATACGCTCCCGGCACGAAGCGGCGGTAACGCCGGCTTTGCCGCAGATTGGCCGCAACCCGGCACGATATTGTCTTCCGACAATGCGCATTCGATTCACCCTCCCGCTTTGTGCCGCCCTGGCGGCCACGATATTCGTTGCGCCGCAAGCGATGGCGGCGGATCAGCCGGGGGTGAACAAGCCGGAATGGGTGCGGCCGCCCGCCAAGCTCCCCCACGTTCCGCACGGAAACCATAGCGGTCTGCTCGACCGTCTCTTCGCCGCTCTCAAAGCCGCTCCCGACGAAGAGACCGCCAAGGCGATCGAAAGCCGCATCTGGGCAACCTGGATGGTCTCACCCAGCGACACGGCGACGCTGTTGATGACGCGGGTGCGCAAGGCGGTCGAGGACAAGGACATGTCGCTTGCGATCAAGCTGCTCGACGCGATCGTCAAGATCAGGCCGGACTACGTGGAAGCCTGGAATGAGCGCGCGACGATCTACTTCGGCGAGAAGAAATTCGGCCGCGCGATTGCCGACCTGAGCCAGGTATTAGTGCGCGAGCCTCGCCATTTCGGCGCGCTCTCAGGCTTGGGCATGATTCTCCAAGAGATCGGCGACGACAAAGAGGCGCTCGAAGCTTACCGCCGCGCGCTCGCCGTCTATCCGCGCCTCGAGCATGTGCCCGACATCGTCAAGCAGCTCTCGGAGAAGGTCGAGGGCCGGGACATTTGAGCCTCTATTCCGCCTCATCCTGTGAGACACCCGAAGGGTGCGTATCGAAGGAGGAGGCGGCCTTATGCCTCGAGACGCGCTACGCGCTCCTTCAGCATGAGGCCGGGAGAACTCTACTCCTCTCCCGCTTCGGTCCCGACGAACGCAATGCGCAACATGTTCGTTGCCCCCGGCGTTCCGAAAGGTACGCCTGCGACGCAGATCACGCGCTGGCCTGCCTTGGCGAAGCCTTCTTTGAAAGCGATGCGGCAAGCGCGGTTGACCATATCGTCCTGATCGTGGGCGTCCTCGGTGACGACACTGTGGACGCCCCATACCACGGCGAGTCTCCGTCCGGTTGCGAGATTGGGCGAGATGGCGACCACCGGCGGCCGCGGCCGTTCGCGCGCGACGCGCAGTGCCGTTGAGCCGGACGAGGTCCAGCACATGACCGCCGCGAGATCGAGCGTATCGGCAATGTGGCGCGCCGCATCCGCAATAGCGTCGGCTCCGGTCGGCTCCGGTTCGGCCCGTTGCGCATCGAGAATGCCGCGGTAGATCGCTTCGTGCTCGACCTCTTCGGCGATGCGGTTCATGGTGGCGACGGCTTCTACGGGGTATTTGCCTGCCGCCGATTCCGCCGACAGCATCACCGCGTCGGCACCCTCGAAGATCGCGGTTGCGACGTCGGAAACCTCCGCGCGGGTCGGCACCGGCGCGTTGATCATCGATTCCAGCATCTGCGTTGCCACCACCACCGGCTTGCCTGTCGCGCGGCCGAGCCGGGTCATTTGCTTCTGCACGCCCGGAACCTTTTCCAGCGGCATTTCCACGCCGAGATCGCCGCGTGCGACCATCAGCGCGTCCGCGAGCTCCATGATTTCCGAGAGCCGCGCGACCGCTTGCGGCTTCTCGATCTTCGCCATCACGGCGGCGCGCCCGCGAGTGATCTTTTTGGCTTCCGCGATGTCTTCCGGCCGCTGAATGAAGGAGAGCGCCACCCAGTCAATGCCGGCGTCGAGCGCGGCCTCGAGGTCGGTGTGGTCCTTCTCGGTGAGTGCGGAAAACGGAATTGTGGTGTCCGGCAGGCTCACGCCCTTGCGGTCCGAAAGTCGCCCGCCGATCTCGACCTGCGCCGTGATTTGCTTGGCTTGCGCCGCCTTGACCGTCAGCCGCACCTTGCCGTCGTCGATCAACAGCGTGTGGCCGGGCTGGATGCCGCTGAAAATCTCCGGGTGCGGTAGATAGACACGCGCGGCATTTCCCGGAGCGGGATCGGAATCGAGGATGAACGTATCGCCTTTCGTCACCGTTGCTGCGCCGCCCGCGAATGTGCCGAGTCGCAGTTTGGGTCCCTGCAAGTCGACCAGAATACCGATCGGCCGCCCGGTGTCGCGCTCGATGGCGCGGATCGACGCTACCAGCTCGCGCATGCGCGCCGGGCTGGTATGGCTCATGTTGATGCGGAATACGTCGGCGCCGGCCGCGAACAAACGCGCCATGGTGGTAGGATCGGTCGAAGCCGGCCCCAGCGTTGCGACGATTTTGGCGCGGCGTAAACGTCTCATGGCGTGCTGCGTTTAGGCGGCGGAACGGGGGGCATCAGAGGGGGAACGATAGGCTTGCCCAATGAAGGAATGCGCGGCGGCCCCAAGGGCAGCAACGGCCGGTCGGGCGCCTGCTCGGCGGTATCCGTCAACTGTACGGTCCAGGAACGCTGCTGTCGGGTGTCGACTTCGAAGAAGCCGGTTCGATCGTAGCCCCGGGCCAGGCAATTTTTGGTGCCGCGAATGGTAAACTCCTTTTCGCGTGAGCACATGAAGGCGTGGCCGGACCATTCGCCGCCACGGTCGTAATCCACCGCGTAGATGTAATAGTACCGCGCTACCAGCGAACCCCGCAGCAGTGTTTCGCAAGTCCGCGCGTTCACGTTCCACCATCCCTCGGTGACCCAGCCTTCGGTGTCTTTATAACCGATGGCGATGCCCACTCGGCTGCCCGTGTTGTTGCAGAGCCGGAAATCGGCCTGCGCCGGCCCGGCCGCCGCCATCAGAAGCCCTATCGCCAGAACCGAATAGCGCGCGACGATAACGGATATGCAGCGCCTGGCGATAATGAAAGGCAAAGCGTTCACGAGGCGTCGGTTGCGATGAGCGTTTTTCGCGTGAGCGCTCAGGGCCTGTCAACGAGGATGGCCCGAAAGTCGTTCACGTTGGTATAGGTTGGCCCCGGTGTCAGAAGATCACCCAGGGCGGCGAAGAACTCGGTGGAATTGTTGTCGGCGAGAAAGGCGGCGGGATCGAGGCCGAGGGCCTTGGCTCGCGCGGCGGTTTCGCCATCTAGAATAGCGCCCGCGGGGTCAGTCGATTCGCCGGCGCCGCCATCGGTGCCATCGGTATCCGCCGCTAATGCCGCTACCGCCGGCATGCCGGCAAGCTCGATGGCCAGCGCCAGGGCATATTCCTGGTTGGGACCGCCGTGGCCTTGGCCGCGCAACGTCACCGTCAGTTCGCCGCCCGAGACGATCACCGCCCGCCGCCCTTGCGCCCGCAGTTCGCGTGCAAGTTCGGCATGTGCGGTTGCGGTCTCACGCGCTTCGCCCTCGACCCGATCGCCGAGGGAGATGCATTCGTAACCCGCCGCGCGGACGGCGCTCGCCGCCGCCTCAATTGCATCGGCCGGGCGTGCGGCGAGCAGCAAGTGACTGCCGAAAAAGACCGGATCGCCCGGCTTCGGCGTCTCGTTGGCCGAATCGTGCAGCGCTTGCTCGATGGTCGGCGGCAACTCGAGCCGATATTTTGCGACGACCGCGCGGGCCTGGGCAAGTGTGCTTGGGTCGGGCACGGTCGGTCCCGAGCCGATCACCGCTGGGTCATCCTTGGGCACGTCGGAAATCGCGATTGTGACGAGTTGCGCCGGATAAGCGTGCTGCGCCAGCCGGCCGCCTTTGATGCGCGAAAGATGCTTGCGCACGGTGTTGATATCGTCGATAGCGGCGCCCGAGCGCAGCAGCGCGCGCGTCACCGCCTGCTTGTCGGCGAAGGAAACCCCGGGCGCCGGCGCGATCCAGTTGGCTGAGGCGCCGCCGGACATCAGCACCAGAACCAGATCGTCAGGGCCGGCCATGTCGGCCGATTCGAGCGCGCGCTCGGCAGCAGCAAGCCCGGCGCAGTCGGGGATAGGATGTCCGGCCTCGATCATCTTTATCGCGCGGAGCGGCCGTCCGTAGCCGTGGCGCGCGACCGCCACACCGGTGAACCGTGCAGGCGCAAGCCCGAGTTGGTCGAGATAGCGCTGCTCCGCCACTTCCGCCATCGAGCCTGCCGCCTTGCCCGCCGCCAGCACGATGAGCCGTCCTTCGGACGGCGGCGGTAGTATGTGAGGAAGACAGGATTCCGGGTGCGCCGCGGCGACCGCCTTGCGAAACAGATCCGCGAGAAATGTACGATGAGTCGAAGTCACATTTGCATTCATGGCTGCCCAAGCGCCCGCGAAAGGGTCTATACTCGTTCCAAGATCAGGGGTCCGGTCGGTTTCCGACAAACTTGCCGCAAATGAAAGTTTCTTTGTCGCCTGTGCACATGCGCGATCGGCGGCCAATAAATGTGTGGGACCAACCGCACGTCAACAACGACAGTTCTCGAGGGAGTGAATGCATGGCCATCTCGTTTACAATCAATGAACGTGCCGCGCACGTGCAGGCTGATGCCGATACGCCGCTGCTCTGGGTAATACGCGAGCATCTCAAAATGACCGGCACCAAATTCGGCTGCGGCGCCGGCCTTTGCGGTGCGTGCACGGTGCACATCGACGGCAAGGCGAGGCGTTCGTGCCAGACCGCTGTTTCCGATGTTGCCGGCAAAAAAGTGACCACGATTGAGGGCCTTTCGGCGGACGGCGTCAGCCATCCGTTGCAGAAGGCGTGGATCGAAGAGCAGGTGCCGCAATGCGGCTACTGTCAATCCGGTCAAATCATGCAGGCAGCCGAGTTGCTGGCGAAGAACAAACGGCCGACGCGTGAAGAAATCGTCGCACATATGGATGGCAACATCTGCCGCTGCGGCACCTATCCCCGAATCATCGCCGCCATCCAGAAAGCAGCGGAGGCCTGACCATGAGCACCATCCGCGCAACCGCTTTGTCGCGCCGCAGTTTCCTTGTCTCATCGGGCGCTGTCGGCATTGCCGTGACCTTCGGCGGGTTCGAAAGCATGACTGCCGAGGCGGCAACCAACCCCGCTTTTAAGGCGAATTCTTGGATATCGATCGATGGCGACGGCACGGTCACATTGATGTCGCCGGCTGTGGAAATGGGGCAGGGCTCGATGACGGCGGTCCCGGCCTGCATCGCCGAGGACCTCGACGCCGACTGGAGTAAGGTGCGCGTCATCACCGCACCCGACAACGAAGCGCTCTACGGCAATCCCAAATTCTTCGGCCACATGGTCACCGTCGGAAGCCGCGCCGTCACCGGTTATTATCAAAAGGTCCGGCTTGCCGGCGCACAAGCGCGCCGGATCATTCTTGTGAATGCCGCCGAGATGCTGAACGTACCGGTCGGCGAGTTGAGCACCGAACCCGGTGTCGTCGTGCACGCCAAGTCGGGACGCAAGCTCGGCTATGGCGAAGTCGCCAAGACCGCTACGGTGCCGAATCCGCTGCCGAAAGTGACCACTGCGGACCTCAAGCCGCAGTCACAGTTCCGCTACATCGGCAAGGACCTGCCGCGAGTCGATATCCCGCTCAAGGTCAACGGCAAGGCCAAATACGGCCTCGATACCGAACTGCCGGACATGGTCTACGCTTCCGTGCTGCACACGCCCGTCCAGGGCGAGAAACCCGTGAAGATCGACGACAGCGCCACAAAGAAAATCAAGGGCGTGATCGCCGTCATGCCGGTGCCGACGGGCGTTGCGGTGGTCGCCGAGACGCTGGAAGCCTCGATGAAGGGCAAAGAAGCCCTGAACGTGACTTGGTCGCAGACTTCGAAGGCGCGGCATTACGACAACGAAAAGCTCGCCGGTGAGTACCGGAAGGTCGCCGCCGATTGGGGCCACGCTTCCGTCGACATGCTGAAGAAGGGGGACGCCGACGGTGCGATCGGCAAGGCATCCAAGGTAGTGGCAGCCGATTTCGTCGCCCATCACGTCGCCCACTGCTGCATGGAGCCGATGAACGCGACCGCGCGCGTCGCCGGCGATGAAGTATGGCTGTGGACCTCCAACCAATCGGTCATTGATATGAAACTGGCCGGCGCGCACGGCGCCGGCACCAAGCCTGACAAAGTTCACGTTGGGCGTCCGTTCCTCGGCGGTGGCTTCGGCCGGCGCACCGATTGGGACGTGGCCCTCGAAGCGACAATGCTTGCCAAGAAGATCGGTAATCCGGTGAAGGTGGTCTGGAGCCGCGAGGACGATATCACTCAGGACATGTGGCGTCCCTTTGCGGTCCAGCGGATCGAAGTCGGCCTCGACGACAAGGGCGACATCGTCGGGTGGCGCCACCGCATCGTAGCGGCGTCCTACATGGCGCGTGCGATTCCGCCGCTGTTCAAGAAGATCGGCGGCAAGGATCCGGTATCGGCCGTGGGCGGGGAGTTCCGCTATGGCGTGCCCGCTCACCGCGTGGATTACGTGCGTGCCCAGAGTGGCTTCGAAGTGGGGGCCTGGCGCGGCGTCGGCGCCGGCTACACCAAGTTCGCCGTCGAAACGATGGTGGATGAGGTCGCCGCCGCCAAAGGCGTCGATCCGCTCGATTTGCGTATGGCCTTGTTGGCGAAGCATCCGCGCTCGCTCGCCGTGCTGAAGACGGTCGCCGAGATGGCGGACTGGAAGAAAAAGCGGCCGGAGGGGCGGGCGCTCGGGCTTGCCTATTCCGACGCGCTCGAAACCTACACCGCGGCGGTGGCGGAAGTCTCGCTCGATCCGAAGAGTGGCAAGATTAGCGTTCACCACATTTGGGCCGCCGTCGATCCGGGCCTGGTGGTGCAGCCGAAGAACGTCGCGATCCAGATGGAGGGCGCCATGACCATGGGCCTTGGCGCCGCGCTCATCGAGCAGATCACGCTAGAAAAGGGCGAGCCGCAGCAGTCGAACTTCGACAGCTATCCAGTGCTGCGGATGGCTGACATTCCGCCGATCGACGTCAAGGTGATCTCCACCGAGAACGAGCCGACCGGCATCGGCGAGGCCGGCGTGCCGGTGGTGGCGCCTGCGATTGCCAACGCTGTCGCCCGGCTCACCGGCGGCAAACGGCTGCGCCAGCTGCCGATGTCGCCCGAACGGGTGAAATCGACACTCGGCGGCGCCTGAGCGAGCGGACGGCATCGCCGCCGCGCTCTTGAGTTGTGCGGCGGACGTGTTGTCCCGATCCGGCCTCATCCTGAGGAGCCCGCGAAGCGGGCGTCTCGAAGGAGGAGGCGGCCCATGCTTCGAGACGCGCTCCTAACGGAGCGCTCCTCAGCATGAGGCGGGAGGGATTTGAAAGCTCCGAGACGGCTATTTATCTTCTCCTCAGCAGAGGACATCCGCCATGGACGATAAGACCCGCACCGAACTGGAAGCTGCCGTCTATCGGCGGCTCGTCGAGCATCTGCGTTCGCGCACCGACGTGCAGAACATCGATATGATGAATCTCGCTGGTTTCTGCCGCAATTGCTTGTCGAACTGGATGAAGGATGCCGCCGATGCGCAAGGCGTGCCGATGAGCAAGGATGAGAGCCGTGAGATCGTCTACGGCATGCCGTACGACGAGTGGCGTTCCAAATACCAGAAAGAAGCGTCGGCTGAGCAAAAGGCCGCGTTCGAAAAGTCCAGCCCTCGGCATTAGGATTGTCGGGGCTATGTGAACAGCGTGGATGACGATCCGGGTCGCTTGACCTGAAGGCGCGCAATTCCGAAAGCTCCTCGTCAAAGGGCGGCTCGCGTTACGCCGCTGCACGAGGAGACGTTAATGCCTGCCACCGCCGCGGTCGAAAAAGATACAGAACAAGCTGCCACCCGTTTCGCCAAGGACCAGCTCAAGGCCTTCGTCGAACGAATCGAACGCCTCGAGGAAGAGAAGAAGGCGACCTCCGACGATATCCGCGATGTCTATGCCGAAGCGAAAGGCAATGGTTTCGATGTCAAGGCCCTGCGCGCGATTATCCGCCTGCGGAAGCTGGATACCGATGAACGGCGCGAGCAGGAGGCGGTTCTGGAAACCTACATGCACGCGCTGGGGATGTTGAATTAGAGCGAAGTCTGTCGAGATGTTGCTCAACCTCTCCACTGTGATGCGGGGCATCCGGTAGGCTACTGAATAGCTTGTGACTACATAGGTTATGACTACTGGATCGCCCGCATTCGCGGGCGATGACGGAAGTGCAGAGCACCGCGTCCGGACACAAGAGGCCTAATTCAGCGATTACCGCAACGAGGCCGTCTGCTGCGGGTAAAAGCGCGTCGTCGCCAGGAACACGACGGCATTGCCGGTGAAACGGGTGCTGACGAGGCCGCCTTGCTGGTCGTTCGAAAAAGTCATTGCCAATGACTGCGCCGGTTTATGGAGCAGATCCTGCAGCGAGCGCAGATCGAGATCGCCGAGCCGGGTGACTCTCATCGCCTTGGCGACGCTTGGGGTCAACATGGCCGCGCGCATCCACGGGCTGCCGAGTCGCTGGCCCCCGATCGCCATCGCGCTGCCAAGCGTGGATTTAGCCATCGCGGTAATGGGCGCGAAAGGCGCGCCCGCCGCGCTTACGGCTTGGGGCGCGCCGACGTGCGCCGGCCGCGCACCCATCGGCGCCGCCTTGTCGGCGGAAGCGGACGGTGCCTCCTGCGTCGCGGCATAGGCGAGCGCAGCCCCGCCGGTGCTGCCGGTCGGGGTCGGATCGGCCGAGGCGACTTCAAGCAGCGCCGGCGGCTTGCGTTGACCATCGACTCCGGCTTGCCAATAGCCGCGCCGATCGAAAAGGCCGCTCGTCAATGCACCGACCGCTCTCGGCGGCGACTCCGCGCTCGAGCTTGTTTCGGCGGCAGCCATCAACTTCGGACGGGATTGCGGCATCGGAGTGGGCAGAGCGCTGGCGACGCGTACGGGCTGTTCCGCGTGCGGCACCTTCTTGATCGACGCTAGGCTCGCGAGCTTGGTCGAAAGCGGCGCTTCTTCGCCCCTGGCCGATCCGTTGTCGCGGCCTGAGGCGACCAGTGTGCGCAGCACGTCGCGACGGCCCTTGCCGACCAACTCGGCAACGCGTTCTTCGTGCTCGGTGATCAGGCCGGCGGCGCGCGCGCTCCTGAGCGATTTGGTGCTTGGAATGCTGCCACGGCGTTCGATTTCGGCCAGCGCCTGAGCGTAGCCCGGCAGCGGATGGCCGTCGCTGGGCACATGCACAGTGCGCCCGTGCGGAAAGATCTTGACCAATTGCGCGCGCGAAATGCCCGGCCAATGACGCACGCTGCCGACGTCCATGTGCACGAAGGGCGAGCCGGAGGTTGGATAAAAGCCGACACCGCCCCGTTGCAGCTGAAGGCCGGCGGCCCGCAGCTTGGCGAGAGGTACGCCCGGAATGAAGAAGTCGATGGCCTTGCCGAGCATGTGCTGGCTCAATTTGGCGACGCCGCCGGAACGGGCGCGCAACATGGCGTTGGTGCGAGGCGAGCGGTAGCCGCAAATGATTTCGATCGGCTTGGTCGCCCCGGTTTCCTGATAGACTCGCCAGAGAATATCGAACAGACGCGGATCCATACGGATCGTTTCATTGCGCCGCCAATCGCGCAGTTCCCAGTCAAGCTTCTTCAGCGCGGCATCGTCGTATCTGCCGTCACGCTTATACGTGACGGTGAGCGTCTCGCCGGTATGCACGTGGTGCAGTGTGAGGGTGCGGGTCTCACCATCGGCGAAAGCATTCTGCAGCGACCTGTTGGCGCCGAACAAAACGAGCGCTGCGAGACCGAGGGTCACGCCGGCGCGCGTCAGATACGTGAACGCAACAGGTCCGCGCCCGGAAACTACCGACACTGCAATGTTCCGTGAAAACCGCCGTCCCACTATCGTCGCCACGCCCCCCGCACGGCCGCCGCGACGACGACCATGACAGTGTTATCGGGATTGGTTAATCGAGCCTTTACCGGTGATCCCCCCCGGTGAGAGTTCAAGAACTACCGCCCGAACGTGGCAGAAACTAGCCTCCGGCTTGGTCTCTCTGGGGCCAACTGGCAGTACGGGTTCTCAGAAAGCACCGCGTCCAGGAGTTACGTCGTCGCCGATCGGCGGATGAGCGCCAGCGACATCCGGGGCGACCTCGCCCGCGCGCATCATCAGACCCGCATCGCGCTAACGCTCATGCGGGCTAGAGCTCTGAATGCGATCGGCATTGACGAGCCTGAGTGTCTCAAGCTTTCGATAGAGGGTGGACCTCCCGATCTTCAGCCGCCGTGCCACTTCCGACATCTGCCCGCGGTAATGATCGATGGCGAATTGGATGACCTCCTTTTCGATTTCCTCTAGAGCGCGCACGTCGCCGTGCTCGTCGAGCAAAGCCAAGGCATCCGCTGCCATCATTGACACCGCCGTATCATGCTCTTCCGGCACCACCGTCGGCGACGGTTCCATCAGCGGCTGCACGGAAAGCTCTTCCGCCGTTCCGTTGCCGACCCGTGCCGAGAACTGCGGGAATTCATCGAGGCCGATCTCCTCGCCGTCCACCAACACAACCGCGCGGAAAATCGCGTTCTCGAGTTGACGCACGTTGCCGGGCCATTCGAAGTTGCGTAGCAGCGCCACCGCTTCTTTGCTCAGGCCACGCACGCGCTTACGCTCTTCGGCTGCGGCGCGCGCGACGAAATGGCGGGCGAGCTCGGGGATGTCCTCCGGCCGCCGGCGCAGCGGCGGCACCATGATCGGAAAGACGTGCAGGCGGTAGAACAAGTCTTCGCGGAAGCGCCCCGCCTTCACGTCGGCAATGAGATCGCGGTTTGTGGCGGAGATGATGCGAACATCGACCTTCACCGTCTTACGGCCGCCGACCGGCTCGACTTCGCTCTCTTGCAGGGCGCGCAGCAATTTGACCTGCGCGGCTGATGGCAATTCGCCCACTTCGTCGAGGAACAACGTGCCGCCGTGGGCTTCGACGAATTTGCCGGTGTGCCGCTCTGTGGCGCCGGTGAAGGCGCCTTTCTCGTGGCCGAACAGAATGGACTCGACGAGCGCCTCCGGCATGGCGCCGCAATTGACGGCGACGAAAGGCTTGGCACGCCGCGCGCTCGATCCGTGAATCGCGCGCGCGATTAATTCCTTGCCTACGCCGGATTCACCGGCGATCAGCACAGGAATGGCGGAGGAGGCGGCCTTTTCCGCCGCGCGCAGCACCGGCCGCATGGCTTCCGAGCGCGTGATCACGTCGCCGATCGACAACGTGCCCTCGCGGCTGCGTTTGAGCCGCCGCAACTCGCCGGCCAAGGCACGGGTGGCGAGCGCGTTCTGTAGCGAGACTTGCAGACGTTCGGCGCTCACGGGCTTGACTACAAAGTCGGCTGCACCGGCCCGCATCGCGGACACCACGTTATCGATGCCGCCGTGGGCCGTTTGCACGATCACCGGAACCTCAACGCCGGCATCGCGGAGGCGCGCAAGCACGCCGAGCCCGTCGAGGTCGGGCATGACCAGATCGAGCACGACGCAATCGATGCGACTGGCGTCCCGGTCGGTCGTGAGATGGTGGAGTGCCGCTTCGCCGCTGCCGACTGTCAGGGCGCGATAGCCGAAGCGCTGCACCATCGCTTCGACCAGGCGGCGCTGGACGGGATCGTCATCGACAATGAGAATGCTGTCGGGCATGCGGATTCCCCATTCGGCTCCTGTGCCGAATTGGCGCAGTTATGGGCAAACAGCATGAATCGCCCGTTAATGTTCTCCTGCAGGAACTAGCGGTTCGATTCTAACATTCGCATCCCGCTTTCCGCACGCTCTCATGCGAATGTTAGAATCAAAGGACCACTAGCAAGTATAAGTTTCTAGTGGAGCTTTGGATTTGACATTCGCTTCACGAGCTAGCGGCTGGGCGGGTAGCGAATGTCAAATCCGCTCCACTAGGATCGGGTACCCGGTTGATCGGGCCCGGCCGGTAGCAGATATAGGCTTTCGACCGTCACGTTCGTTCTCCCGCCCGCCGCGCTTGTCGCGCCTAACCACGGATCAGCAATGCCGACCGCCATTACGAGCGTAAAGACCAAATCGAAGTCGGCACGAAAGCCAAAAGACCAATCCGCCGCGAAGACCGCCAAGCCCCGCGTGGACAGCCGGCTCGGGCGGCTGCCGGAGTGGAACCTGAACGATCTCTACCCCGGTACCGAAAGTCCCGAACTGAAATGGGATTTGGAGAATTCCGAGAATCAATGCGTGGAATTCGAGCGCGGCTACAAAGGGCAGCTGGCGGCGCTCGCCGCCGAGCCGTCGGCGCCTCGCTTATTCGATGCGGTGAAGCGCTACGAGGGCATCAACGACCTTCTCGGCCGGATCGGCTCCTATGCCGGGCTACTCTATGCCTCCGACACCAGCAATCCGGCTTACGCCAAGTTCTACGGCGACATCAATGAGTGGATCACCGCCGCGTATTCGCACTTGCTGTTCTTCGATCTCGAGCTCAACCGCATTGACGATTCCGTACTCGACGCCGCAATGAAAGCCGGTCCGCTCGCGCACTACCGCCCGTGGATCGAAGACGTTCGGAAGGAGAAGCCGTACCAACTTGAAGACCGGGTCGAGCTGCTGTTCCACGAGAAGTCGGTCACCGGCTATTCGGCCTGGAATCGGCAATTCGACGAGACCATCGCCGGATTGCGCTTCAAAGTCGGCGGCAAGGATCTGCCCATCGAGCCGACGCTCAATTTACTTCAGGACGCCGACGGCAAAAAACGCAAGGCCGCTGCCGACGCGCTGGCCAAGACGTTCAAGGCGAACTTGCGCGTTTTCACGCTGATTACCAACACGCTCGCCAAGGACAAGGAGATTTCCGACCGCTGGCGCGGATTCAAGGACGTGGCCGACGCGCGCCATCTTTCCAACCGAGTCGAACGCGATGTCGTGGAAGCCTTGGTCGAGGCGGTGCGCACTGCCTATCCCAAGCTGTCGCACCGCTATTATGCGCTGAAGGCGAAATGGTTCGACAAGAAAGTTTTGCCGCATTGGGACCGCAACGCGCCGCTGCCGAAGGTGGCGCAGCGCTCGATTTCCTGGTCCGATGCGCGGGCGACCGTGCTCACGGCCTACGGCGCCTTCTCGCCGAAAATGGCGGAGGTCGCCGATCGTTTCTTCGAAAAGAGCTGGATCGATGCGCCGGTGCGCCCGGGCAAGCAGCCGGGCGCGTTTGCGCATCCGACCGTACCTTCTGCGCACCCTTACGTGATGCTGAACTACCAGGGCAAGCCGCGCGACGTGATGACGCTCGCGCACGAGCTCGGCCACGGTGTGCACCAGGTCTTGGCGGCGCCCAATGGCGCGCTGATGGCGCCGACGCCGTTGACGCTTGCCGAAACGGCTTCGGTATTCGGCGAGATGCTGACCTTCCGCAAGCTGCTGGCGGCGACCACGGACAAGAAGCAGCGCAAGGCCATGCTCGCCGCCAAGGTGGAGGACATGATCAACACGGTGGTGCGGCAGATCGCGTTCTACACCTTCGAGCGCAAGGTGCATCTGGAGCGCCGCAATGGCGAGCTTACCGCCGAGAAGCTCTGCGAGTTGTGGATGTCGGTGCAGGCCGAGAGCCTGGGCCCGGCGATCGAGCTGAAGCCGGGCTACGAGACCTTCTGGGTCTATATCCCGCACTTCATCCATTCGCCGTTCTACGTCTATGCCTATGCTTTCGGCGATTGCCTTGTGAATTCGCTCTATGCGGTTTACGAGAAGTCCGCGTCGGGCTTCGCCGAGCGTTACCTTGAAATGCTCTCGGCCGGCGGCACCAAGCACTATTCCGAGCTGCTCGCCCCCTTCGGCCTCAACGCGCGCGACCCGACGTTCTGGGACGGCGGGCTCAATGTGATTGCCAATTTGATCACCGAGCTGGAGGCGCTGGGCTAGAGACGCATTCCGCTCATTCTCCCGAAAGCGGGAATCCAGGACTTTGCTTCTGGGTCCCCACTTTCGTGGGGACGAACGGAACGGATCGCTCATTCAAGGGAAAAGCGTCCGGCTGGGCGGCGATCAGGTCGCGAACCGCGAACAAAAATGTCTGGCCTGGGCGGGGATCGGCCTTCGGATCGGTCTTTGCCTGCTGATAGGTCTTCCACAGCGCGGCAAGCTTTGATGCCGCGTCCTTGGGCGCCGAGTTTGCAGCGTTCGTTCGGGCGGTAGCGATCATCCCCCGCAGGGCCTCGCGGAGATCGGGATCACGCAGGCGGCTGACGGCTTCCTCCGCCACGTCGAAGGCGCCGCGTGTGAGCAACGGCTCCAGCACGTTCTCTTCGAAATCGTGCCCTTCCTCGACATTAGTATGCGGATTGCGCCAGATGCGGGCTATCGAGGTGTGCATGGCTTCGGCTAGCCCCTTGTGGGCGTCGCCGTGTGCCAGCGTGAATTTTGCCCTCAGCACGCGGACGTGGTCGCGCTCAGGCTTCGGCAAGAGGTCATCCGCTCTTGCGGAGCCGGGCGACTCGATCTTCATGTCCGACAACCATACGATGTCGCCACGCCGCCGCAGCTTCACAAGGGCGGCAACGGCGGCGCGGTCGCCGGTCTTGACCGCGCGTGCCAGCACGTCGCCATAGATATTCGAATTGATCTGCATGCCGGAACCGGGCCGTTCGAAATTGTCCGCGGTCAGCCAAGCAGGTCTTTTGCGCAGCGCCGCCGGAATATCGCGCAGCGGCAGCTCGAGCAGCATAAGGCCGAACGAATATCCGACCCATTGGCGCTGCCTCTTGTCCTTGACCTTCGCGAGGCTCCCGAACTCCCGCGTCAGGAACGATGTGAGACCTTCCACATCATGGCGGCGGGCGTAAAGGATGGGAGCAAGGTCCAGGCGAACCTGTTGCCTATGCAGCGTCGGTATCATCGGCAGAGGATCGCGGCCGCAGGAGCAACTCACCAGCGCACGCGCGAGCGGCGCCCGCGTATCGCGGACTCCGCTGCCGAGCTTGCGGCCGAGCGCGTCCGTGATATTGACGTTGACCACGCGGTGAAATCTGGTCTCGGTGGCGTCGGCGAGGTCGGGCCTGCCGGCGTTTGCAAGGACGTGCATGACGTCGGCCAGTGTTTCCCACCAGCGCTGGAAGTGGTCTTCTACTTCGCCGAGCCGCCGGGCGGCCCTTGTGTCGTCGCCGGCCATGATGGCGGCCGCGATATCGGTGACGCGCCGCTCCCGATCGAGCAGGTCCCGTCCGGTGGATGCTCCGGCGAAAAACCGCGCCGCGACCCGGTCGAGATAGGCCTTGCGGGCGGCAAGGTCCTTCAACCGCTCGCCCGTGCGTACGACCAGCTGCGCGCGCTCATAGTTATTATGGCTGCCGGTGCTCACCGCCAGCGCGAGATCGGCGGCGCATGTCAGCGTAGGGTGTGTCAAGCAGGCGGCAGCATCCGATATATCCGACGCAGCGCCCGCTTCGGCGGGCATCCATAAAAAGACCGCAAGGCCGGCGACAACCGTCGTCGCAATGGCTCGTCTCATGACCCGCCCCTCGGCATAAGGGTAGCACGTAGGCCGGCCGCCATGCATGCCCGATGCCGAGACCGCTTTCCATCTTCGGCAAGATGCTTACCTGCCGTTGTTTGCGCTCGGTTTCGAGGTGAAACCCGTGTTCTGGGGACTGGATCGGATGTGTCGTCTCTTGGTTACGCGTTGGAACCATCGGAACCGGCAAAATAGACGAAGCTTCTGAGCTCGGAAGTTGTACGGAACGTAAAACGATGTTATACATTTCGTACAACGAAGGTAGCGAAATATGTCGATTGAGAAGAAAATAGAAGCCGACCCGCGCGGTATACCTGTCGGGGTCGTTCAATTGAAAAAGGTGGGTAATTCCACCGGGATGATTCTTCCGAAGGAGCTTATGGCGCGCCTCAATTTGAGTGTCGGCGACACGTTTTACGCCAGTGTCACGCCCGAAGGCGGTATTCGCTTTACGCCGTACGATCCCAAGTTCGAGAAGGCCATGGAAGTGGCTCGGCGCGGAATGAAGATTTATCGCAATGCGCTTGCCGAGCTTGCGAAGTGAGCGAGCCCGACTGGCTGACGATCCCGATGATCGTCGCCATCCACGATGAACAGATCACAATTCACGGTGGCTCGGCGGGAGTTCGCGATTCTGGGATGCTTGAGTCCGCTCTCGATCGGTCCCGTAACAAATGGGCTTACGAGAAGGCGGGGCTGCCTGAGCTTGCAGCCGCCTACGGTTATCGACTCGCAAAGAATCACCCGTTTGTTGATGGGAATAAGCGAGCTTCGCTGTTGGCCATTTATACATTTCTCGGCATCAACGGCGTCGATTTCGTCGTACCCGAGGCAGAGGCGGCGGCAATCATCCTCGCCCTTGCGGCGGGCGAAGTGAGCGAAGAAAGCCTCGCGCGGTGGATAAAGGATAACTGGCCCAAGTCGTGAAAAGCCAGACTTATCTTTGCCGCTGGTCGCGACTACATGCTGCCGGTGAGTTTGTCCATGTTGCCCACCGATGACCCCGAGAAGAATCGACTTTCCGCCCGCGCCCGCCGGTATGCGCGGGTAGGGACGAACGTCGGCGGCGTCGCCGCGCGCATAGCCGGCCAGCGCATGCTCGGCCGTCCGGCCGATCGGACCGGCAACGCCATCGCGCTCACGGCCGCGCTCGGCGGCTTGAAGGGGCCGATCATGAAGGTGGCGCAACTGCTCGCCACCATCCCAGACGCATTGCCGCCCGAATACGCCAACGAACTGATCAAGCTGCAAAGCCAGGCGCCGCCGATGGGCTGGGCTTTCGTCAGGCGCCGCATGCAGGCCGAACTCGGCGCTGAATGGGCAAAGAAATTCGCCGAATTCGAGCATCAGCCGGCGGCCGCCGCCTCGCTTGGCCAAGTGCATCGCGCGCGCGCCCACGATGGCACGCAGCTTGCGTGCAAGCTGCAATATCCCGACATGCAGTCGGCTGTGGAGGCCGATCTGAGCCAGCTCAAGTGGTTGCTGACCTTGCGCAGGCGCTTCGATCCGGCCCTCGATACCTCGGAGATCGGCATCGAGATTGCCGCGCGGCTGCGTGAAGAACTCGACTACAGGCGCGAGGCGAAACACGTGGCACTTTATCGTGCCATGCTGGCCGACGCGCCGGCCATTCGTGTGCCGAACGTATGGCCCGAATTATCGACCGGGCGGCTGCTGACGCTCGATTGGCTCGAAGGCACGCGCCTGCTTGCCCACAAGAAAGCATCGCTTGAGACCCGTAATCGGCTGGGCGCGGCCATGTTCACTGCCTGGTGGCTACCGTTCAGCCGCTACGCCGTCATCCATGGCGACCCGCATCTCGGCAACTATACCGTCTCTGCCGACGAGAGCGGCGAACCGGCGGGCATCAATCTGCTCGACTATGGCTGCATCCGCATCTTTCCGCCGAGTTTTGCCGGCGGCGTCGTGGATCTTTATCATGGCCTGCTGCATGGCGATGACGCGCTGATCGTGCACGCTTATGAAACGTGGGGCTTCAAGAAGCTTACTCGCGACCTCATCGACACGCTCAACATCTGGGCGCGGTTCATTTACGGCCCATTGCTCGATGATCGCGTGCGCAGCATTGCCGATGGCGTGAAGCCGTCCGACTATGGACGCAAGGAAGCCTTCCGCGTTCATCAGGCCCTGAAGGCCAAAGGACCGGTGACCGTGCCGCGCGAATTCGTCTTCATGGATCGGGCCGCCGTCGGTCTCGGCGCCGTGTTCCTTCACCTGAACGCGGAGCTGAATTTTTTCAAATTGTTCAATGAGGCGATCGCCGATTTCACCGTGGAGCGAGTGGCCGCGCGGCAAAGCGCCGCCCTGGCGCAGGCAGGCCTGACGGGCTCCACGGGCACGTGACCGTCGGCGTTGCCCTTCCCGCCCAATTGCGCTAATCGCTGCGCCAGCCTCCCTTATCGATCCCCCGGAGATCAGATCCCATGGCCGATCACGGCACCGTCGAATACGCCACCGCCACCGGCAATGACTATCCGGCGCACGAGC
>DASTWX010000015.1:0-3267 GCA_035765795.1 Pseudolabrys sp. | reverse complement strand
CCCATGCGCCAGGGCCGGCCGATACTGTCGATGATGAGCACGCCGACATCGACACCGGCGCGGGTGCGCAGATCGCCGCGGATGCGGGCAGCCGAGGCGTCCGGATCGAGCGGCAGCAGCAGCACGTGGCCGGCGTCCACGTTGGAGGCGTCGATGCCGGCATTGGCGAGCTTCAACCCGAGCCGGTGCCGCACGATCAGCAATCCTTCGCGCTGGCGCAGGACGTCGGTCGATTCCCGCAGGATGAGTTCCACCAGGCGGGCGTCTTTGCCGGTTTGCTCGGCAAGCGCAATGGCCCGAGCCGATGGGCAGACGCTATTGAGGGCGACGCCGCGGCCTTCGGCCTTGGAGACGATCTTTTGCGCGTAGACCAGCACATCGCCCGCGCCCAGGCGCTCGCCCGTCCGGTCGAGCGCGTCGAGAGTTTCCTGCGCGAGGTCGGCGCCTTCCTTGATGGCCGGAACCCCGCGCAGCGGCCTCAGCAACAACCCATCCGTGGTCATCGCCCTTCCGCCGGCCCGCCGGCCGGTGCGAGGCCGGTAATGCGGATGCCGGCGTCCGGGAGCTTATACGTGCGATTGATCCAGATCAGCGCCGAGGTCAGGCTCTCGGCAACCACCGAGTTGGCGAGCGGTCCGACATCGATGCCGCGCAAGCCCGCGTCGGCGGCAAGGGCGATGGCGACGGCGCGCGCCTGCTTGTCGTCGCCCGCCACCAGAACGTCGCAGTCGATGCTTTGGCCGAGCTTCTTGAGTTTGTGCGCCGAGACATTCTGAAACGCGGACACCACGCGGACGTCGCTGCCGAGCACTTGCTGGACGGCGACCACACAGGAATCCGTCGGCGGCAATTGCACCCGGGAAACCTTTGGCGGCACGAGCGGCACGGTTACGTCGATCAGGATCTTGCCGGCAAGCTGCTCCTTGAGGGCCGTCACCGTCGGGATCTGGGCAGCGAAGGGGACCGTGAGCACGACGATATCGGATGCGGCGACGCCGGCGCCGCTCTCCGCGCCGGCGAGCGATTCGGTTCCGAGGATGGCGTTAAGCTCACGCGCGGCTTCGCGCGCCTTCGCCGCATCGCGCGAGCCGATGGTGACACGATGGCCGGCATGGGCCCAGCGCAGCGCGAGGCCGCCGCCCTCCGCTCCCGTCCCGCCGACGACGCAGATCGAATAATGTGTCTCGCTCATGCTGTGATCTATCCTGGGATCAGGTTCATGGCCCGAAGCTTGGCCAACGCGCTCTTCACATCGCCGGGAAAGGTCGGCAAGTCGCCTTGCACGGCCGCTGTCGCCGCCGGGTCCTTCAACCCGCTTGCCGTCAGCAGCGCCACCACCTTGTCGCTGGCCGCGATCTGTCCCTCCGCGCGCAATTTCGCGATCGCCGCGATCGCGCCGGCCGAGGCCGGCTCGACATAGAGACCTTCCTCGCGCGCAAGCTGCTGCTGCCACCGCATGATCTCGGCGTTGCCGACCACGCTTGCCGTCCCGCCCGACCGGCGGATGGTGTCCAGCGCCTGGAAGGTGCTTCGCGTCGCGGTGGTGGACTTGGCGACCGTCTCGTGGGTCTGCGGCATGTCGGGAAGGCTGTCGCCGCCGTTCTTCAGGGCCATGCTCAACGAGCCGTAAATTTCCGCTGCGATCATGCGCGGGCTGCGGTCCGTCCAGCCGAAAGCACGCATGTCCTCGAATCCGCGCCACATGCCCAGCAGTGCATCGCCATAACAAACCGGAAGCACGCAGCAATCGGGCACCTGCCAGTCCATCTGCTCGGCGATTTCATAGGCGATGGTCTTGTAGCCTTCAATACCGTAGGGGTTGCTTCCGACCACCGGCGCAAAGAAAGGGGAAGTCGGAAACCAGCCGTATTTCTTCACCACCTCTTGCATCAAAATCCAACGATCCGCCTTGTTTTCCAGCGGGAGCACCGTCGCGCCATATCCCCGCATTTGCGTCATGAGGGGCCCGACGGCGCCCGTGGTCGTAAAGATGACGCAAGACAAGCCGGCCTTGGCTGCATAGGCGGCGGCGGAAGCGCCGGCATTGCCGGTCGAGCTTGATACGACGACCCGCGCTCCCAGCTTCTTGGCGACTGACACCGCCATGCAGGCAAGCCGATCCTTGAACGACCAGGTGGGATTGCGGGTCTCGTCTTTGGCCAGGAGATGATCGATTTTCAGCGTGCGGCCGGTTCGCTCCAGACAGTGCAAAGGCGAATTGCCCTCGCCGAGACTGATGACGTCGGCTCCGCCAACCGGCAGCATGTCATCGTAGCGGCATAGGCTTGAGGCGGGACCGCTTGCCGGCTTCGCGCGCGGTCTCCGCATCGAGGCATGATAAGCCACGGCCAGATTGCTTGGAGCCTCCGCCCGGCAGCGTGGGCAGTCCTCGCTATGGTGCACCGGCGGATAAAGCGCTCCGCACCGAATGCATTCAAGGCCTGTAACTGATTCCATTCGATCGAACGCCTCCGCTCCGCTTCGCAATTCGTTCGGCAGGCCGTCGAATAATCTCGCCGCCACCGGATCGGTGGCGCGGAGATCGCCGGGCTCCTCCTGCTCGATGGCAAGTAGCAGTGTTCCGATAATCGGAACGCCGTTCTAGTTTATAAAACGTGACTATGAATTGGACGCTCTGCCGAAGTCAATAGAGCGCAGGCATGAATCATGCGTTGGCAGATAAACGTTTTTCTTCACGTTGCTTTTGCAATGTGATCTAATTTCATCGGCGGGTTCATCGAAGCTGCGTTGAAGATCGTGATTAAGAGTCGCAGCGGCGAAACGTCCGCGGTCAGGTTTCCGAAAAAGACCGAAGCTATTCGCGCGACGGTCGGCGTTCGCAAGCCATGAACATCCTGGCCGGCGCTCATTGGCACGAGACAGACGGAGGTCGGAATGCGTCAAGTACTATCGCTTCTCATCGGCGGCGTTTGCGCAGCATCGCTTGCCTGTGCGTCATCTTTCGCGGCGAATTACCCCGAGAAGAGTATCTCACTGATCGTGCCATTCACGGCCGGCGGGCAGACCGATATCGCCTCCCGCGTGCTTGCGGACGCGCTCGGCCAGCAATTAGGTCAGACCGTCACGGCCACTAACCGGGCCGGCGCCGGCGGCGCCATCGGAACAGCCGCCATGGCCGCGGCGGATCCGGACGGCTATACGATCGGAGTTACCTCCTCGACGCCGCTCTTGCTGAAGCCGCACATGAGCAAGACGCCCTACAGCATCGAGAGCTTCGATTACATTTGCCGCTTGTTCTACAACCCG
>DASTWX010000014.1:0-13546 GCA_035765795.1 Pseudolabrys sp. | reverse complement strand
GCGCCGCCACGGCGGGCGATGTCCGGCAGTGCCCGCAGCGCCGCCTCGGCACTGCCGAAACGACGGAGAAGCTCGCCGAAGGTGCGCGGGCCGATATTGTCGCTGCGGATCAGCCTCAACCGATCGAGCCGCTCTTCGTCGCTGACTTTGCCGCCGTCGATCACTCCGCCTCCCCCCACACGGCCCTTCCCATGATGGTCTACTGCAGAATATTCACTTCCGGAGTTGCGTTTGCACGAAATTATTTTTCATGGGAAAATTGATCTTCCCCCTACACAATATCCGAGCGCGCAATGGTTAAAGATGGAATGTTACCGACCGAACGCTTGTCCTTCAGCGGCATTGCAGAGCGTCCGCCTTTGCGATTTCCGGAAGGGATTCGAACCGTCATCTGGCCCGTTCTTGCGCTCGAGTACTGGGATATTTCGAGGCCGATGGCCCGCATGGTCATATCCCCGCCACAAGGTCAGCCGCAACAGCCCGATCATCCGAATTGGAGCTGGCATGAATACGGCATGCGTGTCGGCTTCTGGCGCATCAGGCGCCTTTTTGACCGCTTAGGAGTCCGGCCGACCGTCACGTTGAACGCCAAAGTCTGCGAGACCTACCCGAGCGTCGTCAAGGCGTGCCTCGATAGCGGTTGGGAGCTCAATGCGCACAGCTACGACCAGCAGCCGATGCACAAGCTCGAGGACCAGCGGGAGATCATTTTGCGCTCGCTCGAAGTCATCGAGAAGTTCTCCGGCAAGAGACCGCGCGGATGGTTCGGCCCCGGCCTGACCCAAACTTTCGAGACGCTCGATTATCTGAAGGAGGCCGGCGTCGAATACATCGGCGACTGGGCGTGCGACGACGAACCGGTGACCTTGAAGACCCGCCACGGTCCCATTGTCGCGCTGCCTTACAATTTCGAACTGCACGACATCGTTATAATGGCGCTGCAGCATCATCAGTCGGAAGAGATGTTCGTGCGCTCCTTGGCGTTCTTCGAATGCCTGTATGCCGAATCGACCGAGCGCGCGAAGATCATGTCGATTGCGCACCACCCCTATCTATCAGGTTCCCCACACCGTATCGCAGATGTGGAGCGGATATATGCGCAGCTATTGGCCAAGCCAGGCGTGACGACATGGGACGGCGAGCAGATTCTCGATTGGTACCTGAAGCAAAGCGGCGGCCGGCCCTCCTGACATGATGCAGGGTTTTCCGCCCAAGCCCGAGGCCCAGGTCACGCTCGCGAACTGGCGGTCGCCTCCGTTCCATGTTTGGGGTTTCCAGCACGTTCGGGAAATCGTGCCCAGCGCCGACATTCCCAACGCGCCAAACGCGGTTTGGCAGCTGCCGTCGAGACCCGATGATCTTTCGCGGATTACTTTCGAGCACAAAGGCAAGCGTTTCGATTTCGAATCCTTCCTTCGCGGGACGGACACCGACGGAATAGTCATTCTGCACCGTGGAGGGGTGGTTCACGAGGCATATGCGCATGGCATGACGCGGCACACCCCGCACATTCTGATGTCCGTCTCGAAATCCTTACTTGGAATCATCGCCGGTATTTTGATCGAAAAAGGCGTTCTCGATCTCGACCGCGGCGTGGCCGATGTGATCCCCGAGCTTGGTGACACGGCTTTCGCCGGCGCGACCGTCGGCGATCTTCTCGACATGCGCGCCGGCATCCACTTCGATGAGGACTATCTCGCGACGTCCGGGATGATCGTCGACTACCGCAAGTCGCATGGCTGGAATCCGAGAGAGCCGGGCGATCCGTTGTCGGACATGCGCAGCTTTTTTCGGAACTTCAAGCAAAGCGACGGGCCGCATGGCGGGCGCTTCCGCTATGTATCGCCAAATACGGATCTTCTCGGCTGGATCATCGAGCGGGTCACCAACACGCGCTACGCCGATCTTGTGAGCACGCAGCTTTGGCAGCCGATGGGCGCCGAGCGAAGCGCTTACATAACCGTCGACCGGCTGGGCGCGCCGCGTTGCGCCGGCGGCGTCTGCGCGACTGCGATGGATCTTGCGCGGATCGGCCAACTCATCGTGCAAAGCGGCCGGCGCGACGGGACGGCGGTCATTCCCGTATCCTGGATCGATGAAATCACGGAGCACGGCGACACTGAAGCCTGGGACCACGGCGATTTTGCCGGCTATTTTCCCAATCTCTCCATGCATTACCGTCATAAATGGTACGTCGTCCGCGGCGTCCGTCCTCTCCTGTTTGCCTTGGGCGTGCATGGACAGTACCTCTTCGTCGACCGCACGCGGCAAGTCGTCGTCGCAAAATTGTCCTCGCAAGAGCTTCCGCTCGATTCCGAACTCATCCTGCTTACACTTGCAGGCGTCGAGGCCATCCGCGCTCAGTTGGATTGAGAGGGTCCTCGATGCTTTGCCCCGATCTTGCTCTCGCTGCCCGCGAGCAGGCGCGCGATGTTGGCGCGATGCGTCACCCACAATAGCGCGCTGAGCACGACGAAGAGCAAAGCGATATCTGGCACATGCATCAGATAGAGCGCAGCCGGTGTTACCGCGCCGGCGACAAGCGCGGCCAGTGAAGAGTAACGGGATAGAAAGGCGACGATGAGCCAGACGGCACAGAAGACCAGTCCGGCTGGCCAAAAGAGGCCGAACAGCACGCCGATATAGGTCGCGACGCCCTTGCCGCCTTTGAAGCCGAGCCAGACCGGGAACAGGTGGCCGAGGAAGGCGCCGAGCGCGGCGGCCAGCGGCGCATAAGAGGCGCCGGCGAGGGAGTCAGTGCGCACGACATATATCGTCACCAGCACCGCCACCGCGCCCTTGAGCATATCTCCGAGCAGCGTTGCCGCGGCGAGCTTTTTGCTGCCGGTGCGCAGCACGTTGGTGGCGCCAATATTGCCCGAGCCGACGGTGCGCACATCGGGGCCACCGGCTGCCCGCGTAATGATCAAGCCGAACGGGATCGAGCCGAGCAAGTAGCCAAAGAGGAAGGCGAGGGCGGTCGGCATACGCTATCCTGTCATTCCGGGACGACGCGAAGCGTCGGGCCCGGAATCCAGATGCATACGCGTTGCCTCTGGATTCCGGGTTCGCTCGCTTCACGAGCGCCCCGGAATGACAATTGAGAGTCACACATATTCATAAGCGGTACGCCCGCCGACGATAGTGCGCACCACCCGCCCGGTCAGGCGGGCTTCGTCGAACGGTGTATTCTTGCATTTGGATTTCAGTTCGGCGGGATCGAGCAGCCAAGGCATATCGAGGTCGATGACGATGACGTCCGCCGGTGCGCCGACGCGCAAAGTTCCGCCAGGCAGGCCGAGCAGTTCGGCGGGCCGCGTCGACATGGCGCGCAGCAACGCCATCAACTCGATCTCGCCATTGTGCACAAGGCGCAGGCCGGCGGTCAGCATGGTTTCGAGCCCGATGGCGCCGGGCGCGGCTTCCGCGAAGGGCAGCCGCTTGGTCTCGACATCCTGCGGATTGTGATCCGACATCACGACGTCGATCAGACCGGAGGCGAGTGCTTCCACCAGCCGTTTGCGATCATCCTCGGTACGCAGGGGCGGCGCTACCTTGAGGAAAGTGCGGTAGGGCCCGATGTCGTTTTCATTGAGCGTGATGTGATTGATGGACGCCGAGGCCGTGACGGCCAAGCCGGCGTCTTTGGCCCGCGCCAGCACCTCCAGCGAGTCGGCACAGGTCACGGACGCCGCGTGGTAGCGCCCGCCTGTCAGGGCGACGAGGCGAACGTCGCGCTCGAGCATCACCGTTTCAGCGGCCTTCGGAATGCCGAGCAGCCCGAGGCGGGCGGCGAATTCGCCTTCGTTCATCACCCCGTCTCCGACCAGTTTCGGATCCTCGGTGTGGTGCACGATCAAGGCATCGAAGTCGCCGGCGTAAGTGAGCGCGCGGCGCATCACCTGCGCGTTGGTCACGCTCTTCTCGCCATCGGTGAAGGCCACCGCGCCGGCGGCTTTGAGGAGACCGATCTCGGTCATCTCCTCGCCGTGCAGGCCTTTGGTGATCGCCGCCATCGGGTGCACGTGGACAATCGCGGTGTCACGCGCGCGGCGCATCACGAAGTCAACCGTAGCGGGATCGTCGATCGCAGGCGACGTATCAGGTTGGCAGACGATGGTAGTGACTCCGCCGGCGGCGGCCGCCTGGCTCGCGGAGGCGAAGGTCTCGCGATTGGCCGCGCCCGGCTCGCCGATGAAGGCGCGCATGTCGATCAAGCCCGGCGCGATCAGCTTGCCGCGGCAATCGATCACTTCGGTGCCTTCGGGCACGCCCGCAGCGCCGATGCCCTTCTTGGTATCGCGGATGACGCCATCGGCGATCAGCAGGTCGCCCGGGAAATCGAGTTCGCGCGCGGGATCGACGATGCGCGCGTTGGCGAGCAGGATGGGGCGGCGCTCAGAGAGCATGGACTACGAGCCTGTCATTCCGGGACGCGAGCGCAAGCGAGCGGGCCCGGAATCCAGGGGCGGTGTATGAGCGCATAGTGCTGGATTCCGGGTTCGCGGACTTCGTCCGCGCCCCGGAATGACTGTGGGGGTTTTCACGCATTCGGCAAATTCCGCGACAAGGCTTCGAGTACCGCCATGCGCACCGCGACGCCCATCTCGACCTGCTGTCGGATGAGCGACTGAGCGCCATCGGCCACGATGCTGTCGATCTCGACGCCGCGATTCATCGGCCCGGGGTGCATGACCAATGCGTCCGGCTTGGCGTATCCGAGCTTCTTTTCGTCGAGCCCGAAATAATGGAAATATTCCGATAGCGACGGCACGTAAGAGCCGTTCATGCGTTCGCGCTGCAGCCGCAGCATCATGACAATATCGGCTCCGGCTAATCCCTCGCGCATGTCCCGGGCGACCTCCACGCCGAGCCGCTCGATGCCCGGCGGCAGCAAAGTGGACGGTGCGACGACCCGAACGCGCGCGCCCATCGCGTTGAGCAGGATGATATTGGAGCGGGCGACGCGCGAATGCAGGATATCGCCGCAGATGGCCACCGTCAGTCCTTCGATGCGCCCCTTGTTGCGGCGAATGGTGAGAGCGTCGAGCAAAGCTTGCGTCGGATGCTCGTGAGCACCGTCGCCGGCATTGATCACCGCGCAGTCCACTTTGCGCGCCAACAACTCGACTGCGCCGGAGGCGTGGTGGCGCACGACGATGATATCAGGATGCATAGCGTTGAGCGTGACAGCGGTGTCGATGAGCGTCTCGCCCTTGCGCATGGACGAAGATGACGTCGACATGTTCATCACGTCAGCGCCGAGCCGCTTGCCGGCCAGTTCGAAGCTCATTTGCGTGCGGGTTGAGGCTTCGAAGAACAAATTGATCTGCGTGCGTCCTCGCAGCGAGGCGCGCTTCTTCTCGATCTGGCGATTGAGTTCGACGAAATCCTCGGCAAGGTCCAGCAGGCCGGAAATATCGTCGCGCGAGAGCCCCTCGATCCCCAACAAGTGGCGCTGGCTGAGGACAAAAGTTGTTTTCGGCGCAATGTTCATTAAAGGCACCCCTATAGGCGCATGCCGGCACTGCGGCAAGTGGTGCAAGGCCCCGTCCACAAGCCCCTGATAGACGGCAACACACGGCTGGCGGCTTTCGCTCATCGGTGGTGCCGTGTTTTCGACACGTTTCGCCGTGCGGCGGCCATGCGCGTTCCACATCGCGCCTGGCGGAGAGTTGGAACTGGTCCCGGTGTTCCACGGTTGGGCACGTAAGTGCCCAAGACGTGGGTGCTGGGAACGTCACATGGAGGATCCTCAATGACGCGAATTCTCAAATATGCAGCGGCTATTTCCGCCGCTGGACTGCTCGCCATCGGGATGTCTGTTCCGAGTCAGGCGGCGCATGGGCGGAATGCGGCGGCGGCCATCGGTTTCGGCGCCGGCGCGCTGGTCGGCGCAGCCGCGGCGAGCGCGGCGAATGGCTATTACGCTCCCTACTATGGCTACGGCTATTCCGCGCCCGGCCCGTATTATTACGGCGGTCCTTACGCCTACCGTCCTACGCCCGTGTATGTCCGGCCGGCGCCGACTTACGCGGCTGTTCCGGTCTATCGCCCGCATCGATGCTGGCATGTGACCAACAGCACCAAAGGCTACGGATATTACGGCGCCTGTAACCACTGACTCTCTCTGCACGACAGGCACCGAGCAACGAGCTCGTGTGCGAAAGATTACATAACCTTCCCTTCAGTCAACGAGAGCGGGCTTTGCCCCGCTCTCTCCGCGCCTCGGTCCGGCATGTGAAGCATCGGGTCGCTGTGACGTAAACAGAAGATCAATATCCTCGTCAGTGCACGCGATCGTGAATGTTGTGCTGCATCGCACAGGAACGGACTCGCTCATCCATCATTGATCGGACTTGGAAGTCCGACGTGGACAGCCACAGAAAGAAGATGATGATGATGGAAGGAGGCACTATGCGACGCACATTGAAATATCTAGCGGCTGCTTCAGTGGCCGGTATGCTTGCGATCGGCATGTCGATCCCTAGCCAGGCTTGGCAAAGCAGGACGCACGCAGCGAGAGGGGTCGGGGCCGGCGCGGCGGTTGGCGCCGCGGCGGCCAATGCTTATGCACCAGGGTACGCATACGGCTCGACTCCGATGTATGGCTACGGCTACGCCCCAGGGCCCTACGCGTCTGCGCCAAGCTCTGGCCCGTCGTTCGGCTACACCGAGCCGGGTTACGGAGCTTATGCCTATGCGCCAGCACCGGGTATGGCTTATCAGCCGGGGTATGACGCGTACGCGGCCGCGCCGTACTACGCTGGCCCGAGTTCCGTGGAGGATTGCGCCACGGAGGGTAGTTACGGCAAGGGCTTGGACTACGCGGCCTGCGGCTATTAATCGGTGATACCGGCCAGGCAAGATGCGGGCGGACTTTGCGTCCGCCCGCATCCGCTCTCACCGACTCCTGGCCAATTCAGCCGTTCAATCTCGCCAAGCGATCGAGCGCGCCTTGCAGAATGAAGGCGGCGGCGTGCTGATCGATCACGGCCGCGCGCTTCTTGCGGCTGACGTCGGCGGCGATCAAGTCGCGTTCGACGGCCGCGGTCGAGAGCCGCTCATCCCACAGCGCAAGCGGCAAGTCGATGAGCTTGCCGAGATTGCGGGCGAAGGCGCGCGTGGACTGCGCGCGCGGGCCTTCGGAGCCGTCCATGTTGACCGGCAGCCCAAGCACCAGCCCAACGGCGTTGCGCTCGGCCACCATTGTGAGCAGCCGATGCGCGTCGGCGGTGAAATTCTTGCGCGCAATAGTCTCGATGCCAATGGCCAGTTTACGGCTCGGATCGGAGGCGGCGACGCCAATTGTTTTTGTCCCGAGGTCGAGCCCGATGAGCGCTCCGCGCGGCGGAAAGTAGCGCGCAGCTTGGACCAGCGGCAATATGACAGCCATGAGCGAGCCGTAGCATGCCGCGGGAGGTTGCGACAACGCCGCGACGGCTGGCTATAGTCGCTGATCGGATATTGAAGGGAGATCAACGGATGCAGATCACGTGGTACGGGCATTCCGCCTTTCGGCTCGATTTCGCGGGCAAAGCGGTTCTCATCGACCCATTTTTCACCGGCAATCCGGCTTTCGTTTCGGACAAGGCGGCGGCGATCAAAGGCGTGACCCATATCGTGTTGACACACGGACACTCGGATCACGTCGGCGACACGCTCGATATCGCGAAACAAACCGGCGCGCCGGTGATCACCAATTTCGATCTCTGCATGTGGCTCGCGGGGCAGGGGCTGGAGAAATTCGATCCCATGAACACCGGCGGCACGACCGAGCAGGGCGGCTTCACGGTCACTCTGGTGCGCGCCGACCATTCGTCCGGCGACATCAAGGATGGCGTTCCGATCTATCTCGGCAATCCCAACGGTGTCATCATCAAGGCTCAGGGCGAGCCAACGGTTTATCACATGGGTGACACGGACGTATTCGGCGACATGGCTCTCATCAATGAATTGCACCAGCCCAAGGTCGCCATGGTTCCGATCGGCGACCGCTTCACCATGAGCCCGGAGAGCGCCGCCTTCGCGGTGAAGCGCTTCTTCAAGCTCGAGTCCGTCATCCCTTGCCATTACGGCAGCTTTCCCATTATCGAGCCGAACGCCGACAAGTTTGCCGCTGCCATGAAAGGCAGCAACACCAAAATCGTCGTCCCAGAGAAGGGAAAGCCGTTTACGGTTTGACCGGAACTCGCGGCGAACTGGCCGATCAGCGGAAGCTCTCATGCGGCGACTGGCCGGTTTAGGGTCTTGCGCGCGGCTTGATGGAGACCGACCTAAGCGGCGGAAAAGAACGCCGGCCCTGACTGACCCTGTTGAGAGCCCCCGATGCACAACCATTCGCTCGAAGGCTGGCAGCACAGCCACGTTTTTCTCGGCGCCAAGCACAATCGCCATGAGCGCCGGACCTGGTTCGTAGTCGCGCTCACCGCCGCCATGATGGTGGCGGAGATCGTCGGCGGGACCCTTTTCGGCTCGATGGCGGTGGTGGCCGACGGCTGGCACATGTCCACGCACGCCGGCGCGCTGGCGATCGCCGCGCTCGCCTACCGTCTCGCGCGGCGGTACGCGCAGGATACGCGCTTTACCTTCGGTACCGGGAAAATTGGTGAGTTGGCGGCGTTCGCTAGCGCGGTCATCCTGGCGCTGATAGCCGCTCTCATCGGGTACGAGGCGTCGACGCGGCTCTACGCGCCGGTTGCAATCGATTTCAGCGAGGCGACGTGGCTCGCCGTCGCTGGGCTCGCGGTCAATCTCGCCAGCGCATGGCTCTTGTTCGACGGCGACCACGATCATGGTCACGAACATACTCATGGGCATGGCCACAGTGGCGGACATCACCATCATCACGACCACGACACCAACCTTCGTGCCGCTTATGTCCACGTGTTGGCCGATGCATTGACCTCGGTACTCGCCATTGCCGCGCTACTCGCCGGTCGCTTCTTTGGCTGGGTTTGGATGGACCCCGCGATGGCGCTGGTCGGCGTCGGTGTGATCCTGGCTTGGTCGGTCGGGCTGATCCGCGCGTCGGGCGCGGCGCTGCTCGACATGGTTCCCGATCGCAAGCTGGTCAGCATGATCCGTACGCGGCTGGAGGTATCCGGAGATAGAGTGAGCGATCTCCATCTCTGGAGGCTCGGGCCCGGCCATGTCGGTCTCATTGCGGCGGTGATCTCCGACCGTCCAAAGGCGCCGGCGGTCTACAAGCGGCGTCTCCAGGGAATTTCCGGGCTATCGCATGTGACGATTGAGGTGCACGCCTGCGAGGGCCACGCGCAGAAGGCGGCGTGAATGCCTCCATTGCCGCCCCGAACCAGCCTCTGCTATAGCCGGCGCGCCGACCCTCCTCGGGAATTCCATGTCCGTTGACGCCGAAACCGTTCGCCGCATCGCTCATCTTGCCCGCATCGCAGTCGCGGATGATGAGATCGAGCATTTGCAAGGTGAGTTGAACGCCATCCTCGATTGGGTCGAGCAATTGCAGGCGGTCGACGTCGCCGACGTCGAGCCGATGACCTCGGTCACGCCCATGCGAATGAAAATGCGGGAGGACGCGGTGACCGACGGCGGTATCGCCGACGAGATCGTCCGCAATGCGCCATTAAGTGACGATGACCTTTTCCTGGTCCCGAAGGTGGTGGAATGATGTGTTTGCACATCATTCCGCCATCCGGGCGAGCGCAGCGAGACCCGGGGATCTTGTGCAGTTGGACATGGATGGCTGGGTCAAGCCCGGCCATGACGGAAGGATAGTAGTCAGATATGTGCCTCGCCTGCGAGATGGCATTCTGGATGGAAGTGGAAGAAGCGGAGCGCGCCGCGACCTCGGTCAAGGCGCAGCCTTCGCGTGCCGATAAAGTGCTCGCCTGTGATGCGCCCGAACTGCCAGCCGGCGACGCAGCGGCTGGCACCTCAGAGGACGGACGCCCAACGTGAGTGACCTGACCGCGCTCACCTTGGCCGAGGCGCGTGACGGGCTAAGGGGCAAGCGCTTTTCCGCTGTCGAACTGGCCGATGCGCACATCGCCGCCATCGGGAAGGCGCGGGCGTTGAACGCCTATGTGCTGGAGACGCCCGACTACGCGGCCGAGATGGCGAAAGCTTCCGACGCGCGTATCGCCAAAGGCGAAGCGGGCCCGCTCGAGGGCATTCCGCTCGCCATCAAGGACATGTTCTGCACGGCGAACGTGCGCACCACCGCCTGCTCGCACATTCTCGAGACCTTCGTGCCGACTTACGAGTCGACGGTCAGCGCCAATCTGTGGCGCGACGGCGCGGTGCTGCTCGGCAAAACCAATAATGACGAGTTCGCCATGGGCTCGTCGAATGAAACCTCGTTCTTCGGCCCGGTGATTTCGCCCTGGCGACGGCGCGGCGCCAATATGCCGCTGACGCCGGGCGGCTCTTCGGGCGGCGCGGCCGTTGCGGTCGCGGCACGGCTTTGCCTGGGCGCCACGGGTACCGACACCGGCGGCTCCATCCGCCAGCCGGCTTCATTCACCGGCACCGTCGGCGTGAAGCCGACCTACGGCCGCTGCTCGCGTTGGGGCATCGTCGCTTTTGCGTCCTCGCTCGATCAGGCCGGCCCCTTTGCGCGCACCGTGCGCGACGCAGCCATCTTGTTACGCTCGATGGCAGGGCCCGACCCAAAAGATACGACCTGCGCCGATCTGGCCGTGCCGAATTATGAGGCGGCGGTCGGCCGGTCGGTGAAGGGCCTGCGCATCGGCATCCCGAAGGAATACCGTGTCGACGGCATGCCGGCGACGATCGAAAAAATGTGGGAAGAGGGGCGAAGCTGGCTAAAGGCGGCGGGCGCCGAACTGGTCGACATCTCGCTGCCCCACACGAAACTCGCACTGCCCGCTTATTACATCGTGTGTCCGGCGGAGGCTTCATCCAATCTCGCCCGCTACGACGGCGTACGCTACGGCCTGCGGGTCGAAGGGCGCGACATCACCGATATGTATGAGGCGACCCGCGCCGCAGGCTTCGGCAAGGAAGTGCGCCGGCGGGTGATGATCGGCACCTATGTTCTTTCCGCCGGCTATTACGATGCGTATTATCTGCGGGCGCAGAAGGTGCGCACCCTGATCAAGCGGGATTTCGAGGAAGCGTTCGCGTCCGGCGTCGACGCCATGCTCACGCCGGCCACGCCGTCCGCCGCGTTCGGGCTCGGCGAGAAAGGCGGCGGCGATCCGGTCGAGATGTATCTGAACGATATATTCACGGTGACGTTGAACATGGCCGGGTTGCCTGGCATGGCGGTGCCCGCCGCGCTCGACGAGCAGGGATTGCCGCTCGGTCTCCAACTGATCGGGCGGCCGTTCGACGAGGACACGCTGTTCTCGCTCGGCGAGGTGATCGAGCAGGCGGCTGGGCGCTTCACGCCGCAAAAGTGGTGGTGAGCGACGCGAGAAGGAATTGGATTACCGGGGCTTCAGCAACAGCCTGCGCGATGAGATGCCGCCCCGCGGCATCGAGCCGCCGCTTGCCGCTCTCTGGTGGGCAGAGAAGGGCGATTGGGATAAGGCGCACCGGCTTGTGATGGACGGGGCGGGTGCTGAGGCTGCCTGGGTGCACGCTTTTCTCCACCGCACCGAAGGTGACGAGGGCAACGCCAATTACTGGTATGCCAAAGCGGGCCGTCCGCCCGCGCGTGGCGACCTCGATGCGGAATGGGTGGCGATCACCGCCGCGCTGCTCGCGCGCGGCTAATTGGCCGTATCGGCGATCGGCGGGAGATCGCGGTCGCTGTTGATGGTGGTCTTGCCGCCCAAGCCGCCGCCGCTCGCTATAAACAACAGCGCCCCTAAAGCGACGATGCCTCCGAGAAGCGCCGCGAACGTGCCGTAACCGCTTTGCATGTCCAACTACTCGCTTTTCGTCTGATCCTTCGAGCCGGAACACGCTGCCGCGTAGATCTGGCAAATTTTAAACGCGCAACAGGCGGATCAGTTCGGCTCGCCGGAGCGTCGGCATCAACTGGCCCTTCGCTGCCGTCTTATGCCCCAGACGAGGAGTCCCGTAGCAAGTCCGACCACGACGGCGGCGGCAAGCGTCGTTTTGCTGAGTTCGGCGGGCTTTTCCAGATACCGGCGCTCCGGCTCGATGTCAGTGACCGCGTCGCGGGCATCCAGCGCAAGCGCGATGACCTCGCTCGGATGCATGGCCCAGCGGCCGGCGCCGTCGCGGATCTGCTGACGGCAACTGAAGCCATCGGCGATCACCAGCGTGTCGGTCACCGCCTTGCGCACCGCCGGCAGAAGAACCTGCTCGGCAATCTCCATCGAGATCGGGGCGTGCTCTGCCTCGTAGCCGAAGGAGCCGGCATGGCCGCAGCAGCCGACAGGCGGCTGCTGGAGTTCCAGACCCATCGCTGCAAGCACCTTCCGCTCCGCATCCGAATTCAGCACCGACTTGTGGTGACAGTGCATGTGCAGCACTGCCTGGCGTTTGAGCGGCGGCGGTCGCCAGCTGGGCGTCTCCACGAGCAACTCGCTCAACGTCTTTGCTTGTCGCGACAGGCGTTCGGCGTCCTCATCGCCGGCGAGAAGGTTCGGCATTTCGTCGCGGAATACCGAAAGGCAACTCGGCTCGACGCCGACGACCGGCACGCCGGCGCGGATCGCGGGACGGAGCACCTCCAGGATCTGCTCGAGCTTTCTGCGTGCGAGGTCCAACATTCCGTAATCGTAGAGCGGCCGCCCGCAGCAGAGCCGCGCCTGCGGGACGATGACGTGATAGCCGGCGTCCTCCAAGACGCGCGCCGCCGCTTTCAGCGTGCCGGGCAGAAAATAATTGGAGAAGGTATCCGGCCAGAGCACCACAGCCGGTAGCGCCGGATCATCTTGGCGCGGGCGGTACTGCCGCAGCCACCAATCCTGGAACGTTTCGGCGGCAAAGGCCGGCGCATCACGCGTTTGCGTGAAGCCGGTCACCCATTTCAGCGCCGAACCGATCGCCGGCGCACGCAACGCCGAATTGACGAGCCCCGGCGCGAGCATCGCAAGCCGCGACCACCAGAAGATAAGACCCATGCTGTAGGCCGCGCGAGGACGCAGGCGGCCCGCGTAATAGTGGGACAAAAACTCTGCCTTGTACGTCGCCATGTCCACCGAGACGGGGCAATCGTGCTTGCAACCCTTGCATTGCAGGCAGAGGTCGAGCGCCTCGCGCACCGCGTCGCTCCTCCAACCGTCCTTGATCGTGTCGCCGCGCATCATTTCAAACAGGAGGTGCGCGCGCCCGCGAGTTGAGTGCCTCTCCTCGCGCGTGACCTGGAAAGTCGGGCACATGGTTTGCCCGCCGAGCACACGGCATTTGCCGACGCCGAAGCAGCGCTCCGTCGCATGCGCGAAGGAATGGCCGTCTTCGGCAAACTTAAAATGCGTCGTGACCTGACGCGGGTTGTAGCCGGGTCCGAGCCGGAGATCGGCGTCGAGCGGACGCGCGTCGATGATCTTGCCCGGGTTCATCCGCCAATGCGGGTCCCAAATCGATTTGAACTCGCGAAATGCCTGGATCAGTTCGGCACCGAACA
>DASTWX010000013.1:0-26199 GCA_035765795.1 Pseudolabrys sp. | reverse complement strand
TGGGCTGCCAGAGCCAGTCCGTAGGGACCGGCTCCGATGATTGAGATGCTGATCGGTGTCACGGCACTTCTTCTTTGATGTGGTTGAGATAGGAGCAATGAATGTCAAAATCCTACACTCGCCTTCGGCGCGTTCCGTCGTGTATTTCGGTCAGAGAAACGCTCTGAAGGATTACCTCGTCCGCGAAAAAACTGGACTCGATCCGAAGAGAGCTTCAGCCGCGCGGCGAAGCCGGTTGGCCTCGTTCTTGTGAAGCTAGACTAGAGGCGTGCGCCTCCTGTTGATTTGGCGCCGAGCGCGCAACGATTGTGCGCGCCGATGTGAGAGCAAGCGCACCATACCGCTGCTGATGTGTGGCGGCGTAGGCGCGCTTGTCGACGGTTCCCTCTGCCCGATGCCTCGCGGCTTGAAGGAATCGCCCTCGTTGGCCGTTTGGCCGATCGAGATGCAAACGAAGGCGCATGCGTGTCTCTCTGCGCGGAGAAGTACTCCCTATGGATCGCGGCAATTCACACCGAAGGCGTTACCATGACCGGGAATGTAGCAGACGTTGCTACGTAAGCATTCCAAGACGGCCTGCGCTCTATGAAGATTATGATCACCGGCGGCAATGGTTATGTTGGCCGCGAACTTTGCCGCCAGCTCTATGATCGGCACGAGGTCTGCGTCATCGATTCGTTGCGCTATGGCGCGAACCGGTTTTCGGCCGAGGAACGCGGGCGTGTTTCGTTCCTCGTTGCCGACGTGCGCGATGCAGCGACGATCGCGACTGCTGCCCGCGAGTTCGGTCCCGACGTGATGGTGCATTTGGCAGCCATCCACTACATTCCAGAATGCGAAGGCAATCCGGCGCTCGCCGTGTCGACGAACGTGGCAGGGACTGTCAACGCCATACTCGCGTGTCCGTCGGGATGCCGCTTTGTCTTTGCGAGCAGCGGCGCGGTGTACAAACCCGACCAGCGGCCGCACTCTGAATCGGACGCCCCTGTCGAGCCGACCGACATCTACGGTTTCAGCAAGCTCCAGGGCGAGCAGTACGTTCGCTATCTCGCCCAGGCGCGCGGGCTTCCGGCTGTCATTATCCGGTTGTTCAACGTTGTGGGCCCCGGCGAGACCAATCCGCATCTGCTGCCGGAGATGATCGCCCAGCTCAAAGCCGGCCGCACAGGCATCAGCATCGGCAATCTGTCTTCGAAGCGGGACTATATCCATGTCAAAGACGCCGCCAGCGGCTTTGCGGCGGCCGCCCTGGACGGCACGGTGGCACAGGGAGAGGTTGTCACGGTCAACCTTGGCACGTCGCGCACCTATTCGGTGCGCGACATCGCCCGCAAGCTCCGCCGCATCAGCGGATGCCCCTTTACGCTGCAACAGGACAGGCTTCGGCTGCGCGCGGTGGATCGGCCGGTGCTCGCGGCGGACGTTCTGCGCATTCAAACCATGTTCGGCTGGCGTCCGAAGCGCACGATCGACGACGCCTTGGCCGATCTGTGGCGCGACCCCGATCTGGCCGACAATCTGATGGCGCCTTATCAATGATGAAAGTCCTGGCAGCCGTCGTGACGCCTCCACACCTCTCGGTCAGCGGCGCCGGACGCGCGGCCGAGCGATTGAGCGCGGCGCTTGCCCCGCATTGCCGTGTCACGGTGGCCAGCATGATGCCCGACCGAACGCACGATGCTGCCGTGCGGCACCTTCCCGTGCGCGTTCGTCTTCCGCTCGGATTCCCCTGGTCAACCATTCCGCAGCGGTACCGGACCCCATTCTACCGTTCTGATATCCATACTTATGTACGGGCCGAGGGCTATGATCTCGTCCACCTGCACAATCCCATGCCCGCCCTGGAACTGTGCCGCATCGCGGCGGCCTGTCGCCGGGCGGGAATGCCTTATGTCATCTCCACGCATGGCTTCAACGAGATTGCCAACGGCGGCCAAATCTATGGCTTCGGCGCGTTACGTCGATTGTTATGGCTAACGCTGGTCTATCGGCCGCTCGCGCAAGCGGTCCGGCGTGCTGACGCCGTTCTTCTGCTTTCGCCGGCCGACGGCCCCATTGTTCGCGCCATGGGATTTCGCGGCGAACTCATGCCTACGGTGCCGAACGGGATCGAGCGGCCGGCTTCGCTCGATCCGGCCGTTCAGGACGAGGTTCTACGGAAATTCGATCTCATTCGAAGCAGCCCGCGGCAGATCGTCTGCATGTTCCTTGCCAATCACACGCCCAACAAGGGATTGCCGGTTCTATTTGAGGCATTTGCATCTCTGCGTATCCCGTTTCTGCTGATTGTCGGCGGCGAGCGCCGGAGTACCGTCGATTACGACGGCTTCGCGCGCGCGCTAAAAGAGGGACAACGAGTCGTCATCACCGGCCGTCTACGCGACGAAGAGGTCGCGGCGTTGATGCGGTGGTCCGATTTATTCGTATTTCCCACGCTGGCCGACACTTTGCCCTTGGTGTTGTACGAAGCGATGGCCTGCGGGCTTCCCGTCGTCGCCTCTCGAGTGGGCGGTATTCCATACCAGATTGACGAACAATGCGGCCTGCTCGTCCCGCCAGGCGATTCGACCGCCTTGGCCGCGACGATCGAGCGCCTTGCGGCAGACCGCTCAGTCTTGGACGCGATGTCGCGCGCGGCGCTGATGCGCGCAACGCAGCTCGACACCTGGAGCGACGCAGCCGCCACGGCCCGCGAAGCATACGAAGCGGTTCTGGCGGCGCGCCGCAAAGGTCGATCTACCGCCTGGCGTGAAAACGTTCGGAGCGCCGGATCGGAACCAACGGTAAGGATGCCATCATGATCGTGACCGTGGTTACTCCGACGCTGAATGCTGCGCGCTATCTGCCGGAATGCATTCAGTCCGTGCAACGCAACAACTCGCCCGCCGTCGAGGTCGAGCACGTGATCGTCGACGGCGGCAGCACGGATAAGACGCTTGCTCTTGCTGCGGCGGCCGGCGTGCGCACCCTCGTCGGTAAAGACAAGGGCATTTTCGACGCGATCAACAAGGGTTCGTTCGCGGCTTCGGGAGAACTGCTCGGCTTTCTCGGCGCCGACGACGTGATGCTCGATGGCGCGCTCGACGCCGTGGTGAAAGCGTACCGCGCGGGAAGCCATCCTTGGGTGGTCGGAGGCATCCGCTGGATCGATGAAGATGGCATCGGCATGGGTGGACTGGCCGCGCCGCCGGCCTGGATGTCGCCCCGCATGCACGTGTGCTTGGGTTGGAATCCGATTATGCACATGAGCACGTATATCGGCCGCGATTTCTTTGCCGAGCTCGGCGGCTTCGACATCACTTTCCGCGATTCTGGCGACTACGACATGTTCGCGCGCGCGCTGCGCGTGGCACCGTTCACGCGCCTGGCGCGGCCGGTCGCCTGTTTCCGACAAACCGGCCTGAACAATAGCGTGGTGCAGGGCGTTCGATCGCGTGGGGAGAATGCCCGTATTTGCGCAGCCTACGGCCCTCGCGCGCGCTGGGAGCGGCAGTTCTGGCGTGCGGTTCTGAAGGCTTGGTTCAATGGGCGTAATCCGGCTTGGCTGCTGGCCAAACTCAGCGAGGGTGGTCAAGCCCGGCTCGGCTATCGGCAAACTCTTCATTTTCGCAGCGGTTGATAACCCCCCTGGTGCACTCGCGTAAATATGGCGCGGTGGAGGACCACATGAACATTGCCCTGAGAGACGAACGCAGCGGCGCAGCGCCAAGGCGCCATGTCATGCACATGAACCCACGCGTCCTGGTGACAGGAGGGGCTGGCTTCATCGGATCGCATCTGTGCGAGAGTCTTCTGGAGAGCGGCTGTGAGGTGCTCTGCGCTGACAACTTCTTCACCGGTACCAAGCGCAATATCGATCACCTGCTTGATCATCCACGCTTCGAGTTGCTTCGCCACGATGTAACCTTTCCGCTCTATGTCGAAGTGGACGAAATTTACAATCTCGCTTGCCCGGCCTCGCCGATTCACTACCAAAGGGATCCAGTGCAGACGACGAAGACGAGCGTGCACGGCGCCATCAATATGTTGGGCTTGGCGAAGCGGCTACGCGCCAAAATCTTACAGGCCTCGACGTCCGAGGTTTACGGCGATCCGGAGATGCACCCGCAGCGGGAGGGCTACTGGGGCCATGTCAACCCTATCGGTCCGCGCTCCTGCTACGACGAGGGAAAGCGTTGCGCGGAGACCTTGTTCTTCGACTACTACCGCCAGCACGATCTTCGCATCAAGGTTATGCGGATTTTCAACACCTACGGCCCGCGCATGCACCCGAACGACGGTCGGGTCGTCTCCAATTTTATTGTCCAGGCGTTGAGGGACGAAGACATCACGATTTATGGAGACGGTCAGCAGACTCGCTCGTTCTGTTTCATCGACGATCTCGTGCGCGGCATGGTCGGGCTGATGAGCACGGACGACGAAGTCATTGGGCCGATCAATTTCGGGAATCCGGGTGAATTCACCATGGTCGAATTGGCGAAACAGGTGATCGCCATGACCGGCTCTCGGTCGCGTGTGGTGCATCGTCCGCTTCCCGAGAACGACCCGAAGCGGCGCCGCCCTGATATCAGCCAGGCGCAGGAAATTCTCGGCTGGCGCCCGACAGTGCCATTGGCGGAGGGCTTACAGAAGACGATCGCTTATTTCGAGGAGTTGCTTTCGGCGCCGGCCGGGCATGATGCCACTCTTGCCCCGAATTGAGCGTCCTTCGAGGTTCTTGTACGCGCGGCCGCCTCCATCTCGTCATGGCCGGGCTCGTCCCCCGCAGGTAAGGCGTTCGGCCGGCGAAGGCTCGGCCATCTCACTCGGAGACTTGGAGCAGAGCCGAACGCCGGCGAGCCTCAGCACTCGCAGGATCAATGTTTCGAACTATCGCCCGGGCAGCGCATCTCGATCGCCCAGATCGCCGCCTGTGTACGATTATCGACCCTGATCTTGCGCAGTATGGATTTCATGTGAACTTTCACGGTCGCTTCCGTAATATTGCAGTTTCGCGCAATTAGCTTGTTTGAGTACCCACTCACCAATCCGTCGAGGATTTGCCATTCTCGCATCGAAAGCTTTTTCACGGCGAGTTCGGCTGGCGAGCGCCCGCCATCCGCGCTTTGCAAAGGAACCAATGGCGCGAGAGCAAACTCGGAGTCGACCGGCACGCTGGAAAAGGTGCCGTTCTTTTGCCGTTTCGAACCGCCGTTGCCGCCGTGATCCACCCATTCGGAGGTGGGGCTTGCATCGTCGCGCGCGGGCCGGTCCAGAACCATGACGCGGGCGCCGTTCAATGTGACCAGATCGAGCGCCCCTATGAGAACGCTTTGGGGAGCAAGCAGAGAAACAAAGCCGTCAATCGTCGAATCAGCCAAGTGCTGGACTGCGGCCGCAGGCATTTCTTCGACGAGCAACACGACCCTGGCGGTGGGATAGGCGCTGCGGATCTGGCTTGCGGCAGAGAGCTGGGCTTGTGTTGATTGCGGACCGATGAGCACCAGCATCTCGTGGGCGCGGAGGTCCGGCGCAAGCTGAATCTCATCCGGCGAGCCGACACTCGCAACGACTTGATATTTGTCGCCGGAAATCAGCGCTTCCAACCCCTCGCGAAGCAATTGGAGCGGTTGCACGATGACAGTTTGGATCGGATTTGCCGAGATCATGTTTCCACTGCTGAAGTGCGAAATTGCCTAGCCGCAGCTTGTTGCAGATAGAATTCATTCAGCGTACCGAGAATGATCGTGAACGACAGAAGGGCAAAAGAGCTAATCCGTCTTTCAACGGCATGCAGAGCGTCACCCTGAGGAGCGAGCGCGAAGCGCGAGCACCGCAAGTCAGCCGTTGCCGGCTTGCGCATCTTGAGTCCAATCTCGGGTAAAGCCGAGAGTTGTGGGCGACGGCCGAGGACGTTCGTCTTTCCAGGCTCGCGCGCAAGAAACGCGCTCGCACGTCAAGAACGGTGGAGAAAGATGTCAGCCGTAGCGGGTCAGCTATGCCGGTGGCCGACTCAGAAAACGGAGGCTGCGTTTCGCGAGGAAAGCTACAGATCGGCGGTTGCCTGCATTAGCCGGTCGGTGATCTCAGTCGGCGAATATCCATTTTCCATGGCCCAGACCGCCGCTTGAGTTCGATTGCCGACTTGAATCTTTCGCAAAATCGATTTGAGATGGACCTTCACCGTCGATTCCGTAATTTGGCAAGTTCGCGCAATAACCTTGTTGGGGTGCCCCTTAATGAGTCCTTCGAGGATTTGCCGCTCGCGATCCGAAAGCTTCGGCCCGTTGCGGGCGTAGGGCGCTCGGCTCGGATGTGAATGCTTTTCGCCGTTGGTGGCGGGAGCGGCGTCGTTCTTTCCAGGGGCGACGGAGGATGTCTCGTCCGGCGCGCCGGTGTTTGCCAGCGCCTCCGATCCTGACGGCACGATAGTGGTCAGGTGCTGCTCCGATCCGACGATCGCTTCGGAAACGGTGTTCGGAGACCCGCTGCCTAGCACCATGGTACGCATGTTGCTATGCGTCACCATCTCCAGCACGCCGATCAGAACATCGCGGGATGCAAGGAGCGGTAGGCAACCGTCGATCTCGGCCTTAAGCAGTTGCTCCATATCTTCCTGGCGCATTCCATCGAACAGAACAACGATTTTACAGTCTGGAATACGGCGGCGGATCCCCATCACGTCGTCGGCTACGGACTGTGCGGTCCTCGCGCCGAGCAGAACAAGCCATTCTCCGTCATGTCCGGGCGGCAGGGCCGCTATGTCGGATGCCTGACTTGCTTTGGCGACGACGCGGTAGGAATAATCGGATATGATGGAACTGATGCCTTCGCGGACGAGTGGATGCGGTTCAAGGACAACAGTGGCAATACTCTTGGACATACACTCGCTCCAGATACCACACCAAAGCGCGTGAGGGGAGACTACACAACTGTACCGAACGGGAGCTTACCGGCCAAGTTTTTCCTGGATAGCGCAGTTGTAGCTTTGACATAAACGGCGAAAGTATCGAAGCCCGACATATCGGCAAATCATTATACATTTCGCAAAGTTGATTGCTTTGTAATTTTTCGGCTCGAATCTCGCAAATCGTTCCATCACTAATTATTGAATAATCGCGGTCTCCTTGTCTGGGCAATCAAACCTCCTTGGGCTCACCACTCAACGGCTTTAAGGCATTGCGGTAACGGCGTGCCGTTACGGCTTGGCAAGCGCTCCGGCTACGCGTGAACCCTGATCGTTCCGATCGCGATCGCCGAGATCACGCGACCCGCTGACCGTCGCTTTCGGGGTATCTCCTTTCGAACATTGGAACCTGCATCGGCGGAGCAGAGGATTGTCATCAGTCCGGCCGCTTAGGTGAAGGGATGTCGTGCAGCGATCTTCTGTCCAGGGTTGAACGCTATCACCCGGACTTTCTGAAACGCTTTGGACGCTCCTTGTCGATCAAGCGCGGCGCGCGGATGTTCGAGGCCGGCGCCGAGATCGGCCACGTGTACCTACTGAAATCGGGATTGGTCTCGCTCTTCGCGCCGCTCAGCGGCGGCGGGTGCGTGGACGCGGCGATTGTGGGACGAGGAGCCTTGATTGGCGGTGGCAGTCTCTTTGGCATCAGAGTACGGGTGAGCTCGATGCTCGCGCAAACCGCGAGTTCGGCCTGGGCGTTGCCGGCCGCCGATTTTGCCGCCGTTGCCCATGAAGACGACGCTGTCTTTCGTCTGGCCTGCTTACAGGAACAGCTTCTGTTCGTTCAGGCACAACAGACGGCAGCCTGCAACGCCGTCCATAGCGTCCGAGAGCGGCTGTGCCGGCGGCTGTTGTGCGCCTCTGACCTGATTTCCGGGAATATGCTCCGAATCGGCCAGCAGGAGTTGGCGCAGATGCTTGGCGTTCAGCGCACGAGCATATCGATTGCCGCTAACCAGATGCAGAAGATGGGCCTCATCCGGCACCGGTACGGTCAAATAGAAATCATCAACAGGCCTGGTCTGCTGAGGAATTCATGCGAATGCTACGAGGCGATTTCCAACATCAAGCGCAAGCTGATGGATCACAACCCGAAATCCGACGCCGTAGCGGCCGAGTCGGCCGGGAGCCCGCCTATCGCTCCCTGAAGGCCCTGGAGAACTGATCGACCAACGGCTTCATCAGATATTGCAGGGGTGTTCGTTCTTGCGTTTTGATGAAGGTTTCCGCGGGCATTCCAGGTACCAGCGTAAGGTCGCCGGCCTTGCGCGCCCGCACGTGAGCGAGCTTGATGCGCACGAGATAATACCCGTTCTCGCCCTTTTGGTCGTGCTCGAGGTCTGCGCCCTTACGGATAAGGACGCCTTCCAGGTCCCGATTGGTCCGTTGGTTACCGGCCAGGATGCGCACGTGGACTTTGGCGTCCAGATTGACTTGATCGATGTCTCTCGGCTGCACCTTGGCGTCGACGACGACATTATCGTCCTGCGGCACAATTTGCATCACGGTATCGCCCGGCCCCACGACGCCACCCACGGTGCGGACCGCGAGGTCTTTGACCACACCGTCCTGCGGCGCACGGATATTCAGCCGGTCATATTTGTCGTCAGCTGCGACCACCTTCTCCTTGGTTTCCGAAAGTTTTCCTTGCACCTCGCGCAGCTCCTTCAGCGCGTCGGATTTGAAGGTCTGTTGAAGCTGCATGATCTGAATTTTGTATTCGCTGATGCGCCCGCGGGCGCGCGCTATGCTGGCCACCAGGCTGCCGCGCTGGCCGCTGAGCTCCGCCTTGCTGCGCCGCAGTTGGTTATAGCGGACGGTGGTCACCAGCTTGCGTTTGAAGAGATCGGCGAGGCCATCGAGCTCCTTGGTGATGTATGAGAGCTGCTCGTCGTTCGCCGCAACCTGTGCCGATAGCCCTTTGATCTCCTCTTCCGTTTGCGAAATTCGCTGGCGCAATTGATCTTCTTGATGGTTGAGAGCGGCACGGCGGGCGTTGAACAAATTGGTCTCGCCCTTGATCGCTGTCGCGACCAGCGGCTCCGTCTTGCGCTTGATCAAATCGTCCGAAAACGTGATCTTGGCGGCGCCGCTGGTCTCGGCGATGAGACGCGCGAGGCGCGCGCTCAACTCTTCGCGTTGAGACGTAACGATGCCGCGCGATGCCTTGGTCAAAGTCGGATTGAGTCGGATGAGAACTTGGCCGGCTTTGACCACATCGCCTTCCTTGACCAGGATCTGGTCGACCACGCCGCCGGTCGGATGCTGCACCTTCTTGACGCTCGACTCGACGACGATCGTGCCGGGCGCGATGACCGCGCCGGCCATCTCGGCGGTCGCAGCCCAGCCGCCGAAGCCGCCGAACAGAAGCAGCATCAGGCCAAAGCCGGCGATGTTGCATCGCCGGATCGTCTGCCGTTGGTTCTCGACTTCAGTCACGACCTAACCTCCGCCAGCCGCTTTTCGCGCGCCGCAGGACCGCGCTTCAGCGGGACAGGGACGGTTTGCGGCGCCATATGCCGGAGGACCTCGTCACGCGCTCCGAACGCATGCTGGGTGCCGTTGGTCAGCACCAGAACCTTGTCGCAGGTCGCAAGCTCCGACGGACGGTGCGCGATCAGTATGACGATCGCCCCTCTCGCCTTGGCGCCGAGGATGGCGTCGGTCAACGCATGTTCGCCATCGCTGTCGAGGTTGGCGTGCGGTTCGTCGAGGACGATGAGGAAGGGATCGTCATAGAGCGCGCGCGCAAGCGAGATGCGCTGACGCTGTCCGGAGGACAGCGCCAGCCCGGATTCGCCCACAGGCGTGTTGTAGCCCTGCGGCAATCGCAGGATCATTTCGTGCGCGCCGGCCGCCTGCGCCGCCTTCAGCACATGCTCGCTCGGATAATCGGTCGCCATTCGAGCGATGTTGTCGGCAATCGTGCCGTCGAAGAGTTCGGCCGGTTGCGAGGCGTAGCCGATCGCCGGGCCCAGCAGCCGTTGATCCCATTGGTCCAGCGTGGCGCCGTCGATGCGGATCGTCCCCCGCGCCGGCTGCCAGATGCCGACCAGCGTGCGCAGCAGCGAGGTCTTGCCCGCGCCGCTCGGGCCGATGATGCCGAGCACCTCGCCGGCGGCAAGATGAAACGAGACCCCGCGCACGATCGCATCCTGCCCCATCGGGGGGGAGACCCAAAGCTGCGAGACCTGGATGCTCGCCTTCGGCCGCGGCAATTCCAATGTCCGCGCCTCGGGCAGGAAGTGCGACAGCACCTCCGACAGGCGCTTCAGGCTTTGCCGCGCCGAGACGAAGCCGCGCCAGTTGGCGATGGCGGTCTCGATCGGCGCCAATGCGCGGCCCAACATGATGGAAGCCGCGACCATAGCGCCCGCGCTAAGCTCTTGGTGAATGACCAGATAAGCGCCAGTGCCGAGCATTGTCGATTGCAACATCATCCGCAGCGCTTTGGACAAGCTGCCGAATCCGCTCGCGAGATCGGTCGAGCGGCCGAGCGCCGTGAGATAGCGCCCATTGATTGCCGACCATCGTTGCGCCATCACGCCGATCATGCCCATGGCCACGAGCGTCTCGCAATTGCGCGAGTCGGCCTCGACGCTGGCCGAACGCAGGCCGCTCCCTTGTGCGAGGATGCGCGCCGTTTCCCGGCTATTCCGTTCCGAAAAGACAGCCAGTGAAAACAGCATGATGCCGCCGACCAGCGCCACCACGCCGAGGAGCGGATGGATGAGAAAGCAGATGGCGAGATAGAGCGGCATCCAAGGCATGTCGACGATCGCGATGGGCCCGCCGCTATTGAGAAAAGAGCGGATCTGGTCGAGGTCACGGAGCGGCTGCAGGGCGACGCCGGCCCGCCGACTCTGCAACGCGATCTTGACGATCGACGAATGCACCGCGGTTTCGAGATCGCGATCGATCAGTGCCGCCACGCGGACGACGATGCGCGAGCGGATGAAGTCGAACAAGCCCTGAAACAGATAGGCGCCGATCATCAAGATCGTGAGCCCGATCAGCGTGGGGATACTGCGGCTGGCCAATACGCGATCGTAAACCTGCAGCATGTAGAGCGGCCCGACCAGCATCAGCACGTTCACCGCACCCGAAAACGCCGCCACGCTCCAGAAAGAGCGGCGGCAGTCATTGAGTGCGCCCGCCAGATCGGGGTGAAGGCGGCCCTCGGGAAAAAATGTCTGGGTAATGACCTGTTTCATGCGGCGTGTCCGCGAATCTTGAATTGTCTGCGAAAGATGTGCATCGGCGGTCACGCCGCCGGGTCCGTCTGAGGATCGGCAGCGCGCAGCCGTAAGGGCGGCTCGACGGCGAGCTATTCCGCCGAGCCGCCGAGGTCAGACGACGAAGAAGTCGTTGCTGGTGAGGTTGAGGTGAGGCGCCACGCTCGCGAACTGGACGGCTGGTGCCGAGCCGCTGCCGTCGCTGTCATAGAGCAGATGGCCGGTATTCGATTGATAGACGATCCGATCTGCGGGCGTCTGCGCTGCCGCGCCGATGTGGAACGCATCGGCGTGGGCGTGCAAGTCGCCGGACGGCAGCGCCGAGAACGCGTTCTTGCTCAGGAAAATCTCGTCCTTCATCGGCGTGAAGTCGGTGATATGAGAGATGTTGGTGTGACCGTCCGGCTGTGCATCGAAATAAAAGCGGTCGAGGCCTCCACCGCCGGTGAGTACGTCGTTGCCGCCTTTGCCATGGATGTAATCGGTGCCGGCCCCCCCGCTGATCTTATCGTCACCTGCGGTGCCGACAAGGATGTCGTTGCCACTCGTGCCTTGGATTTGGTGAATCTCAGGCGGTGAAGACGGGGTCGGCGCCTGATCTGCTGTAGGGGCCGGGTCCGGGGCCGTGGTCGAATCGGCGACCACGTGGAAGTCGTCGCTGGTCAAGCCGAGCTTCGGCGACACCGTAGCGAACAGCAGTTGCGGTTCGCTCCCGGAGCCGTCGGCATCGTAAAACAGGTGTCCGCTGCCGGAGTCATAGATGATGTGATTCGTCGAGGACTGCGCCGTCGCCCCCACATGGAAGACATCGGCTTGTAATTCGCCTGCGGGCAGGGCGGAGAACACCGAATGGTTCAGAAAGAATTCGTCGCTCATCGGCGTGAAGTCGGTGATATGAGAGACGTTGTTGTTGCCGTCGAGCGGTGTGTCGAAATAGAAGCGGTCGAGACCCGAACCGCCGGTGAGCACGTCACTGCCGCCGTTACCGTGGATGAAATCGGTGCCGGGGCCGCCGTTGATCGTGTCGTTCCCGGCCGTGCCGATGAGGATGTCATTGCCGCCGGTACCTGAGATCAGATGGGTGTCGGGGCTCGGCGCCGGATCCGAGATGGGGTCCGGGGTCGGAGTAGGTGCGGAATCCGAGACAGGGTCGGGCGGTGTCGTTGGTGCGGAATCCGATACAGGATCGGGCGTTGGAGTCGGATCCGATACAGGATCGGGTACCGGCGACGTTGGCGTTTGCGGCAAGACCATCTGGGTCGAGCCCATATCGGACCAGGGCAGTTGCGTATAGCCGTGCGACAGGGCGTAGGACCCGTCCTTTAGCGAATAGTCGCCGGCGCCCGGATCGGTGAATCCGGGATCGGTGACGACCGTCGTGCCGGCGCCGCCGCCCATCGCTTTCCACGCGGACAGGGACATCTCGCCGACCTGCGCCTGCGCGGCGTCGCCGACAAAGATGTTGTCGTGGATGTCTTGCGGATCGACCAGAGAAGGATCGACGTCGACGACGTTCTCTCCCACGTGGGTCGGCAGGGTCACGATGTTTCCGTGCACCTCGGTCCCGGTCATTGGCTTATCGTCGATCGGGAAGAGCTGGATGCCGACCTCGGAATTGCCAACGAGCGTATTGCCCCAGACGCTGTTATTGCTACCGCCATGCAGATACACGCCGCCGAACCACGTGCCTTGGACGAAATTGCCGTATATCTGCGCGTTGCTGGCGAAGTCATCCATATAGATGCCGGCGCTCATAAATTGGCCGGGCATGAACCCGTCGCCGTTGGTCCCGAGGCCGCCGGCATCGACCACGCTGTTGTAGCGAATTGTGTCGCCGAGCGCGCCCGGATCATCGTGCGAATAGACATAGATGGCGCCGACATCCGGTGTTTGCTGCCCCGTGTGGGTGAGTTGATTGTACTCGACAATGTTCGAGCCCGATTTGATGCTCGGGTCGTAATTGGTTTCCTCGATTCCGAACCGAGGCACGTTATCGATCGTGTTATGCGAAATCGTGTTGCCCCACGACTCGGTGATCGTCACCGCGCCACCCGTGCGGAAGACCTCTCCCGTATGCGATATCGTGTTGTTCGTGACCGTATTCTGGCTGGTCTCCGGCGTCAGATCGACCGCCGACGACCACAGATGCGTGAAGCTGCTGTTGGAAATCGTGACGTGATTGCTGTTGTCGTCGACGACAACGCCTTTGGCAACATTCACATAGCTGTTGCCGTCGAGGGTGACATGGCTGCTGTCACCCTGCACATGGATGGCCGATGTCGTAAAGTCCGAACTGGGGGCGTCGGTCGGAACGTCGGTAAAGGCAAGGCCTTTGATCGTCACGTTCGACGCGTTCTGAATGTCGATGAGATCATGTCCGTTCGATACGACGGCATTGCTGCCGTCGAATCCGGCGGGCGCCTTGTAATAAAGAGTGTGCGAATTCGAGTCGAACCACCACTCACCAGGGCTGTCGAGCAGTGGCTGTGCGCCGGAAATGAAATAACGACTGCCGGAGCCGATGTCGTACGACGCGGGTGAGGTGAATTTGATGAGACCGGCCGAGCTATCGACATTCGCAATGGTGAGAACGTCGCTCGAATAGCCGAGCTGCGAAAAAACCGTGACTTTTTCGCCCGCGGCCGGCTGTCCATTGTGAAAATCGCCAGGATTATAGGCCATTTCCATGGTCGCGTCGTGCCCACTTGGCGCGTCTTTCGCCCACAACCAGCCGCCTTTGATCGGATTGTTCGCATCGTAATTCGGATAGCGCGCTTCGGTCTGGCTAACGCCATTGACGGCAAGTTGCTGCACGTCGGACACGTTATTCAAATGCACGGTCCAGATGCCGTTCGCGCCGGCGGTCCAGCCGCTCACTTGCGTACCGCCCGAAATCACTGGCGCCGCGCCGTCATAGGCGGCGATCGTGTCGCCCGAATTGGATGAATTGAGAGTAAGCGGCGACGTCACGCTGTAGGTGCCGTCCAAAACATAGGTAACGTCGCCGGACGAGCTCGAGCCCATCGCTTGCACGGCGCGTTGGAGCGTGGCGAACGGCGTCGACGTAGAGGTACCGGCAGCGGAATCGTTACCGTCGATAGAAACGTAATATGTTGTCATGGAATCCCCCGAACAGTTATCGCGCGGAGCGATATGCGGGGAAGGCGACATTAGTGCGGACCGATTGTGAAATAACTGTGCGCCGATTGTTAGCTACAGCACGATCTTGATCTGTCCCATGACCCTTCGTGAGATCTGGGCGCGCAGAATCATGTGGATATCGCGCACCTCGCGGTTGCGTTAATCGCTGCAATCGAGCAGCCGATCAAATCATTGTTCTACTTGGCCGCTCTGCTCACCCGGCCTTTCTCGCTGCTTCGGTCTTTGCCAGCGCGTCGGAGAGATATCCGTCGCGGCCGTAGACATCGCCATAATAGTGGACGGTGCCCGTCTGGTCCGGCCACGCGGTGAAATAGGCGAGATAGACCGGGATGTCGCCGGGCACTTTCTCGCTCGCGTTCTGCCTTTCCGCGATACGCTGGTCGATATAACTCTCCGGCTTGCCGAGCAACGCCGCCGCCATTTCGCGCGGATACTTCAGCCGCACGCAACCATGGCTGAATGCGCGCTGTGCATGATTGAACAGGGACTTTTCCGGCGTGTCGTGCATATAGATCGCGTGCTTATTGGGAAACTCGATCTTCAACAGGCCGAGGGCGTTACGCGGGCCGGGCGGCTGCTTCACGTCGACGGAAATCTGGTTACGCGCCACCGCGCTCCAGTCGACCGCGCTCGAGGGTATCTCTTCGCCTCGCGAATTGGTCACGATGTAGCCGTGGCGGGTGAGATATGACGGATCACGGTAGAGATGCGGCAGCATCTCGTTGAGGAGGATTGAACGAGGCACGTTCCAATAGGGATTGTATTCGATCGACTGGATCGTGTCGGTGAAGAAATAGGTCTGCCGAGATGGTTTTCCGACCACCACCGGCATGCTCAGCGGCTTTTTGTTGCCGTCGACGAAAGTGACTTCGAAGGCCGCTTCGTTGAGGAAGACATAGCGCTCGCCGAGCTTGCTGGGCAGCCACCGCAAGCGCTCCATGGCCAGCGTGATCTTTTTGATCTTATCGCGCGGGGCCGCCGCCTTGAGCGTGTGGATCGTGTTGCTGCCGATGATGCCGTCAGGCTTCAGGTGGTGATCCTTTTGAAAGTCGCGCACCATGAGCACCAACTGCGGTCCGTAAGCGTCGTCACCCTGATAATGGGCAAGCGTGGATGCATATTTTTCTTTGAAGGCTTTGGAAGAACGCTGGCGAATGGCTGTGATGACCGCAGGTAGTGCTGGGTTGCGGGCGCCCGGCGCAATGAAGGTGTTGTCTGCCAGCGCAATTGTCTGTTGCGGCGCAGCGGCTTTCGCCTCGGCGAGCGCGGCGACCAGCGCGCGAAACCGCGGGTTGTCGGGGTTACGGCTGTCGAGGAACGCAACGATATTGTTCGACTGCGCCATGTGCGTGAGCGCCCCGACGAGATCGACGTGCTTGCGTGGCAGATCGTAATAATCCGACATACGGTCGGGATCGACGCGTCCGCGCTCGGCGTCTAGCACGTAAGTCAGCGCCTTGGCCGAGAGGCTCAACTCGAATTTCATCATTGCCTTCAGGCGCGCCGTCTCGTCACCTTGAGAAAGATTCGGGAGCGACACGGCATAGTCATCCGGCGAAAGGCCATATCGGCCGCTGAGCGCAAGCTCGGCCAATGCGGCGCGTGCTTTGTTGCTGATCTGGCCCTGGTTGACCCAAACAAAGTGCGGATGGGTTGAATAATAGTCCTGGAGAGCAGCGGCCACGTCCGGCAGTGTACGCAGTGTGGTGCTTGGCGCCACGGCGCAAGCTTGCGCAAACGTCGGCGCTGCCGGAGCGGGGCTGACCGCCGCATTCGACGCCATGTCGATCTGGCAGACCTTGTCGAGCGTTGTCGTCTGGGGCCGATCTGGCACGTAAGCTCGGTACTCCGGTGCTTTCACCTTTATGTGCGGCGGCGCGTCATACGTGCCTTGGCTATCCGGCGGGTAGACCGGCGCGTATCGGCGCCCCCAGTTGGGACTCTGCCATGGTCCAAAGGATGGACCGCGGTCCGGGTAAATCTCATAGCCCTGGTCTTGATACGCTTGGTATACGGGCGCCGGTCGCCCCTGCTCCTCGATCCAGAATTGCACAGCGCTCTGCGCATGGGCCGGCGTGCCCCATCCGACGGCAATCGCGACCATGGCGGCCGCCTGCATGAGAGAGCCGATCCTGTTCGCCATGCCGTAAAACCCCGTGCAGAACTCTACCGAGTTGGGAAAACGTCTTTCCAACCGAGAGGTTTCACGGCGCGATGCGTAGGCCCGCTGGCACAGCATCGTTTGTCCCGATTTGATCGGGTAATCCGCATCCGTAACAGGTTGGTGAGCAGAGAATTGATGAAAACGAAGCAGCCTTCTGGAACTGACCGCTTGAGGCGCAATTATCTGCCCATGACTTCTCGTCTGACCGATGGTGCGCGTTGCCTGGCCCTATGGGGCAACGAAGGAGCATTGGGTATCCGCGACATGCGCGCTCGCAGCCCCGAAGGCGGGCGGCGCCCACGAATGACGTCGAAAGGACATAAGCATCAAGCGGAACGCCGGCAGCAATCAAAAGCGTGGAAGCGTACACCAGCCCCGGACGCATCGGCTCGCAAGATCGAAGGCGGGGAGTTGATGGTTGGTTGCGAGCCTGAGCAGCCCGCCGTGGCGGTTAGTGCCGCCCCGCGGCGAGATTGAAGAGCGCGGCGCGCGAATTGATCCCGAGCTTCGCATAAGCACGCTTGCGATAGGTGCGGACTGTATTTGGAGTGACCTCCAGTTCGGCCGCGATCGCTTCAGGCTTCAGGCCGCACAGAATACCTTCGCACGTGCCACGCTCGCGGGCGGACAATTGGTCCAATGGCCCCGGGGTACACCGCGCCTGCGCAGTCGTGTAATGCGCCGCGAGCAGAGAACAGAGCATTTCGAAAAACGAGTCGGATTGCTCGAACGGGGTAACAGAGCCCGCGCTGTAGATATTGGCGACGGTGCTGATCCACAGACAACCCGAAGATATCTGGCGCATCGATTATCAGCTCGCGCCGGCGAGGACGTCGAGGCAGAAACCGCCGAGGCGCGCGTGCGCGATCGCGTGGCGCGTATTCTCGACGAGATTGGCCATGACGGTCCGTGGGAGCTCGAATGGTGGAGCACCTATTCAGCCAACACGCTCTGCCTGGAGGAATATCGATGCGGCCGCGTGTTCTTCGCTGGCGACAGCGCGCATATCGTTCCCATCTTTGGTGTCCGCGGCCTCGATAACGGACTAGCCGACGCGCACAACATCGGTTGGAAGCTGGCCTATTATCTGAACGGGCACGCGCCGGAGTCGATTCTCGATACCTACTCGCCGGAGCGTCGCGGCGCGACACTCGATGTTTTCGTGCATGCAACGAAAAGCGCCGCATTCATGACCCCGCCGACGCGCGGCTGGCACCTCATGCGGCAGGCTGCGCTTTCGCTCATGGCGGAGCATTCCTTCGTGCGAAAGTTCGCAGACCCGCGTCAGATGGCGCCCTACATCTACGCGGACAGTCCACTTACGAGCCCTGCCGATGATTCGACAGGGTCCATGTCCTTTCGCGCCGGTGAGGTCATGCCGGACGCGCGTCTTGAACAGGGCGGCTTTCTTTCCGAGCGCCTGGGCGACGGGTTCACCGTTCTCCACGTTGCCGCACCGGGCGAGACGGGTGCATCCTCCGCAGCGCTGGAATTGCGCGAATTGGAGCCCCGGCTGACATGGCTATCCCTCGGCGGTCACGCGGCGGACGCCCTGTCGGTCGCCGATCGCAGCCAGCACTACCAGACCGCCGGCACCACGGTTTTGGTTCGCCCGGATATGCATATTGCAGCAGCGTGGCCCGTTCTCGATCGTGATCTCGTGAGGAACGCCCTCCGACGTGCGCTAAGCGGGAGCCGCTATGAGTAGCCTGCCGTTCGAAGCACTGGAGAGCTTTTACGAGTCGGTCGCAAAGGCGTTGGACAGTATCGGAGAGGCTAACGAGTCGCTCTTTCTTTGCAGGCTGGTGCTCCTGCTCGCTTCCGCGTGCCGCCCCTCCGAAGCCTTGGAGACCTCGATCCATTCGGCAATGGCAGGCCTGGAGGACAACCGCATGGAGCGTCGCGTCACTTCTCAAACGTCGCTTCTCGATTGACTTTCGCGCATGGCAATGCATCACTCTCGATCACAACCGCATTTGCCCGGCAGGCGCCGATCAGACGAATTTCAGCCGTACGATCGAAGGCAGCCGCTGCGACGAGAGCATGACGGGGAGAGGAACGCGCCGAAATCGCCGAACCGTTTATCGACACGGTCATGCTCTGCCGATGAAGCGAGCGGCTGAAAAAGGTAACGATAAAGGGAGGGAATTGATGTTGTCAAAAACGCGACTACTCATCACGACGCTGACGGCGGCGGCGCTCCTGTCCTCGCCGGCTTTCGCTCAAGTCTCCGACGACCTCGTCAAGATCGGTGTGCTCACCGACATGAATGGGCCTGCATCGACACCGACCGGTCCGGGCTCGGTAGCCGCCGCGCAGATGGCGGTCGAGGACTTCGGTGGCAAGGTGCTCGGCAAGCCGATAAAAGTGATCGTCGGCGACACGCAGGACAAGCCGGACATCGGCGCAGGCATCGCGCGGCGATGGTACGATACGGATCAGGTGGACCTGATCGTCGGTGTGCCGGTGTCGGCGGTCGGTCTGGCTGTGCAGAACGTCGCCAACCAGAAGAAGAAGCTGCTCATCGTCCACGCGACAGGGACCGCCGGTTTCCACGGAAAGTCCTGCTCGCCCTATGCGATACAATGGGTCTTCGACACCCACGCGCTCGCGGTCGGCACCGCGCAGGCCGTCGTGAAGCGCGGCGGAAAGAGTTGGTTCTTTATCACCGACGACTATGCCTTCGGCCACGCGCTGGAGCACGATGCGTCCGCCGTCATCGTCAAGAACGGCGGCAAGGTGGTCGGCTCGGTCAAGATCCCGTTCGCCACGCCCGACGTGTCGTCCTTCATCCTGCAGGCGCAGGCTTCCAAGGCGCAAATCATTGGCATTGCCGCCGGTCCGCCGAACAATACCAACGAGATCAAGACGGCCGGCGAGTTCGGCCTGTTCAAGGGTGGCCAGCAGATGGCCGCCTTATTGGCGCTGATTACCGATGTGCATTCGCTCGGCTTGCAATCGGCCGAGGGGCTGCTGCTGACGACGTCCTTCTACTGGGACATGGACGACAAGACGCGCGCGTGGTCGAAGCGTTTCTTCGCGAAGATGCACCGGATGCCGACCATGTGGCAGGCAGGTGTCTATTCGTCCGTGATGCACTACCTTCAAGCCGTCAAGGATGCCGGCACCGACGAGCCGCTTAAAGTCACCGCCAAGATGCGCGCAAAGCCGATCGACGATTTCTTCTCGCGCAACGGCAGGCTTCGTGAAGATAATTTGATGGTGCACGATCTCATTCTCGTGCAGGTAAAATCGCCGAAGGAGTCGAAATACCCTTGGGATTATTTCAAGATCCTCGCGCACATTCCAGGCGACCAGGCATTCGGCCCGCCTAATCCGGCGTGCCCGATGGTGAAGAAGTAGAGGCGGAATCTCAACTCAGATCCTCAGCGTCATGGCCGGGCTTGTCCCGCAGGCAAGCCCGGTGACGACAACGGAGAGAGCGCAAATTTTATCTCTCCGGATCGGCCAAGCCGTGCGCTATTGAGCCGCCGTTTTTGTCCGTTTGTGCGAACGCGCTTTGTGCCGGTGCTTACGCGCTGCCAATTGGATCGCGTCACTGTCTTTATCTTTTTGCCTCGCCGCCTTCGTCGCCTTGCTCGCGCGCGCTGCGGCTTTGCTCGACGCGGTCTTAGCACGATCGGCCTTGTCCGCTTTCGCCGACTTCACGTCTTTGCTCTTCGTCTCGGCTTTGCCGTCGTCTTTCGCCACCACGACATTGCGAGATTCGATCGGCGCCGGCGGAGGCAGCGGCACCTTCTTGCCGTCGTGCCAGGCGTAGAGGCCGGCGACGTCCTGGCATGGTGCGCTGTCGGGGAGGCGGGTCACGGAATGGCCGGCGGCGGCCGCTCTCCACGTCTCCGCCGGCCGGCCGGTGATTGCCTTCACATAGCCGCGCGTCTCTTTTGGTAGATGGCTCTTCTTGCTTAACCAATTGTGAACGCGGGTCGGTCCCGCGTTGTAGGCGGCAGCCGCGAGCCCGAGATTGCCGAAGTCGTCGATCAGGTCGTGCAGCAGCCGCGCCGCCGCCGGAATCGCTTGCAGCGGATCGAAGGGATTATCCAGGCCCACGCTGGCGGCAGTGCCGGGCATGAATTGGGCGATGCCTTGTGCGCCGGCTTCACTGACCACGGCTGGCTTGAAGCGACTCTCCTGGAACAGCAGGCGAATGAAGAACGGCACCGGCACGTCGTTGGTTTGAGCGGCTTTGGCCAAGGTCTCGCAGATTTCGCGCGTCGAGCGATGGACCACCCGCTTCGGGGCGGGCGGCATTGGCGCTTTCGCCTTCTGCCCGGTCGTCTCTACTTTCGGCTTTGCGTCGGCGGTGCTCTCCTGTGTCTCCACGGCCGTCTCCGCTGCGTCGGCGGCTGGAGTCAAAGCAGCAAGCTTTTCATCCGGCGATTCCTCCTTGGCGGCGGACGCCGTGTCCGGCTTTGCGCGCGCCGTGGAATCGACCGCGGCAACCTTTTCCTCGGTCTTCGGCTGCTCCAATGCCGCGACTTTCATCGTCGGACTGACCTGCGACAGTTCCGGATGATGCCCGGAGCCGTCGGTGGTTGGTTGCTGTCGTCCGTCGGTGATCTTGAAATGATCGATCGAGGCGAAGGTGCTTGCTTCGACTGGTGTCGTTATTTCGGTCCCCGCGGGGCCCGACCACGCCGCCAAGCAGATGCACGCAGGAATAAAGAGCTGCCGCATTTATCATCTCTGCCGACGCGCACCCGGCAGACGGCCGCGGCGCTCGGCATGCGTTGCAAATAAAGGAGATACTCCCCCGGTGAGCGGCCCTCTTCTTCCAAGAACGGGACCGATTTTCGATCATCTTGCGGCAAGATGAAGATTCTATCGGGGGCGTTACCTGTCGTTAAGTTCCGATGCCAACAGGAACTCGGTAACGATGCCGAACGTCCACCGCCGCTGCGTCCTCTTCACCAGATTCGGCGAGCGCATTCGCCGCATAGAAGTCTGCGGCTGACGGCACGCCTGTAGGTCCGCGCTCGACCCGGATCCGCCAAGCGGAGCACGGTTTGTCGTGAACCGGTTGCCGCAACTCGACCACCTTCCCGCCGTTAATCAGGGGCGCCATATGGCCTCGCATGGCCGGGGGAGTTCTGCTACGTCCTCGCCCGGCGTCCCCTGGCGGGCGTGCGGCGTCGGGGTTCTTTGGCCGGAGCCCGGGTGCGATCCGGAGGAAGAATGCTCAAGTCGCTGCGCGCAGTGGTGCGGTTTGTCCAGGACACGATCGGATGGAATAAGATTGGCTTTTTGCTGAGCCTCACCATCATCGCCATCGCGGCGGTCGTGCTGTTCCGAATGCTGCACGACCTCGACGGCGACGCGGTAGTTGCCGCGCTCCAGGCTACGCGTACCCACCAGATCGTGTTCGCCGCGCTGTTCGTAGCCGGCGGTTACTTCACGCTCACGTTTTACGATTGGTTCGCTCTGCACACCATCGGCCGCAGCGAAATTCCTTACCGTATCGCCGCGCTGTCGGGCTTCACCAGCTATGCGGTCGGCCACAACATCGGGGCGACCGTCTTCACCGGCGGCGCTGTGCGCTACCGCATCTATTCCGGCTTCGGGCTTGATGCGGTCGAGGTGGCCAAGCTGTGTTTTGTCGCCGGCCTCACTTTCTGGCTGGGCAACGCCACAGTGCTCGGCCTTAGCGTCAGCATCGAGCCGCAAGCCGCTGCGCCGATCACCCAGCTTCCCGGCTGGGCCAACCGCGGCATCGCCTTGATCATCTTGGCGGTACTGTTCTCTTACGTTGCCTGGGTGTGGAGCGCACCGCGCGATATCGGCAGGGGCGGCTGGACGGTGCAACTGCCGCGCGGGCCGTTGACGCTGCTGCAAATCGTGATCGGGCTGTTTGATCTCGGCTTCTGCGCCATGGCGATGTGGATGCTGCTGCCTAACGAGCCCCATCTCGGCTTCGTCACGATCCTGGTCGTCTTCGTCACGGCGACGCTGCTCGGCTTTGCCAGCCACGCCCCCGGAGGGCTCGGTGTCTTCGATGCCACCATGCTGGTCGCGCTGTGGCAGTTCAATAAGGAAGACCTGCTGGCCGGATTGCTCTTGTTTCGCCTGCTTTATTATCTCTGTCCGTTCATCGTCGCGCTGGCCGTCCTCGGCACCCGCGAAGTCCTGCTCAACGCTCGTCGTACGCGCCCCGTGCCGCTGGGCAAGAAATTGCGAATCGTCAGCGTCACTGCGCCGATCCGCACCGAGATCGAGGCGGAGAAAACCGAGTCGACCGAACATGGCCGCGACCGACGAGCGCGCCGAACGCGCGAGCCTGGGTGAGCGCCTGCACGCTGCTTGGCGCGCCTTGCGCGGCCGTTCGCGCGAGCCCACGCCGGCGAGCGCCGATCCGCCAGGCGCGCTTGACGCTGCGCAGACGCGGCTGATCCAGGCGCTGATCAAGGAAAGCCCGGCGCCTGCCATCGTTCTCGACCGCGACGGCCGCGTGATTGCCTCTAATGAAGGCGCCACCGCGATCGCGCCGGCGCTGCGCCAAGGTGAGTCGGCGCTGGCCAGCCTGCGCATGCCGGAGCTGGTCAATGCGATCCGCCAGGCCATGCAACGCGACGAGCCGCAGCGGGCAGAATTCGTCGAGCGCGTGCCACGCGACCGCTGGCTGGAGGCATTCGTGCGTCCGGTGCGGCTTGGCACGTCCGAAAAGCCCGAACTGCTGTTGGTCGCTTTCAACGATCTCACGCCGCTCCGCCGGGTCGAGGAAATGCGCGTCGATTTCGTCGCCAACGCAAGCCATGAGCTGCGCACGCCGCTCGCCGCCTTGCTCGGGTTCATCGAGACGTTGCAGGGCAGCGCCAAGGACGATCCTGCCGCGCGCGACAAATTCCTCGCTGTCATGCAGGCGCAGGCGGCGCGCATGGCGCGGTTGATCGACGACCTGTTGTCGTTATCGCGCATCGAGCTCAATACGCACATACGGCCGAGCACGCAGCTCGATCTCGCGCCCATCGTGCGCCATGTCGTGGACGGCTTACAGACGCTCGCGCGCGACCGTGGCGTCGAAGTCAACGTGACATTGCCCGACGAGCCGCTCGCAGTGCTTGGAGATCGCGACGAACTGATCCGCGCGCTCGAAAACCTGGTGGAGAACGCGCTCAAGTACGGCGCATCCGGCGGGCGTGTCGACGTTACGTTGGCGCGTGGGGAGGGCGCCGGCGGCGCGTCGGAAGCGCAACTCACGGTGCGCGATTACGGTCCCGGCATTGCGCCCGATCACCTGCCGCGGCTGACCGAGCGCTTCTATCGGGTCGATGTCACCGAGAGCCGAGCGCAAGGCGGCACCGGTCTGGGTCTGGCGCTCGTCAAGCATATTCTCAGCCGGCACGGGGGCAGGCTCTCGATTGAAAGCACGTTCGGCCAGGGCGCAAGCTTCGGCATGCATCTTCCGCTCGCCCGCGCAGACAAGAAGATCGATGAATCAGCGGGTTGAGCTGTCATCTGATTGTCATCGAAGCTTTATAGAACCGTGACATGCAAGGGCTACGGCTCTCCATGGCTTCGGCAGCATCCGACAAGAAGCCGGGCCGAAAAATGGAGAGACATTCGTGAGATATTGGACTGTATGCGCCGCCGCAGGTTTGATTGCAGCCACCATTCTGCCCGCGAAAGCAGAGGTTATTTCGGGCGCCGGCGCCACGTTCCCGTATCCGATCTACGCCAAATGGGCCGATGCCTATAAAAAGGAGAGCGGTATCAGGCTCAACTATCAGTCGATCGGCTCCGGCGGCGGCATCAAACAGATCGAGGCGAAGACCGTGACCTTCGGCGCCTCCGACGCGCCGCTGCCCGGCAAGGAGCTCGACAAATACGGTCTCGCGCAGTTCCCCATGGTGATGGGCGGCATCGTACCGGTCGTCAACGTGCCCGGGATCAAGGCCGGCGAACTCGTTATCGACGGCCCGACGCTCGCCAAGATCTTCATGGGCCAGATCAAGACGTGGAACGACGCCGCGCTGAAGAAGCTCAACCCCGACGCCAAGCTGCCGGACGCAGCGATCGCCGTCGTGCACCGCTCCGACGGCTCGGGCACGACTTTCAACTTTACCTACTATCTTTCCGACGTGAGCGCCGACTGGAAGTCGAATGTCGGCAATGCGACGTCGGTCGAGTGGCCGGTCGGCATCGGCGCCAAAGGCAATGAAGGCGTCGCAAATAATGTGGCCAACACAAAACATTCCATCGGCTATGTGGAATACGCCTACGCGCTCCAGAACAAGCTGACTTATACCAAGATGATCGACAAGGATGGCAAGACGGTTGCCCCGACTTCCGCTGCGTTCCAGGCCGCCGCTGCCGGGGCCGACTGGAAGTCACAACCCGGCTTCGGCGTGATCCTGGCCAACCAGCCCGGCGCGCAATCGTGGCCGATGACCACCGCCACTTGGATCCTGATGCACAAGAAGCCGGCTAATCCCAAGGCTTCCGCGGAAGCGCTCAAGTTCTTCGCCTGGTGCTATCGGAACGGCGGCAAGATGGCCGAAAGTCTCGACTATGTGCCGATGCCGCAGAAGGTGGTGCGCCAGGTCGAGCAGACTTGGCAATCCGAAATCAAGGACGCACAGGGCAAGCCGCTCTACGCAGTGAAATGATCCGCCGGGTCGCAAGACGGGGCCGCCCCCTTTCGATAGTGCCGGGAAGCGGCCCCCATGGCTGATGTCGCGTTGTTGGATAGCCGTGTCGCAACGGCCGATCGCGCGAGAGCGCTACAGCGTCTGCGTCGCCGCGACATCATTTTCCGCCTTCTGACACGCGCGGCCGCTGTCGCGGTTCTGATTGTGCTCGGCGGCATCATCATCTCGTTGATCTACGGCTCGATCCCGGCGCTCAGAACCTTCGGTGCCGGGTTTCTGGTCACGGAGAGCTGGAATCCGGTGACCAAGAAATTCGGCGCGCTTGCCCCGATCTACGGCACCATCGTCACGTCGATCATCGCCATGCTGATCGCGGTGCCTATCGGCCTTTTCATCGCGCTCTTTCTCACCGAATTGTGCCCGATGTGGCTGCGCCGTCCGATCGGCATTGCCATCGAACTGCTCGCCGGCATTCCCTCGATCATCTACGGCATCTGGGGTCTGTTCGTCTTCGCGCCCTTCCTGCAGAGCACTTTACAACCGTTCCTGATCGACACGCTCGGCAATGCGCCCTGGATCGGCGGTCTGTTCGCCGGCCCGCCCTACGGCATCGGCGTGCTGACCGCCGGTCTCATCCTTGCCGTCATGGTGCTGCCTTTCATCACCTCGATTGCACGCGACGTGTTCGAGGTGGTGCCGGCCGTGCTCAAAGAAGCGGCCTACGGCGTCGGCTGCACCACCTGGGAGGTGACGCGTCACGTTGTGCTGCCTTACGCCCGTGTCGGCGTCATCGGCGGCGTGATGCTGGCGCTCGGCCGCGCTCTCGGCGAAACCATGGCAGTCACCTTCGTCATCGGCAACGCCCACCGCATATCGACTTCGATCCTTGCGCCGGGCACCACCATCTCGGCGACCATCGCCAACGAGTTCACCGAAGCCGTCGGCGACCTCTATACCTCCTCGCTGATCGCGCTCGGGCTCATCCTGTTCGTCATCACCTTTATCGTGCTCGCCGCGTCGCGGCTGATGTTGATGCGCATGAACACGCGGGTTGGAGCCTGACGATGCACAACCGCACGAAAATCT
>DASTWX010000012.1:0-6454 GCA_035765795.1 Pseudolabrys sp. | reverse complement strand
CGGCGCCTTGCGCTGCCGCCTTCGCCTTCAGCCCGGCGACCGGGTGGCGATCGTCGCCAAGAACACGCCGGAATATCTCACGCTGCTCTACGGCATTTGGCATGCCGGGCTCGCCGCGGTGCCGGCGAACGCCAAGCTGCATGGTGCGGAGCTCGGCTATATCCTGGAGCAGTCCGGCGCCCGCGTCTGCTTCGCGTCGGAAGGTATCGACGCGGCGATTGCGCCGCACGCGCCGCCGACCCTCCAATCGCTGATCGCAATCGGCAGCGCGGCCTATGAGCCGCTGTTCACCTTCGATGCGATCGAGGTGGCGCCGCGGACCGGCGACGATCTCGCTTGGCTGTTCTACACCTCCGGCACCACAGGGCGACCGAAAGGCGCGATGCTCACCCACCGTAATCTCAACTGGGCGAGCCATGCTTACGTAGCCGAAGTCGACGCCATCGCGCCCGGTGACGCCATATTGCACGCGGCGCCGACGAGCCATGGCTCCGGCATCTACATCATGCCGCACGTGGCACGGCTCGGCGTGCAGGTCATACCGGAAAGCGGCGGCTTCGAGCCGGGCGAGATTATGGCCCTGTTCAATGCTTGGCCGCACGTATCCATGTTCGCCGCGCCGACGATGATCAAGCGCTTGGTCGATTCGCCCGACGATTGCGATCCCGCCAACATCCGCACGCTCATTTGGGGCGGCGCGCCGATGTATGTCGAGGATGCGTTACGCGCGCTTGACCGCTTCGGACCGCGGCTCGCGGAAATCTACGGGCAGGGCGAAGCGCCGATGACGATCACGAATTTGTCGAAGGAGGATATCGCCGACCGCAACCACCCGCGCTGGCGCGAGCGGCTCGGCTCGGCCGGAAAGCCTTATGCCTGCGTCGAGGTGATGGTCGCCGGTGCGGACGATCGGTCGGTCGCGCCCGGCGAAGCGGGCGAAATCCTCAGCCGCGGCGACGTGAACATGGCCGGCTATTGGCGCAACAAAGATGCGACCGGCGAAGCGCTGCGAGGCGGTTGGCTGCACACTGGCGACGTCGGCCTCTTCGATGAAGAAGGGTATCTGCATTTGAAGGACCGCTCGAAGGACCTGATCATCTCCGGCGGAGCTAACATCTATCCGCGCGAAGTGGAGGAAGTGCTGCTCACGCATGCGGCGGTGCGCGAAGTGTCGGTCATCGGGCGGGCCGACCGCGAATGGGGCGAGGTGGTGGTCGCCTATGTGGTCGGCGAAGCCGAGGCGCGGGAGCTCGATGCGCTCTGTCTGGATCGCATCGCCCGTTTCAAGCGGCCGAAAGATTATGTTTTTGTCGACGCGCTGCCGAAGAACAATTACGGCAAGATCCTCAAGACGGAGCTGCGTACGCGCGATGCGGCCCGAAGTAATAAGGAGATATGAATGGCCGACATCGTACTCGCCGTCGGAACCTCGCACAGCCCGCTGCTCAACAGTCCGGCCGAGGATTATCCCAAGCACGCGGCGATCGACGCCTCCGGGCGCAAGCTGATCGACAAAAACGGCCGCGCCTGTACTTACGGCGAATTGCTCGAGCAGGCCGATCCGTCGATCAAGCAACAGATCGAGCCCAAGGTGCTGGAAGAGCGCTCGAAGCGCTGCACCGAGAACATCGCACGCCTCTCCCGCGAAATCGCCGACGCCAGGCTCGACGCCTTGATCGTCATCGGCGACGACCAGCACGAGCAGTTCTTCGAGGACAATATGCCGGCAATCCTCATCTATTGGGGCGAGACCATCGAGAACAATCCGCTGCGCATGGCGGACGATGCGCCGCAGTTCTGGCGCAAGGCGCGCTCGCAATTCCACGAGGAGGCACAGCCGCGGCAATACCCCGTCGCCTCGAACCTCGGCCTGCATTTGATCGAGCAGTTGATCGAGCAGGGATTCGACGTGAGCCAGGCCAAGAAGCTTGCCAAGGAGCATGGCGAGGGCCACGCCTTCGGCTTCGTCCACCGCCGCATGATGAAGGATGACAGCATCGTGCCCATCCTACCGGTGGCGCTGAACACGTATTTCCCGCCCAACCAGCCGCGGCCGCGCCGCTGCTACGCGCTCGGCCAGGCGATCCGCAAGGCGGTGCAGGGCGCCGAGGGCTATGCTCGTGTCGGCATTCTCGCATCCGGCGGCTTGAGCCATTTCACCGTGGACGAAGAGCTCGACCGCGGCGTACTCGACGCATGCAGACGGAACGACGGCGAGGCGCTCGCCTCGATTCCCACCGAGAAGCTCAATTCCGGCTCCTCCGAAATCCGCAACTGGATCACGGTGGCCGGCGCCGCCGCGCACCTTCAGAACACGTGGCAGGAGTACATTCCCTGCTATCGGTCGGCCGCCGGCACCGGCTGCGGGATGGGCTTCGCCCTCTGGAAATAAAGCGCCAAGCCGTTACCTTTGTCGCGATGACTCCTTTCGATCCCAAGTCCGCCGCTGCGCGCTGCCCGATTTGCGGCAAGCCGACCGACGCCGCCATCCGCCCGTTCTGCTCCAAGCGCTGCGCCGACATCGACCTCAACCGCTGGCTCAGCGGCGTTTACGCCGTGCCGGTGCGCGAGGAGGAGGACGAAGACGGCGAGCGCCCGCCCGACGACGCGCCGGGAGAGGGCCGGTGACCGCGGCCGCCCAGATCGCGGCTTGGCCGGACCAACTGTTCGATGCGCTCAAGCGCGGCGGCATCGCGCAAGTAGGCTATGTGCCCGATGCCGGCCATGCGCGGCTGATCGAGCGCTGCCGCGCCGATCCGCAGATTCGCGACGTGGCGCTGACCACCGAAGAAGAGGGCGTCGCGCTCGCCGCCGGCGCCTGGCTCGGCGGCGCGCGTTGCGCGCTGCTGATGCAATCGAGCGGGCTCGGCAATTGCGTCAACATGCTCTCGCTGCCGCGCGCCTGCCGCTTGCCCGTGCTGATGCTCGTGACCATGCGCGGCGAGTGGGAGGAGTTCAACCCATGGCAGGTGCCGATGGGCTCGATCGTCGAGCCGGTGCTGCGCCAATGCGAGGCCGAGGTCTATCGCGTGCGCAAGCCAGACGAGGCGCCGGGCATCGCCGAGCGCGCGGTGCAGCAGGCTTTCGGCGACGAGCGCATCGTGGCCGTGCTGCTCTCGCAGGAATTGATCGGCAAGAAGGTGTGGGTCAAATGAGCCTGCCCCGACGGCAAGCGATGGCCGCGCTTACCACCGGCCGCGGCGAGGATTTGCTGGTCGTGCCGGGGCTCGGCTCGACGGCGTGGGATTTGGCCGCCGCCGGCGACGACGACCGCAATTTCTATCTCTGGGGCGCGATGGGCGGCGCGGCGATGATCGGCCTGGGTCTCGCGTTGGCGCAGCCGCAGCGCCGCGTGGCGGTGATCACCGGCGACGGCGAAATGCTGATGGGCCTGGGCTCGCTCGCCACCATCGGCGCACAACGGCCGCCGAACCTCGCCGTGATCGTTTTCGACAACCAGGCGTACGGCGAAACCGGCGGGCAGCCGAGCCACACCGGCGCCGGCGTCGATCTCGTCGGCGTGGCGCGATCTTGCGGGGTTGCGACCTGCCTCGATGTGATGGACGAAACGGGTCTCGCCGATCTCGCCCGGAGGCTCACAGCCTTGCGCGAGACGCTGTTTGCGCGCGTTCTCATCGACCGTGAGGAGCCGCCGCGCGTGCTGCCGCTGCGCGACGGCATCACCCTGAAGCAACGGTTCCGCGCCGCGCTGGGGGTGGGGGCGTAAAAGGAGCAGCGGCATCCATCCCGTCATGTCCGTGACCCGGCCAACGCACGTCTTTGTGGTTGCTTCGAGGCTGGATGCCCGCGAAAGCGCGGGCGCGGCGAGTCAGAAGCTGCTTCTGGACAGCCTCGGAGGCAGCCTCTATAACGCCCGCGCTCTGCTTAACCCGCTCACGCAGCGGGCCGGTCGCCCAGGTAGCTCAGTTGGTAGAGCACGTGACTGAAAATCACGGTGTCGGTGGTTCGATCCCGCCCCTGGGCACCATGACCCCGTTCGCAGATGTTCGCGATCGTCCAGAAACGCCTTGAATTTCAAGTGCTTATCGCATAATTTCGGTCGCGACCGTCCGCGGCCAATCGTCGAAAGCCAACAAATTTGTTGGCCCTTTTGTTGGCCCACGACGAGGCCAACAGAAAATGGGCCAACAAAAATGCCGCTTACCGATACCGCTATTCGCAAGGCCAAACCTGCCGCCGGTCTCGTCAAGCTTTCGGACGGCGGCGGCCTGCAATTGCACCTCCATCCCAACGGCGCGAAGTATTGGAAGCTCGCCTACCGTTACGAGGGCAAGCAGAAGAAGCTCGCGTTTGGCGTCTATCCCGAAGTCTCCCTTGCCGAAGCGCGCAAGCGCCGCGAAGCGGCCAGAGCGCTGCTGCGCGACGGCAAGGACCCGATGGTGGAAAGGCGGGTGGAAAAGCTCGCCCGCGCGATCGCCGCCGGAAACACCTTCGCGGCGATCGCCGACGAGTTGCTCGCGAAGATGACAAGGGAAGGCCGCGCCGAGACAACTCTCAAAAAGACGAAATGGCTTTTCGACTTCGCCCGCCCGCTCATCGGCGGGCGGCCCATTGCCGAGATCAGCGCCGCTGAAGTGCTCGCCGTGCTGCGCAAGGTGGAAGTGCGTGGCCGTCACGAAACCGCGCGCCGCCTTCGCAGCACGATCGGTTCGGTTTTTCGCTACGCCATCGCCACCGCGCGCGCTAACAACGATCCGACGTTCGCCTTGCGCGGGGCATTGACCGCCCCGAAGGTCAAGCCGCGCGCGGCCGTGACCGATTCGAAGGCGGTTGGAGCGTTGGTTCGCTCCGTATGGGGCTACGAGGGCCAGCCGGCGACCAAGGCCGCGCTTCAGCTCATGGCCTATCTGTTTCCGCGCCCTGGCGAATTGCGGCTGGCCGAATGGCCGGAGTTCGACCTCGAAGCCGCCGTGTGGTCGATCCCGGCTGCGCGCATGAAGATGCGCCGTCCGCAGAAAGTGCCACTGCCGTCGCAGGCCATCGCCATTCTGACGCGGCTTCGGGACATCACGGGCCATGGCAAGCTTGTGTTTCCCAGCGCCTGGTCACAGATGCGGCCGATCTCCGACAATACGCTTAACGCGGCGCTGCGCCGGCTCGGCTATTCGCAGGACGAGGCGACGGCGCATGGATTTCGGGCGACGGCATCGTCGCTCTTGAATGAAAGCGGGCTATGGCACGCGGACGCTATCGAGCGCCAGCTTGCCCACGAGGACGGGGACGCGGTGCGCCGAGCCTATGCGCGGGCCGAATTCTGGGACGAGCGCGTCCGCATGATGCAATGGTGGGCGGACAAGCTCGATGCGCTGCGCGAGGGCGCAACGGTGACGCCATTGAGGGTGGCGTAATCGGAGCGCTTCCGAAGTAACGCAGGCCGTGGAGTCTCGTTATGATTCGTTGTAGCTGCGCTCGATGAAAGGCTTCGCCCGTTCGAGATCCTCCGCCTTGGTTAAGGTGACTTCGAGATCGCCGGTCCCGAAATGACCAACTTGTGACACGTCACGGGTGAAGCCGGGCTCAAGCGCGACGGTGCTCGGATCGACCTTCACAAAGACGAGAATTTTGCCGGTAGTCGGACGGAATTCGACGCAAGCGAAATTCCTGATGCGTTTGAATGCAATGTAGAAGCGAAGCGTTGTCTCCTGAACGTCATCTCCCAACGCGAGCAAGTAGGCTTTCAGGGCTTCGTAGCGATCCAGCATGTCGCCGTTGAGTTCTTCGAGGACGGCGCTGATCGTCTTGTACTTGCCGGGCGCCGACGCAGCGCCGCCCGCGATCCCCGCGTCAACCGGGACAGCCTTGGCCGATGTTGCGGTCACGAGATCGAGCAGCACCAAGTCCGTTCCGAAACGTCGATAGCGGATCAGTTCGATGTTGCGTTGCATTTGCCTTACGGCGTGGTCGTCATATCGGCTGAAATCGCCCGCGATGCAGATCAACCGCGGGGCTGACCAATCCACGGACTCGGCTGCCTTCTTTCCGAGCTTCTCGAGCACCAGCCATTGAAAGTCCTTTCGGTGATCCATGAGCCAGTCGAGATAGAACAGGCCCTGGTTCACGACGTTCTCGTTCGCGGCGCGTTTGTATTCGAGAATGACCGGACAGCCGTTTTCATCGAGGCCGAGGGTGTCGATCCGGCCTCCGTTCGTAGTCGTGAACTCCGAAGCGAGAAAACGGACGCCAAGGAACGCATCCAGATTGCGCTCGAACAGGGTCTGAACCGACTTCTCGATCGTATCTGTTGTGCCGATCAACTCATCGACATTGCCGCCGGCGATCCTGAACAACTTGATGTCGCTCATGGTGCGGTCCCGCTAGATAAATTGGTCGAATGCTTCGATTTCTTTGACCGTTGCTAAGAGGCCCTGAGCTCGAAGCGTATCGAGATAATCGTCGACTGATTTCGGCGGATGCTTCAGCCGAAGGCGCACGG
>DASTWX010000011.1:0-7666 GCA_035765795.1 Pseudolabrys sp. | reverse complement strand
GCTTGATGCGGCGGACCGCTTCGCGGGCCGTGGCATCGTCAGCCGCCGCCACCGCCGCCACCGGCTCGCCGCGGTAGCGCACGCGGTCGCGTGCCAGCGGATATTCGTTGCGTGCGATCGGCAACACGCCGAAGCCCTTGTCGCAGTCGGCGCCGGTGACGATCGCTTTGACGCCCGGCAGCTTCAGCGCCTCCGATACGTCCACCGAGACGATCTCGCCGTGCGAGTGGGGGCTGCGGTAGATCCGACCGGCAAGCTGGCCGGGCGCGACGATATCGGCGGTATACTTGGCGCGGCCGGAGACTTTCTCCGGCCCGTCGATCATCGGCACATAGCCGCCGATGTTGTGCGCGGGTAGGGGCTTGTTCATGGGGCGGCCTCAATTGCAGCCGAGCGCACAGCCCCTCCGTAGTCATTGCCGGGCTTGACCCGGCAATCCACGCGGCAGCGCCGGGATGACGACTGTAAGCGCAATCCGCGTGGCGTCTCATCATGGATGCGCGGGCCTTCGCCCGCCGAAGGGTTTACTGGAGTAACTCCATCAAAGGTGCTTCGGCCCGCAGGCGGGTCAAGCCCGCGCATGACGGCCGAGAGCGTGGTGCGCGAACGGGTTCCTCTCACACCGCCACTCCCTGCGCATGCAAGACCGCCGCGTATTTCACCGCCTCGATGATCTTCACGTAACCGGTACAGCGGCAGATGTTGCTGCCGAGCGCCTCGATGATCTCCGCCTCGCTCGGCTGAGGATTGCGCCTGAGCAATCCGGTCGAGGCCATGATGAATCCCGGCGTGCAATAGCCGCATTGGGAGCCGAGCTTCTCATGAAAGCCGCGCTGCACGGCCGAAAGTTTCCCGTCGCTTCCGAGCGACTCGACGGTATCGATGCGCTTGCCGGCGATGGTGGAAGCCAAAGTGAGGCAAGAGAGCGCCGGCTGATTATCGATCAGCACCGTGCAGGCGCCGCACTCGCCGCCGTCGCAGCCCGTCTTGGTGCCGGTCAAGCCGACGCGTTCGCGCAGGAAATCGAGCAGCAGCCAATTGTTGGCAACCGCCTCGGCGCGCGGGCGGCCGTTGAGCGTGAACTCGAGCAGCCGGGACAAGCGTTTCGCTCCATGTTTCGCTGCGACTTTTCAGAATCGCACTTTGTTAGAAGATATTACGCCACATCAGTGGGCGCAGCCCCAAGCCTTTTCCCAGGATTGGCTGGAACAGTTGCCGCGGCAGATTGGCGCCTAGCCGAATTTGGCGACCACTTCCGTAGGGATCGGCGCGCCGGCGATCCGCTCCGGATCGTCCTTGTGGCGGACTGCCCAGACGCGGGTTTCGCTCCCTTGCACGGCGAGTTCGCCCGCAAGCGTGATCTTGTGCTCGACCTCGAAGCTGGAGCGCCGGAACGCGGCCACCCGCGAGGCGACCTCGATGGTGGCCCCGAAGGGCGCCGGCTTGAAGAACTCGGCCCGCGCGTCCACCAGCGGCACGCCGACGATGCCGAAGGCGGCGGCGAGCTTATGCGGCGGCACGTCCAGCGCGGTCCCCAGCAGCAGCCACGTGCCGGTGTCGAAAAACTCGAAATAGCGGCTGTTGAACACGATGCCGGCCGGGTCGCAGTGGCCCCATTCGATGGTCATCTGCCTGCGCAAAACAAACGATGTCACGTGAATGTCGCCTCCGGCCGATTTTCGCCGGACTTATAGCGGCAGGCATTGCAAGGGACAATCGCGCGGCCTTTGGGTTCTTGTACCGGCCTGCGTGAACCTTGACCCGTCACCCTGAGGTGCTCGGCGCGGAACGCGCCGCGCCTCGAAGGGCGACGGCCCGAGCTTGTCATCCTTCGAGGCTCGCGCGAAGAAGCGCGCTCGCACCTCAGGATGACGGAATGAGTCAATGCTTCCGAAGCCTGATATTATTCGTGAGCAGCATACGTTTTCAAAGTTGTGGCCTGCTCGATCGCCCGGCTGACAAACGTCATCAAGCGCATACGCGCATCCTCGTCGATGCCGAGGATGCAATGAGGCCCGGTAGCCGTGCAGCAATCCCTGCACGGCGGTGTGCCCGCGGCAGGCTGGAGGATGAGAAGGTTCGAGCGATCAGAGGCCCACGGAGCAAATCGGGCGGGCGAGTTGGCGTGGCTCGGAGAGCCCGTTGCCGGATGGCAGGACAAGACCGCAACCGGTGTGCCGACGGCCGCGGCGAGATGCACCGGTCCGCTGTCGACGCCGACAAGCACGTCGCAGCGTCGGATCAGCGCTGCCGTTTCCCGGATGCTCAACTGTCCGGCTACCGAAACCGCTTCAGGTCGAAGCAACGCGGTCAATCGTGCACCGCGAAAACGGTCCGCGGGCCCGCCGATGACGATCAAAGGGCAGCGAGCTGCCGCGGCTATTCCTTGCGCGAGCGCGGCAAAATCGCGAAGGTGCAATTCGCGCTTCGGCTCGGACGCAAACGGGGCAAGAGCAATCAACGGTCCGGCGTAGGGGCCGAATTGTCGGGCCAACCAGCGGTTCGCCGCTTGCTGATCGGCCTCGCTCACATGGACCGCGGTACGCCGGGTGGTCACGCACCCCTTCATCGCTTCGATCAAATTGAGATTGTGTTCGACCTCATGGGCTACTGTCCGATCATCGACGACATGTGTGTAGAAGCGATCGTCGCCTCGGTTGATCACGCGTTCGCGGCGCGTGCAGCTCTCCGAGAATCCGACAACAAAACGAGCGCTGCTTCCCGCTGCGATACGCGCAGCGCCCTCGAAGTCGGCATCCCAACGTGGCACGATGGTCAGATCAAACGCGCGCTCCGAATAGTCGCGCTCAAACAAGGCCGCATCGCTCCACCGCGGAGTGGAAATCTCGAAGGTATCTGTGTGGGTTGATCCAAGCATGACGACCCGGTCCACATGCGGGCATGCCGATGCAAGATCGTAAACCCGCGGCAGAACGAGAGCACTGATCTCTGCGCGAGGTGCGTTGCGGCGCAGGTTTTCCAGAAATGGGGTGCACAGCACCCAGTCGCCGATATGGTCGAGTTTGACGACGAGAATCCGTCGACAGCGCGCCAACTCAATGCCTGAAGCTTTACCGCTCGCGTGTGCGCCCTCAATCGTGATTCGCACTGGGACATTGTGCAAAGCGGGTGGCGCAAGCCTGACCGCAAACCGCATGGGCGGGCCTCTTCTGAGCGCGCTAACTGGTCAAGCGCCCTTGCGGCATACGGTTCCGTGCTCTCGCCCTGAAGCCGGTCGTATTCGCGGAAGATCGGAGAACTCATTGCCCTTCGAGAACGTTGCTCAGCATCAACGGCCACTGAGTGGGACATACAGAGCCGATGCCAGTCCAGTCGCAAGCGTCGAACGGCGCCGCACTTGTAACCGGCGGAGCGCAACGAATCGGTCGGGCCATCGTTCTTGCGCTGGCGCATGCGGGTTACGCGGTCGCCGTTCACGCGCGGCACTCTCGTACCGAGGCGGAGGAGCTTTGCAACAAGATCGCTGCGGATGGCGGACGCGCGACCGCAGTTTTCGGCGACCTCGCCGATCAGGATGTGGTCGCCGGTCTCGTGCCGGAAGCTTCCGGGCGGATAGGACCGCTCACGCTGCTGGTCAACAACGCCAACGAGTTCGCCTACGATGATGTGAAGCGGCTCGATCCCGCCGGTTTCGATCGCCAGTTCGCGGTGGGTATGCGCGCCCCGCTTTTCCTTGCCAAGGCGTTCGCCGCGCAGGCGCCTGCGGGCGGCACGGCCTCAATCGTCAATCTGCTCGATCAGCGTGTCTACCGACAGATGCCGCTGTTCTTCTCCTATGGTCTCGCCAAGAGCGCGCTGTTTGCGGCGACCGGCATGCTGGCGCAGGCGCTCGCGCCGAACGTGCGGGTCAACGGGGTCGCGCCCGGCCCGACGCTGTCGAGCGAGCTGCAGACGACGGAGGATTTTGCGCGTCAGCAAAGCGCGCTGCCGCTGAAGCGCGGTCCCGATCCGCAGGACATTGCCGAAGCCGTCCTCTATCTCGCCGGAGCGCGCAGCGTGACCGGCGAGACGATTGCCGTCGACGGCGGGCAGCATCTGTCTTGGCAGACAAAGGACGAAGCGGACATTCGCATCGATTGAATCTATCCGCGCTTGGGCTGTTGCGGCTTCTTTCTTTTCCTCGGCACGAGTCCTGCCTGAGCCCTCCGGTTGCGCGGCACCGGCCATTCCACGATCAGCTGCGAGCGCAATTCGATATCGGACGAGCGCCGACGCTTCCGCAAAGCGTGCTCGGGCGCGACCGGCACGTGGGGCGAGAGGTCGAGATCGAACAGCAGCCAATCGAGGTCTTCCTCCGCGATTACCCAGCGCGCCGGCGCATAGCGCATCAATGAGAAGGGCTGCGAATAGGCAAGCATCGACTTCTTGCCGCCCGGCAGACAGTATTCGTGCGCGTAGGTCATCGCCACTTCACGCGCGCTTCGATAGATCGGATCGCGCCAGCGCAGAATGGCATGGTTGGTCTTGGAGATCGCGCCCCACAGCCCGCGCTCTTTGAACAGCGTGACGATGTGGTCCTGATCGCTCGGCAGCGCCTGGATATCCATCAACCAAGCCCGATTGCCGTGATAGCCGAGCGCGGCGGCGGCAAACACCGCCGCTTCGGCGCAATGCGCAACCCGCGTCCTCAGCACACGGCGCGGCGACATGGCGGTGTCGCCATGCGGTTCGAAATTGACCTTCATCTTGTCGAGAAAGCCCTGGATTTTCTGCGGCGTTTCGAGCCGCGCAAAGATGCGGTGCTCGGCCGGCGTCAGCAGGGCCCGAAGCCGGTTTCGGTAACGAAGCATGCTCATTGCCGTGCAATCTAACGGTAAGCGCATCGCGGTGGAGCGGCGGGCCAGCGGCTTCCCACAGCTTAAGCATTGCTCTGCCGGTGCTCTTACGTGCCCGGAGGCGCCCCCGGCCTGGCGGAGCGGCATTCCCCCCGAGCGGACGAAAAGGGAAATTGCTACGGTAAAGCGGTGAGAAGGAGCAAATATCTTCTTATTTCGCGCAAGTTATTGCCGTTTTGCAGAATAAGCTTCTATTTGAGTGCTCTGCATCGCTATTGGGTCGAGTCCAGAGCATGATCCCGGTTCCAAAAACCGCCCCGTTCGCCGAAGAAGAAATAGCCCTGCTCAACCGGGTCGTCGGTCAGGCTACGCCCGTCCAGCGTGCTTGGCTCGCCGGCTTTCTCGCCGGAACGGAGCAGATCGCGGCCAACGAACAGCCGGCGGCGGCGCCGCGGATGGCCGAGCCGCTGACCATCGTCTTTGCCAGCGAGTCGGGAAATTGCGAGAGGCTCGCCGGCGACATGGCCAAACAGGCGCGCAAGCTCGGCTTCAAGCCGCGCATGATCGACATGGCCGACCTCGAGCTTGCTGCACTCGCGGACGCCAAGCGGCTGATCGTCATTGCCGCCACCTGGGGTGAGGGCGAACCGCCGGCCCGCGCCGCGCGTGTCTACAACGAACTCATGGCCGAGAGCGCGCCGCGCCTCGATGGCATCGAATTCGGCGTGCTGGCGCTGGGCGATACGGCTTACGCCGAATTCTGCGCGATCGGGCGCAAGATCGACGAACGGCTGGCGGCGCTCGGGGCCAAGCGCGCGATCGACCGTGTCGATTGCGATCTCGACTTTGCCGAGCCGTCTTCGCATTGGATCGGCGAGGCGCTGAAAACGCTTGCACCGGCCGATGCGGGCGAGCGCGGCTGTGTCATCGAGGTGGATTTCACCAGCAGGCCGGCAGCGAGCCCCGCCAGCGACATTGTCGAGGCCGAGATCATCGAGCACGTAAATCTCAATTCGTCGCGCTCGGCCAAAGAGACCGTCCATCTTGCGCTTGCGTTCGATGGTGCGGCTCCGGCCTACGAGCCCGGCGCTTCGCTCGATCTTTATGCCGAGAATGATCCGGCCTACGTGGACGAATTGCTCGCGCTGGCCAAGCTCAGCGACGATGGCCTGCGCGGTGAGCTCATTGGCTCGCGCGATGTCACCACGCTTTCGATGAAGGCGCTGGAAACCTTCGCCGCGCAAAGCGGGCACACGGAGGCGAAGGCGCTGATCGAGGCTGGCAAGGCGCGCGAATGGATCGCCGGGCGTCAGCTCATCGATCTGATCGAGCGTTTTCCCGCGCCGCTCTCGGCGGACCACTTGCGCGCCCTCACGCGGCCACTCGCACCGCGCGCCTATTCGATTGCTTCGTCACGCCGCGAATTCGAGGACGAAGCGCATCTCTTGATCGCGGCGGTGCGCTACAACCTGCACGGCCGCGCCCGCAAAGGCGTCGCGTCCACGCACGTGGCGGAGCGGCTCAAGCGCGGCGACCGCGTGCGCGTGAAGGTGAAGCCGAACAAGCATTTTGCCTTGCCGTCGCCGGATCGCGACATCATCATGGTCGGACCCGGCACGGGCGTTGCTCCCTTCCGCGCCTTCGTGCAGGAGCGCCGTGCGACCGAAGCCACCGGCAAGAGCTGGCTCTTCTTCGGCGACCGCAGCTTCACCCATGACTTCCTCTATCAACTCGACTGGCAGGAGGCACTGAAGGACGGCTCGCTCACGCACATGGATGTGGCGTTTTCGCGGGACCGGCCGGAGAAGACTTACGTGCAGCACAAGATGTGGGAGCGCCGGCGTGACTTGGTCGATTGGCTCGAAGGCGGCGCACACTTCTATGTTTGCGGCGATGCCAAAGCGATGGCGAAGGACGTTCGAACGACCCTCACACGCGCCTATGCGGACGTGAAGCAGCTTGCGCCGGAAGCTGCCGAACAAGCGGTGGTGCAGCTCGAACGCGAGAAGCGGTATCTGACGGATACGTATTGATGCGTGGAGCGTTGCGAGCGCTGCAAATTCCGACACGTCATGCCCGCGCTTGTCGCGGGCATCCACGCCTTGACAGCAGCAAAGACGTGGATGGCCGGGACAAGCCCGGCCATGACGCGGAGATTGAAACGTCTCCTTTCGTTGATCAAAGCCTATGGCTACTAGGAGGAAAATCGTAATGACCGACGACCTTTCCCCCATGGAGCACCTCAAGGCGCGAAGCCGCTATTTGCGCGGCAACCTCGCCGAGGACATGGCCGATTCCGTTACCGGCGGCGTGAGCGAGGACAGCGCGCAGCTCCTCAAATTCCACGGCATGTATCTGCAGGACAACCGCGATCTGCGGCCCGAGCGCATGAAAAAGAAGCTTGAGAAGGCCTTCGGCTTCATGATTCGCATCCGTCTGCCGGGCGGGGTCATCACGGCCAAGCAGTGGCTGGCGCTCGATGAGATCGCCCGCACATATGCGGGGGAGACGCTGCGCCTGACCACGCGGCAGACCTTCCAGATGCATGGCGTGCTGAAATTCAACGTCAAGACGGCGTTGAAAAAGATCAATGCGGTCGCGCTCGACACGATCGCGGCCTGCGGCGACGACACGCGCGGCGTGATGGCGGTGTCCAATCCGCACCAGTCGCGCATTCACGCGGAAGTCTACGACATAGCCCGCCGCACCTCATTGCATTTCAAGCCGCGGACACACGCCTATTACGAAATCTTCCTCGACGGCGAGAAGGTGGCGGGCGAGGGAGAGCGGGACGATGTCGAGCCGATCTACGGCAAGACCTATATGCCGCGCAAATTTAAGATCGGCTTTGCCGTGCCGCCGTCGAACGA
>DASTWX010000010.1:0-22455 GCA_035765795.1 Pseudolabrys sp. | reverse complement strand
CCGTGGACCTCAATATAGCGTACGAGCTTGCGAATGTAGACCGGCTTGATCGGCCGCCGTGCCGGGATCGTCAGGAGTTCACGCGCAGCCGGATGCTTTACGCTGCAATGCGAGGTCCCTTTGCCCGGCCGGAACAGGAGGCCATATTCGCGACATATGGCCTCAACGTCGCCAATAGTCCAATCGCCCGCCGGATTGCGTTTCATGCGTTCCAGCAGACTCGCCACTTAGACTAAGTCCCCTCCCCGCCCCCGAACAGACCGAACTGCGCCGCATCGCGCGGGGGCTCCGGTAAGCCGAGGTGTCGAAAGGCAGCGGCGGTGAGCAGACGCCCGCGCGGGGTGCGCTGCACGAACCCGTTCTGGATCAAAAACGGCTCGATGATGTCTTCGATCGCGTCACGCGGCTCGGAGAGGGCAGCGGCGATCGTCTCGACGCCAACCGGCCCGCCGCCGTAGTTGAACGCAATCGTCGTGAGATAGCGGCGGTCCATCGCGTCGAGACCGGCGGCATCGACCTCGAGCGCCGACAGCGCGCGGTCGGCCACTTTGCGATCGACGCGCGCAGCCCCGTCGACATGCGCGAAGTCTCGCACACGCCGCAAGAGCCGCCCAGCGATGCGCGGCGTGCCGCGCGCGCGGCGGGCGATCTCGTTGGCGCCGTCCGCGCTCATGCCGATGCCGAGCACGCGCGCGCCGCGATCGACGATCTCTTCCAACTCGCGCTCGGTATAGAAGTTGAGCCGCACCGGAATGCCGAAGCGGTCGCGCAGCGGATTGGTCAGAAGTCCCGCCCGCGTCGTCGCGCCGACAAGCGTAAACGGTGAGAGATCGATCTTCACCGAGCGCGCGGCGGGACCTTCGCCGATGATGAGATCGAGCTGGAAATCTTCCATCGCCGGGTAGAGGATTTCCTCGACAGTCGGATTGAGCCGGTGGATTTCGTCGATGAACAGCACGTCGCGCGGCTCGACATTGGTGAGCAGCGCGGCGAGATCGCCGGCCTTGGCGATTACCGGACCCGAGGTGGCACGGAAATTCACGCCCAGTTCGCGGGCAACGATCTGCGCCAGCGTCGTCTTGCCGAGCCCCGGCGGGCCGACGAAGAGCACGTGATCGAGCGCTTCCTTGCGCGCGCGCGCGGCCTCGATGAAAACCTTCAGGTTGGCGCGCGCCTGCTGCTGGCCGATAAAATCGGCGAGCCGCTGCGGCCGCAGCGTGGCGTCCGCATCGTCGTCGCGTTTTTCGGCATTGAGCAGACGCTCTGGTGCGTTGCTCATGGCACAGCCTTATCCCTCCCCTGAAAGGGGAGGGTCGATCGCTCCAACGGGGCGACGCGAAGCGCCGCCCGATGACAGGCTCCGCGCGATCGGGGTGGGGTCACTACTCGGCGGCAGCCGCCCCCACCCGGCGCGCGTTGCGCGCCACCCTCCCCCGCAAGCGGGGGAGGGATCAAGGCCGTGCTTGTCGATGCGCCGTGCCACATCATTCAACTCTGCCCGCGACGGTACTTGTTCGGAAGCAGTTCGCCGATGCTCATGACCGTCGGCCCGCCGTTGCTCGGCACGATTACCCGCGCCTTGGCATCGTAGTCGTGGATCAGTTCGCGGCAGGTGCCGCAAGGGCTCACCACGACGATGCCACCGGGCTCGCCGGGCTTGGGGTGCCGCACCGCGACAATGGTCTCTATCCCCTTATCGCCGTTTTCAGTGATCGCCCGGCCGATAGCGATGGCCTCCGCACAGACGGCGCCACGCCCGACATAGGCGTCGATGTTTACGCCGGTGACGAGACGGCCGTCGCGCGTGAACAGCGCCGCGCCGACCTCCTGCCAATCGTTTCGATAGCGCGTCTTGATGGCCGCGGTCGCCGCCGCGATCAGTTCCTTGTCCTTATCCGTCAGCGCAATCGCAGGCGAGCTCATTTGGACAACTCTTTCAGCCCCTGCCGGATCAGCGTGGCGGTGTCGGCATTTTCGCCCACGCCGCGGGTCGCCACGGCAATGGCCGCGGCGGCCTGCGGCTGAGCGTAACCGAGGTTGATTAGGGCCGATACAGCATCAGCAACCGGCTTGGGCGCGCGCTCGTCGTCCAACGCGCCGGCAAGGTGAATTACCGCCGGATCGGCATTGGTGAAGGCGGGCGCCTTGTCCTTCAGTTCCGACACGATGCGTTCGGCGACTTTATTGCCGACACCGGGCGAGCGCGCAACCGCCGCCTTGTCGCGCATGGCAATCGCAGTGGCAAGCTCCGACGGTTTGAGCGTGCCAAGCACAGAAAGCGCCACCCGCGCGCCGACACCTTGCACGGTCTGCAACAGGCGGAACCACTCGCGTTCGACGTCGCTCGGAAAACCGAACAGCTTGATCTGATCTTCGCGGACGTAAGTCTCGATCGACAACGTGACGGCCTCGCCTGTCGCGGGCAGCGTTTGCAACGTGCGCGCGGCGCAGTGCACCTGATAGCCGACGCCGTGCACGTCGAGAATGACGTAATCGTCGCCGTAGGAGTCGATGATGCCCTTGAGTTTGCCGATCATCTGCGAGCTTTCGGTCGTCGTCCCCTCCCCCGTTTACGGGGGAGGGACAGGGAGGGGGAAAGCAGCGAATGCATGAAGTCTGGTTCACCCCCTCCCCAACCCTCCCCCGCAAGCGGGGGAGGGAGCAGACTGCATTTGCTGCCCTTCATTGCCCAACAACTCTCGTCATTGCACTCCGCCGGTGATGCGCATGACAGACCGCGATGGCGAGCGCGTCGGCGGCATCCTCGGACTGCGGATCGGCTTTCGGCAACAGCACGCCGAGCATCATGCGGATCTGCGCCTTCTCGCCGTGGCCCGCGCCGACGATCGTCTTCTTCACCAGATTGGGCGCATATTCCGCCACGCTCAGCCCGCGGCGCGCCGGCACCAGCATGGCGATGCCGCGCGCCTGCCCGAGCTTGAGCGTGGCTGCGGCATTCGTATTGACGAAAGTCTGCTCCACCGCCGCCTCGTCCGGCGCATAGGTTTCGATCACCCGAATGAGACCGTCATGAATTGCCACCAGCCGCGCCCCTAGGCCGGCGCGGTCGCTGGTCGCGAGCGATCCGCAAGCGATATAAATGAGTCGATTGCCGTCCGTCTCGATCAGACCCCAGCCGGTGCGGCGGAGCCCAGGATCGATGCCGAGGATACGAATCGGCTGCGGTTGCATGCATATGTTGATAGCCCTAGCTCCAGTCCAGGCAAAGCCATGCTTGAATCCGACAAGACACAGCGTGTGATCGAATCCCGCCAATATCCCACTCGGCCCTTTCTCGCGGTCAGTGCCGCAATTGTCCGCGACGGCCAGGTGTTGGTGGTCAGGCGCGCGCGGAACCCGGCGCTCGGCCTTTATACGCTGCCCGGCGGCGCGGTCGAAGCTGGCGAGACGCTGAGTGAAGCTGTCGCACGCGAGGTGATGGAAGAGACCGGGCTGAAAGTCGATCCCGTCGGCCTGGCAGGCGAGCGCGAAGTAATCGTGCGCGATGCCGAAGGACGCACGGAGCGGCACTTTGTCATCCTCTGCTTTGCCGCCCGCTGGCTTTCCGGCGAGCCGACGCTCAATGAAGAACTCGACGATGCCCGCTGGTTGAACCCTGACAAACTCGGAGGCTTACGCACCACCGAAGGCTTGGCCGAGATCGTCGCGGCCGCCGTCGCCCGCCTAAGGGCGCCGACCATGACGGGTCGAGAATGAAAGCTGCGAAGCGCATCTTGCAGCCGGCACATAGCGGGCGCATAGGATCGCCTCCACCGATCAACCGGGCCTCCGTGAACAGGCTTTTCACCATCGGCGCATTGCTCCTCTGCCTGTCGGCGGTTCCAGCCTGGGCGGAAAACGAGCCCGCGCCGCCGACCACCGACCGGCCGGCACCGTTCGACGGCGAATTGCGCCGGCTCGCCGAGATTCTCGGAGGGCTGCAATATCTGCGGCCGGTCTGCGGCCTCCAAGATGGCCAGAAGTGGCGGAACGAGATGCAGGCGCTGATCGACGCGGAGGCGCCCGAAGGCGAACGGCGGCGCCAGTTCATCGCCAGTTTCAACAGGGGTTACCAGGGCTTCCAGCAGACCTACCGCACTTGCACACCGGCCGCGACGATCGCCATCCGCCGCTATCTCGAAGAAGGCGCCCGGATCGCGCGCGATATCACCGCGCGTTACGCCAACTGAGTCCGCGATTTCTCCACAACCTGACGAAACAGATTAACCTTTTCGCAAGAACTGGGGCGCAGCGGCGGCGGCACGTGCTAGCCTTCGCGTCAAAGTGAAGTAAGTATCCCCGCCGGCTGTCCAGGTGGAAAAGACGGATGAGAACGATCGGCAATTCGACTGAAGCATGCGGGCCGGTGGCCGAGCATGAACAGAAGCGCGTGGCGCTCGGCTATCTGCAGGAGGCCTGGGCCGAAGCACGCCTCGACGGCATCGACGGCGACTGCCTGGCGCAGGCCTGCCTGTTCGCGGCATTGGCCGAATTCGTGTCCACCTACGGCGAGGATGCGGCCGCCAGCTTCGCGGAAGGACTTGGTACGCGTATTCGCAACGGCGAATTCTCGCTGGACCAACCACGCCAATAGCAGAGCGCTCCCGCCTCCGCGCGACGGGATGACGTCAACTCAACGGCGTGTGCATGCCATAAAACCGTTCGAGAATGGCGTCTATGTCGGCAGGATAGAAAGGCTTCTTGAGGAAGGCGAGCGCGCCGGATGCGTGCGCGCGATCGGCGATCACATTGTCCATCGTCGACGTCATGATGACCACGCCGACCCCTGGAGTTGTGCTCTGGATTTTGAGCAGCGTTTCAAAGCCGTTGAGCCCCGGCATGTTATAATCGAGGAAGACCAGGCCGAAGTTGCCGCCGCGCAATTGCTCGATTGCGGCGATTCCCTGATCGACCTCCTCAATCTCGAACGCGAAGCGGCTTGCCGAGAGAATTTTGCGTACGATGCCGCGCATCGTCCTGGAATCGTCGACGATCAACACGCGAGTCGGAATCTTGGTGCGCACACACAATTCGACGAGTTTGCGCGCATCGTCGGCCGAGCCCGGTTTCGGCAGCCGACCGTCGACACCGGCGGTGGGACACGCGCCGTATCGCGCCGACTCGAACGTGACCGGCGGAGTCGCGGCGGAATGGGCGGCGCTCAGGACGGCCGCCTTCTCGTTCGACGGCAAGCCTGAATCCAACACGCAGATATCGACCTCACCGTTCGAAATCGCGGCGGACGCGGCGGCGGTATCGTGCGCGGAAAATTCGATCGGCACTCTGGCCATAGCCGCGCCCTGGCGCCAGTAATCGTGTTCGGGCTGCCACAACATCTCGCCCGGCTTCCGGGCTGCGACAAAAAGCATGCGCAACGAGAACAGGTCGCTACTCATGGTGCTTTACCCCTTGCCGGCTGCATAGCACCGCCGCGTAAACACCCGGAAAACGCGGGCCGGAAATTCGATTCTCTTAATATACGGTACTTTAGGAAACGGCGGCGCCTCGAGCGCCAAATGCCTCCAGAAACGGCACACGCCCGCCAGCCGCTCTCTCGACGAGACTACCCTCCCACATCACATTTGGACCATTCTCGCCGGGCTTGAGGTGCAACCCACAGCGCTTACGTTCCGGGGAAAGTTCTGGCAAAAGATGTTGTTGAGTCCGGAACGTGCGGACGGGATATTCGGCATGCAGGCGGCACTTCTTTCCGATCGTGGCGTGGTCAAGGTCAGCGGCGAGGATGGCCGCCGCTTGCTCAACGGGCTCGCCACGAACGATATCGCCGCCGTCGCGCCGGATGCCGCGCGTTACGCCGCGCTGCTCACCCCCCAAGGCAAGATCATCGTGGACTTCATCGCCGTCGATGCCGCCGTGGCGGGCGGAGGCATATTCCTCGATTGTCCGAGCACGCTGGCGTCGGCGCTGGTCGGCAAGCTGAATTTCTACAAATTGCGCGCCAAGGTAATCATCGAAAATCTCTCGGAAGCGCTCTCGGTCATGGCGCTGTGGGACGGCGCGGGCAAGAGCGAAGTCGGCATCAGCTTTCCCGACCCGCGCTTGCCGGCGCTCGGTTGGCGCGTGATGCTTCCGCCGTGGTCGGTGAACGAAGCCGCCGCAAACCTCGGAGCCAAGTTGGTCGATACCGAAGCGTATGACATGCATCGCATCGGGCTCGGTGTGCCGCAAGGCGGCGCAGACTTCACCTACGGCGACACCTTCCCGCATGAAGCGGACCTCGATCAACTTGGCGGCGTCGACTTCCGCAAAGGCTGCTACGTTGGGCAGGAGGTGGTCTCGCGCGTCGAGCACCGCAACAGCGCACGCCGGCGTGTGGTGCCGATCGCCTACGACGGCTCCGCGCCCGGTCAAGGCGCCGCAGTCATGGCAGGCGAGAAGGAAGTGGGCACGCTCGGCTCCACAGCCAACGGACGGGGGCTTGCACTGATTCGGCTCGACCGCGTCGCCGATGCGCTCGCCGCCGGCACGCCGCTCACCTGCGGCGGGGTAGCAATCGAGTTGATAAAGCCGGAGTGGGCGCATTTCGCTTGGCCGGGCGAAGCGAAGGCGGCGGAGTGATCGCACACATGGACCATCTTGATGGTCTCCCCCGTTGCCCCTGGCCGAAGCAGGATCCGCTTTACGTCGCCTATCACGACGAAGAATGGGGCGTACCGGAATACGATGACCGGGCGCTCTACGAAAAGCTGGTGCTCGACGGCTTTCAGGCCGGATTGTCGTGGATCACCATTTTGCGTAAGCGCGAAAACTTCCGCAAAGCCTTCGACGGCTTTGAGCCTGAAAAAATCGCGCGGTATACGCCGAAGAGAGTTGAAAGACTAATGGCCGACGCCAGCATCGTGCGTAATCGCGCCAAGATCGAGGGCGCGATTTTGTCGGCGCGCGGCTGGCTGAATGTCATGGAGAAAGGCCCCGGCTTTTCCGCGCTGTTGTGGGAGCACGTCGGCGGCAAGCCGAAGGTCAACCACTTCCGCTCGATTGGCCAAGTACCGGCGGAAACGGATGTCTCGCGCAAACTGTCCAAGGAACTTGCCGGCCGCGGCTTCAAATTCGTCGGGCCAACCATCGTCTATGCGTTCATGCAGGCGGTCGGCATGGTCAACGACCATCTGGTGAGTTGCCATCGCCATGAGGCGTGCGCCGCGCTCGATCCTTCTTCACCTCCCGCCTCGAGGGGGAGATCGAGCGCCAACGGGTCGGCGCGAAGCGCCGCCCGATGGTAAACTCCGCGGTCGGGAGCGGGGCGACGTAAAGCTCAATGGCGCAGGCAAGTGTACCCCCCTCCCCAACCCTCCCCCACAAGGGGGGAGGGAGAAGAGAAGCCCGCTCTGCATCGCGCGCAACACCGCCGCGCGCTTGGCAGCGCATGCTATCGGGGCGACGGCTCGATCTGCTCGATCCGTCTCCGCTGGACGTCGAAATCGAGGACATCGCGCACGGCCTCGCCCGGGTTGCGCGCTGGAACGGCCAAACGCGCGGAGCGCATATCTTTTCCGTCGCGCAGCATTCGCTGCTCGTCGAAGCCATGGCGCGGGCCAAGGCGCCGCGGATCGATGCCAAAGCGCGGTTGGCGGTGCTGTTGCACGATGCCCCCGAATACGTCATCGGCGACATGATCTCGCCCTTCAAGGCGGTGATCGGCGACCGCTACAAGGCGGTGGAACGGCGACTGCTGACCGCCATCCATCTGCACGTCGGGCTGCCGGCAACGCTTCCGGAGCCGCTGACGAACTTGATCAAGGCCGCCGATCGCAGCGCCGCTTACCTCGAGGCGACGAAGCTCGCCGGCTTCGAGGCGGCGGAAGCGCGCCGATTCTTCGGCCGGCCCCCGAAATATTCCGCGGCAATCGAGCGCGACTATCTAAACCCCTGGCCGGCAGATACCGCGGCCCAGCGATTCCGTGAGCGCTTCGCAAAGTTGATGCGCGGATAAGACTTCTCAGCGTGCCTGTATAGCCATACATAGGACGCAAGGACGTCTATTCTGCGAGCATCATGATCCACGTCTGCTCGCTCGCGCGGCTCTACACCACCGTGAATGAGACCGGCGCGAGCCATATCATCACCCTGCTGCGGCTCGTCGACCGTGTCGAGCGCCCGCGCCATATCGCGGCGGCTAATCACCTCGTGCTGCCGGTCGACGACATCAGCGAGCCGATGGAAGGCCATACCTGCCCGGCCGACGAGCACGTGGCGCGTTTGATCGCCTTTGCCGGCGCGTGGGACCGCTCCGCTCCCATGGTGGTGCATTGCTTTGCCGGTATCAGCCGCTCCAGCGCGGCCGCTTTCGTCACCGCCTGCGCCATCGACCCGCGGCGCAATGAAGACTCCATCGCTCAGGCGATCCGCCGCGCCTCGCGGACCGCGCAACCGAACGCGCGCATCGTCTCCGTCGCCGACCGCCTGCTCGGACGCCAGGGACGCATGGTCCGCGCCGTGGAGGCGATCGGTCCGGGTCATCCCGCGGCGGAAGGCGTACCGTTCCGGCTCGATCTGGCCTGATCTCCCGGGCTACACTGCGCCACTTGGCAACACGGGTGATGCAGTGGATCAGAAGAATTACGGAGTAGCTGCGGCTGACGTACGCAGTGCGCTGGATGGCCTCACATTTCTCAAGGCCGTCGTAGCAGGCACCCAGCCGCAGGCTCCCATATGCGAGTTGCTCGGCTTCCGCCTGACGGCAGTCGATACGGGCCGTGCGGTGTTCGAGGGCATTCCTCGATTTCAGCATTACAATCCGTTCGGCACGGTGCATGGCGGGTTCGCCGCCACTATGCTCGATTCCGCCCTTGGCTGCGCCGTGGCCTCGACGCTGGCCAAAGGCGAAGCCTTCACCACGCTTGAATTCAAAATCAACCTGGTGCGCGCGCTGACCGACCGCACCGGTCCCGTCCGTGCCGAGGCGCGCATCCTGCACCGCGGCCGCACAGTAGCGACCAGCGAAGCCGATTTGAAAGACGAAAGCGGCAAGCTCTACGCTCATGCCACGACGACGTGCATGATTTTTGCCGCCAAGGCGTGAAGGCAGGCTGCGAACGGGGTCAGTTGCTGTCGGCGGTCAATGAGGGACGCAGCGCCAACGGACTATCGTGCTTGGCACGGCTGCGCACCACGCGCGTGCGACCGTGCCGGCGGGTGAACTCACAGGAGGCAAAGCCAAGTCCGCGGATCGAACCGGTAAAAGTATCCTCGCTGGTCTTTTCGAGATTGAAACAAGGCTCGATCGGCAACCCCCGCAGCGAGGCGCAGACTTTCTCTCCCTCGACCCGGAGAGTGCCCGCCGGCAAAGCGGCAAAGCGCGTGCGGCCGCGTCCTTGGAATTGGATGGAGCCGGCAACCGAGCCGTCGCCAAAAACGCGCCCCTCGCCACGGGTGCCTTCAAAGCAGTGGTAGCTGAAAACTTTGCCGATAACGAAATGGCGCGCCTCTTCCGGCGTCATCTCTCCCGCCAAGGCCGGCACAGCGGCCAACAGGCCGACCGCCAAAGCAACCCCACGCAACATCCCCGCCACTCCGACTGACGCCAGCAATGCCTTCCGAATTTCGAGTCTAGGACTATGCCGCACCTTCGTCGACAAATCCTGAACGCGTTTACCCGACCTTGACCACGATTCGACCCCGCACCTGGCCTGCCAGGATCGACGGAGCCTTCGCAATCACGTCGGACAACCCAATTTCGGTGGTCATCGCGGCCAATTTCTGGCGGTCGAGATCGGTTTCCAACCGTTTCCATGCCTCCTTGCGCCGCTCTATCGGGCACATCACCGAGTCGATGCCGTAAAGACACACGCCGCGAAGAATAAATGGCGCGACCGAGCCCGGCAGATCCATGCCGGCAGCAAGCCCGCAGGCCGCCACCGCGCCGCCATAACGGGTCATCGACAAAAGGTTGGCGAGCACTGTGGAACCTGCCGGATCGATACCGCCGGCCCAACGTTCCTTGGCGAGCGGCTTGACCGTTCCGGCAAGCTCGGCACGTTCGACGATCTCGGCCGCGCCAAGGCCCGCCAGGTAATCGGCCTCCTGTGGGCGGCCGGTGACCGCGTGAACGGCAAATCCGCGCTGGGACAGAAGGGCGATCGCGACCGAGCCTACGCCGCCCGCCGCGCCGGTGACCGCGATCGGGCCCCTCTCCGGCGTCAGTCCATGACGGTCGAGCGCGAGCACGGCGAGGGCGGCCGTGTAGCCGGCAGTCCCGACGGCCATCGCCTCGCGCGTGGTCATGCTGGGCGGTAATTCCACCAGCCAGTCGCCCTTGACCCGCACTTTCTCGGCATAGGCGCCGAGGTGGGTTTCCCCCATGCCCCAACCGTTGCCGATAACTTTGTCGCCGGCTTTCCAAGCCGGATGATCCGAGCTCTCCACCGTGCCGGCGAAATCGATGCCGGCGATCATGGGAAAGCGGCGCACCACGGGCGCTTTGCCTGTGATGGCAAGGCCGTCTTTGTAATTGACGGTCGAGTATTCGACGCGGACGGTGACGTCGCCGTCCATCAGGCCCGCTTCGTCGAAGTCGGTGAGCGCTGCCTTGGTGCCTTTCTCGGCTCTTTCGATCACGATCGCTTTGAATGTCGACAATGCAGACCTCGCTAACCGGATGGATTTGGGCGTCATTCTTGGCGCGACACGCCAAGCGGCGCAAGCTGTCAGAATGGAGCTTCGGCGCGGACTTGCACCAGCTTCTGAAGCAAGTGTAGCCCGCATGAGCGTAGCGAAATGCGGGTAGGCCGGGCCCGGATTTCGCTGGCGCTCATGCGGCTACGGTGTGACAGATGGCGTTTCCGTCTATTGACTTGCGCCGTCCCGCAGATCATTTTTTCTCGGCCGGGCTGATCGCAGTCGCCCGGCTGTTCAAAGGCATTCCGCCCAAGTACTGCACAACGCCCGCACGCCGGGCGAGGGTGTGGGCGAATGTCTGTGCCACCAAATATTTTGATCCTTTATGCCGCACGCGGCGTGCGCGCCTTCGGTGACGGTTTCGCCACCATCATCTTACCGGCCTATCTGATCACCATCGGCTACGATCCGTTCCACGTCGGAATTGTCGCGACCGCCTCTTTGCTCGGAACGGCGCTCTTTACGCTCGCCATCGGCGCCATCGCGACCCGGCACGATCTCCGTACCTTAATGCTCGCCGGCGCGGCGCTTATGATACTGACGGGGTTGGCTCTCCCCCAGCTCGATGCGCTCGCCTTCATCGCACTCGTCAGCTTCCTAGGAACGATCAATCCGTCGACTGGCGATCTCGGCGTGCTGGTGCCGCTCGAGCATGCGATGCTGGCGAGCAACATCACAAACGACGCCCGGACACGCGCCTTCGCGCGCTACAGCCTGATCGGCGCCTTATCGATGGCCGCGGGCACCTTGGCGGCGGTGGCGCCCGATTTCCTGACGCACCTCGGCATCGACAAGATCAACGCGTTGCGCCTGATGTTCTATGCCTACGCTTTGCTCGGTATCGTAAGCCTCGCGCTCTATTGGCGTCTGCAGCCCGCTCGTGTCGTCGATACGCCGCCGCGCGCACCACTCGGTCCCTCGCGCGGCATTGTCTTCAAGCTCGCCGCGCTGTTCAGCCTCGATGCCTTCGCCGGCGGTTTCGTCGTGCAGTCCTTGATGGTGCTCTGGCTCTTCGAGCGCTTTCATCTTTCGATCTCAGCCGCGAGCGTGTTCTTCTTTTGGGCTGGCACGTTAAGCGCCTTCTCCTATCCGGTCGCGGCGCGACTCGCGCAACGCTTCGGGCTGGTCAACACGATGGTCTTCACGCACATTCCGTCGAGCGTATTTCTCATCCTGGCGGCGGTCGCGCCGAATCTTTATGCCGCGATGGGCCTGCTGCTTTTGCGCGCGGCGCTCTCGCAAATGGACGTGCCGACGCGCACGTCGTACGTCATGGCGGTCGTCACCGCCGCCGAACGGGCGAGCGCCGCCAGCGTGACCGCCGTGCCGCGCAGCCTTGCTTCGGCAGTGAGCCCCACATTCGCCGGCTTATTGTTGACGAGCGCCTTTTCCGGCCTGCCGCTGGTCGTGTGCGGCACGCTCAAGATCGTCTACGACGTCGCCTTGTTGCTCTCATTCCGTCACATCAAACCGCCGGAGGAAGACGCGTAGCCCGCATGAGCGAAGCGACATGCGGGGATCGCACGCGGCGGCGCCGCCCCGGATTTCACTGACGCTTATCCGGGCTTCGATGCTACGTAAGGATTGGAGAGTTACCCCGCCGGAATCGGCGCCAGCCGCTCGATCGGCTTTTCCACGATGGGCAGGTTGATGATCGCCGAAATGACCCCGAGCACGACCGAGAGCCACCACACCACGTTGTAAGAGCCGGTCGTGGTGTAGAGCACGCCGCCGAGCCAGACGCCGAGGAAACCGCCGACCTGATGGCTGAAGAAAGCGAAGCCGAACAACGTCGCCATCCAACGAGTGCCGAACATCAGCGCCACGAGGCTCGAGGTCGGCGGCACCGTCGACAACCACAGAAGGCCCATCACCGCGCCGAAGATCAGCGCCGACGTCGTGGTCACCGGCAAGCTGATGAATGCGATCACCGCGAGCGAGCGCAAGGTATAGATGATCGACAACAGATAGCGCTTGGGCATGCGGTCGCCGAGCCAGCCGGAGAGGACCGAGCCGATGATATTGAACAGGCCGATCACACCGAGCGCCCAGGCGCCGGCGTCCACCGACAGGCCGCGGTCGATCAGATAGGCGGGCAGGTGCACGGTGATGAACAGAAGCTGGAAGCCGCAGGTGAAAAAGCCGAGCACCAGGAGAATAAAGGAGCGGTGGCCGAAAGCTTCGACCATGGCTTCGCGCAACGACTGGCGGTCGCCGTCCATGGCTTTGCCGCCCTGCTCCGCCGGCGGGGTGCGCAGCGCCAAGGCAAGCGGGATTATCGTCAGCGTAACGACGCCGAAGACAATCAGCGCATGTCGCCAACCGAGTCCCTCGATGAACGCGACCGCGAGCGGCGAAAACAAGAACTGGCCGAACGAGCCCGCCGCGGTGCCGGCGCCGAACGCCAGCGAGCGCATGTGCGGCGGCATCAGCTTGCTGAAGGCGGCGATCACCAGGGTGAACGACGAGCCAGCGATTCCAAGCCCCATTATGACGCCCGCGCTGAAGTCAAGCATGCCGGGCGTGGTCGAATAGGCCATCAGCGCAAGGCCCAAGCAATAGAGCACCGCGCCCGCCGCCAATACACGCATGATTCCGTAGCGGTCCGCGATGGCGCCGACAAAAGGCTGTGCGGTACCCCAAACAATGACCTGGATCGCCAAGGCCAGTGAGAATACTTCGCGGCTCCAGCCATTAGCCGCCGACATCGGCGTGAGGAACAGGCCGAGCGCAGCCCGCGGGCCGTATCCGATGGCGCCGATCAAACAGCCGCAGACCAGAATGACGAGCGGCGTACGCCAGCCGATCGCGTACGAATTTCTGGTGGTCGATTGCGTCGTCATCCTTCGCCCCGGATTGCGCGCCTGCTCCAGATGCGGCGCGGCGAGCGCGCAACATATAGGGAGGGCAATAACCGACCAAAGCGAAATTTAGTGATCGGAACCATCAGCCAAGCGGATGGCTGGAGATACTTCCTCGCCCTTAGGGGCGCGACCGCCGGCGATTGGCCTGTAACGACGTAACTGGCGCGACCTCTCACCCGTCATGCCCGCACTTGTCGCGGGCCATCCACGTCTTGGAAAATTCATCAACAACAAAGACGTGGATGGCCGGGACAAGCCCGGCCATGACGACCGAACGTCGGGCCGGGCCGTCAAAGCTTCTTGATGATCTTCGTTTCGCGGGCTGTGGTCGACGGATCGCCCCAACTCGGCTCGTCGGAGCCGTCCCCCCATGCGCGCGGACGATAGAACGTATGCACGCCGATCTTGAACATCTTGCGCATCTCGCCCACCCAGTTCGGGTGTACCCAATAAGCATGGTAATGCGTGGATTTGGCGACTTCGGGCAGCCACAGCTTGCCATCGAGCATGTCGCGCGCGATGCGCTTGGCGCGCGCCCAGGCCTCGGGTTCGGTCACCCTCTCGGGAATGCCGTCGCAAGCGAAAGTGAATTGGCACGCGAGATGGCGCCCTGCGTTCTGGTAGACGACGCCGCAAACGCTATCGGGATAGAACGACGAAAACACCCGGTTCATCACCACCTGGGCGACCGCGATCTGGCCGCGCACCGACTCGCCGCGCGCTTCGAAGTAGACCGCGTCGGCCAGGCATTTCTCCGCCCGAGCCCGCTTATCGCCGGTCAGCTTGAGCCGCACGGCCGGCGATTCCGGACGTTGATCGGCGCCGGTGACCTCACCCTTGTTGGCCACCGATTGTCCGCCGGCGAGTTCGTCGTAGAGTTGCTGGGGATCGAGGCTCGCGAACTTGATATCGCCGGAACCTCGCTCACTGACCATGGGTGCGTAGCCGGGCGCCCAAGGCGTGATTTCCTCTTCTTCCGAGACCAGCGGCTCACCGCCGAAAAAGATGCGCGCCGTCTCGCGGCTGTCCTTGCGGTAGGGCGCAGTGCTCGACGCGCGCGAGGCGACGCTGGCAGCTTTATCGCTCATTCGGTCCGGCACGGCGCCGAATACGTATTGCCCAAAAGCATCGATCGGCCCGTTCGCTCCCTCCGGTTTAAGTCCGATTTCAATTTCCGTCTCCGGCATAGGCTGGATGGCCAACATCGCCGGCAGCGGCGGCAGCGGCGTCCTGCGGCGCCGGGCCAGAAAATCGCGCTTGTCTTTGCGGTTCACCGTGGGGAACTGAAGCGGTGCGCTTGCATCCCCGAGCATTTGCGCGCCAATCGAGGTCGCGATGTCGCTCGGATCGAAATTCGCCAGCGCGTAAATCGGCGGATGGGGAAGGCTCGTGCCGATCGGCCGCGGCAAACTGAATGTGGCGGCGTGAATTGCCCCCAAAGGCAAAGACAGCGCGAACTTCTGCGCGCGCGCAGCGACTCCCGGCTGATGCGCGAGCAGCGCGCCAAGATCGCTAAAGGCGGCCTGCGCTGGCGATAGGACCATACCGAGCGCAATGAGGGTGACCTTCGTCACCCTCCTTCGCCGCCGTCGAAACAACGAACCCCGAACACCCACGCGACCACCCGAACTCCACGCAACGAACACGTTCGTCGTGACGAAAATGCGACAGGTTCTCTTATGCGTCGATTAACCTTGCGAAGCTGTTAAGCCGTCATCCGCCCTCTCTAGTAGAACTGTGTCCGTCACCCTGAGAGGCTGCGAATTTTCCAGTTCTGCCGATTGCGAATTGGCCGCTGGGCTAACAAAAGGAGCATTAACCATATCGAAATAGCTGCCACCCAATATCGCGGCACCAGAGTTCAGCGGGCCGGCATGCTTTCATTGACCCTGCCATCGGCGTTCGCAGGAGGATCCCTCCTGCTGACGGGCGGCTCGATTGCCGTGCTCGTCGCGGCCGGCGCGTGGCTCCGCCACCTGCGTGCTCAAAACCGCCGCCTCGCTGACGCGATCGACAACATGTCGCAAGGGTTGAACATGTTTGATGCGCAAACGCGCATCATCGTGGTGAGTCGGCGCTATCTTGAGATGTACAAATTGTCGCCGGATATCGTGAAGCCCGGCTGCACGCTCCGCCAGCTCATTGAGCACCGAAAGGAGACCGGCCTTTTCGTCGACGACGTGGACGCCTATTGCCAGCGCATTCTCGACGGCGTGAAGAGCGGCACCAGCGTGCCAAATTATGTGCAAGCAAGCGACGGCCGTATCGTCCTGGCAAAGGACCATCCGCTGCCGGGGGGCGGGTGGGTATCCACGCATGAGGACGTCACCGAGCAGCGCCGAGCTGAGGAAGAACGCGCGGCCATCCGCGATCAGGAGCGGCGGCGCACAGCGATAGACGGCGCTATCGCTTCGTTCCGTCCACAGGTAGAGGCGCTTCTGTCCAGCGTAAGCGACAGCGCCACCGCCATGCGCTCGACCGCGGGCGTTCTGTTCGGGTCTTCTCACCAGACCAGCCAACGCGCTGAAAGCGCGGTGCGAGCTTTCAACGAAGCCTCGAAAAACGTGGAGACCGCGGCTATCGCCGCCGACGAACTATCCCGTTCGATCGCCGAGATCAGCCGGCAGTTGACCCACACCAGCAGCATCGTCGGTCTGGCGACCGAGGAGGCCCGGGAAACCGACAGTGAGATCGCCGGCCTCGCCGCCGGCGCGCAGAAGATCGGCGACGTGGTCAAGCTGATCCGCAACATCGCCGGCCAGACCAATCTGCTCGCACTCAATGCGACGATCGAGGCGGCGCGCGCGGGCGAAGCCGGCAAAGGCTTCGCGGTCGTCGCCTCGGAAGTGAAGTCGCTCGCTGTGCAAACGGCCACGGCGACCGAGGACATCGCCAATCACATCCTGGCGGTGCAGAATTCGACGTCGGGCGCGGTCGAAGCTATCCGCCAGATCGCCGGCCGCATGCATGAGATAAACCAATACACCTCGGCGGTAGCGGCGTCGGTCGAGCAGCAGAACGCGGCGACCGGCGAGATTTCGCACAACGTGGCGAGTGCGGCGAATGGCACCGGTCACGTCGTCTCCGTGCTCGATCAAGTCGCCAATGCGGCGACGGAAACCCGCACCTCGGCGGAAGTGGTTCGTGATGCTTCCGAGACAGTTGAGCAGGCCGTGACCAATCTACGCCTTGAAGTCGAAGACTTCCTCGCCAAGGTGGCAGTGTAGCTGACACCTTGTCATTCCGGGGCACGCACGAAATGCGCGAACCCGGAATCCAGGGCTGTATGGCGAGGGCTGGGAGCGTCGCTCTGGATTCCGGGCTCCCCGCGCGAGCTTGTCATCGGGCCGCGCTTCGCGCGGACCCGTTGGCGGCGCCCCGGAATGACACCGGCAGCTACGCCTGGCTCGCCGCCGTCTTGCCCAATGCGGCCTGTGCCGCTGCAAGCCGCGCGATCGGCACGCGGAACGGCGAGCATGAGACGTAATCGAGCTTGGCCTCGTGGCAGAAGGCGACCGAAGCCGGATCGCCGCCATGCTCACCGCAAATGCCGATCTTGAGCTTCGGCCGCACCTTGCGCCCGCGCTCGACTCCGATCTTTACCAATTCGCCCACGCCTTGCTGGTCGATCGAGACGAAAGGATCGGCACCCAATATGCCGCGCGCGGTATAGATGCCGAGAAAGCTCGCGGCGTCGTCGCGCGAAATGCCGAACGTGGTCTGCGTGAGATCATTGGTGCCGAACGAGAAGAACTCCGCGCTCTCGGCGATCTCGCCGGCCAGAAGCGCCGCGCGCGGCAATTCGATCATGGTGCCGAGATCGTAATCGAGCTTGGCGCCGGTCTCCGTCTCCACAGCTTTCGCCGTTGCGTCGATGCGCGCCTTGACCAGATCGAGTTCGGCTTTGGTGGCGATCAGCGGCACCATCACCTCGGGCTTTACCGGTGCGCCGGTGCGCTTGGCCGCTTCCACGGCGGCCTCGAAAATGGCGCGCGCCTGCATCTCGGCGATTTCGGGATAAGCGATGGCGATGCGGCAGCCGCGGAAGCCGAGCATCGGGTTGAATTCGGCGAGCTCGCGGGCGCGATTTGCGAGCTTCTTCGGATCCTCGCCCATACCAGCGGCAACTTCGGCGATCTCCTCCTCGCCGTGCGGCAGGAACTCGTGCAGCGGCGGATCGAGCAGCCGTATGGTGACCGGCTTGCCTTGCATGATTTCGAACAATTCGGCGAAATCGGCGCGCTGCATCGGCAACAGCTTGTCGAGCGCGGCGCGGCGCGATTCCTCATCGTCGGCAAGGATCATTTCGCGCACCGCCTGGATGCGGCCCTCGTCGAAGAACATGTGCTCGGTGCGGCAGAGCCCGATGCCCTCGGCGCCGAAGCGCACGGCCGCTTTGGCGTCGGCCGGCGTATCGGCATTGGCGCGCACGCCGAGCTTGCGCACCTTGTCGGCCCAGCCGATCAGGGTCGCGAATTCTCCCGAGAGCTGCGGCTCGATCATGTCGATCTTTCCGGCGAGCACCTGCCCCGTCGAACCATCGACCGTGATGAAGTCGCCTTGGGCGAAAGTCTGGCTGCCGGCCGTCATCGTTCGGCTGCCGTAGTCGACGCGAATAGAGCCGGCGCCGGATACGCACGGCTTTCCCATGCCGCGAGCAACGACGGCCGCATGCGAGGTCATGCCGCCGCGCGTCGTCAGAATGCCTTCGGCGGCGTGCATGCCGTGGATGTCCTCGGGGGAGGTTTCCACCCGCACCAGGATCACCCTCTTGCCCGCGGCCTTCATTTCAGCGGCTTCGTCGGAGTTGAACACGATCTCGCCCGAGGCAGCGCCGGGCGACGCCGGCAGGCCGGTGGCGATCACCTTACGGTGCGCGCGCGGATCGATGGTCGGATGCAGAAGCTGATCGAGAGTCAGCGGATCGACGCGCAGCACCGCCTCCTCCTTCGAGATCAGCCTCTCGTTGGCCAGTTCGACGGCGATGCGCAGAGAAGCGCGCGCGGTGCGCTTGCCGTTGCGCGTCTGCAGCATCCAGAGTTTGCCCTGCTCGACCGTGAATTCGAGGTCCTGCATATCGCGGTAATGCCGCTCCAGCACGTTGTAGATGCGGGTCAACTCGGCATAAGCATTCGGCAATGACTTTTCCATCGACGGCTTTTCGGAGCCGGCCTCCTCGCGCGCGGCTTCACTGATTTCTTGCGGCGTGCGGATGCCGGCGACCACGTCCTCGCCCTGAGCGTTGATGAGGAATTCGCCGTAGAGCTTTTTCTCGCCGGTCGATGGATTGCGCGTGAAGGCGACGCCGGTCGCGCTGGTGTCCCCCATGTTGCCGAAAACCATCGCCTGCACGTTGACGGCGGTGCCCCAACTCTCCGGGATGTTGTGAAGCCGCCGATAGGTCTTGGCGCGCTGGTTCATCCATGAGCCGAACACCGCACCGATAGCGCCCCAGAGTTGGTCCTGGGGGTCCTGCGGGAATGGAGCGCCGTGCTCTTCCAGCACGCGTTTCTTGTAGTGCTCGACCAGTTCGGCCCAATCTTCCGCGGTCAGCTCGGTATCAAGGCTATAGCCTTGCAATTCCTTGTGGTGGTCGAGCAACTCCTCGAAGTGCTCGTGACCCACCCCGAGCACCACGTCGGAATACATCGTGATGAAACGGCGGTAGCTGTCATACGCAAAGCGCTTATCCCCCGACTTTTTTGCCAGCGCCTCGACCGTTTCGTCATTGAGGCCGAGGTTGAGCACCGTATCCATCATGCCCGGCATCGAGGCGCGTGCGCCGGAGCGCACAGAGACCAGCAGCGGATTTGTCGTATCGCCGAATTTCTTGCCGGTGATGCGGCCAACTTTGGCCAGCGCCTGCTCGACCTGCGCTTCCAGATCTTTCGGATAGGTCTCGCCGTTCTGGTAATAATAGGTGCAAACCTCGGTGGTGATGGTGAAGCCGGGCGGCACCGGCAAACCGAGATTGGCCATCTCGGCAAGGCCCGCGCCTTTGCCGCCAAGGAGTTCACGCATGTCGGCTCTGCCCTCGGCCCGGCCATCGCCAAAAGCATAGACCCATTTGCCTTTCTTCGGCGCCTTGGCGGCCGACTTGCGTGCGGCCTTCTTTGCGCTGGATTTGCGCGAGGGCGCGGGCGCGGCTTTCTTTGCTTTTTTGGTCGTCTTTGAGTTTTTAGCACTGGCGCGGGAAGATTTGCGTTTAGCCATATCGCGTCGAGCCGTTTTCATTGAGAGTGGATGGGTGCTGTGAACCGGGCGAGTGATTTCCTACAAACACGGGCCGCTTGATCGGCGCAAGCCGTATTCCGGATGACCGCTATCGGATGATGCCGAGGCCGAGCAGGCCGATGAGAATCAGATAAATGGCCACGATGTAGTTGAGCAGGCGCGGAATGATGAGAATCAGGATGCCGGCGACCAGCGCGGCGACCGGCGCCCATTGCGCAAAGCCGAAATGCATATGACTTCCCCCGTGTGGCTGGCAATGTTGAAAACGTGGTCAGGCGGACGAAGTTCCCCGTAATGTCATCACCGGGCGGCCGCGAAGCGGCACCCTCGGAGTAAACGACCTGATCCTTCGAGACGCCGCGCGTTGCGCGGCTCCTCAGGATGAGGTCTATCGAAGCGATCCTCATGGTGAGGAGCGTGGCCTAGCGACGCGTCTCGAACCATGTGGATCGCGGGCATTTTGCTTTGCTAACCTTCGATCCGCGAAAAGTCGGCCACCGCGCGGGTCGCCTCGCGAATTTCGTTGAGCAGCCTCAGCCGGTTTTCGCGTAATGCGCCGTCATCGACATTCACCGTGACTTTATCGAAGAACGCATCGACTCTCGGCCGCAGTCGCGCCATCGCCGACATGGCGGCGGCGAAGTCTTCCCGAGCGACAGCAGCGGAAGCGTCCTGTTTGGCGGAAGCGATAGCTTCGGCGAGCGCCTTTTCCTCGTCCTGCCGATAGAGCGCGGGATCGGGCGCGCCGGTGTACACGCGCTTGTCCTTCTTCTCCTCGATCCGAATGATGTTGGTCGCGCGCTTGTAGCCGGCGAGCAGGTTCTTGCCGTCCTCGGTGTCGAGGAATTTGCCCAAAGCCTCGACTCGCCGGACGATGAGCAGTAGGTCATCCTGGCCCTCTAGCGCAAACACCGCGTCCACGAGATCGTGCCGCGCGCCCTGCTCGCGCAATTGCACCTTCAGGCGGTCGGCGAAGAAAGAGAGCAAGCCCGCTGCCACACCGTCATGCGCGGGCTCGTCCCGCGCATCCACGCCCCCTCCCTTTCCCTCCCCCGCTCGCGGGGGAGGGTAGGGTGGGGGCAAGTCGTGGATGGCCGGGACAAGCCCGGCCATGACGCGGAGGTGCTTTGCCGCAGGTTCCCGTAAGGGTAACCGCAGCGAATTATCGAGCACAAGGCGGATCACCCCCAGCGCGGCCCGCCTCAACGCATAGGGATCCTTGCTCCCCGTCGGCTTCTCGTCGATCGCCCAGAAGCCGACCAAGGTGTCGATCTTGTCAGCGAGCGCGACAGCAATGGAGACCGGATCGGCAGGCACCAGATCATCCGGGCCTTTCGGCTTGTAGTGGTCTTCGATCGCGTGGGCGGCGCTCTCGTCTTCGCCCTGCGCTTCGGCGTAATAGCGGCCCATCAGGCCCTGAAGCTCGGGGAATTCTCCGACGACTTCGGTAAGCAAATCCGCCTTGGATAGCCGGGCCGCGCGTTCCGTCTTGGCGACATCGGCGCCGACGAGCGGCGCGAGCTGGCCGGCAAGCGCTACGATGCGATTAATGCGCTCGGCCTGCGTGCCGAGCTTCTCATGGAAGACGATGTGCTCGAACTTGGGCAATCGGTCTTCCAGCCGCGTCTTCAGGTCGGTCTCATAGAAGAACTTGGCGTCGGCCAACCGCGCGCGGATCACGCGCTCGTTGCCGGCGACGATCGCTTGGCCGCCGTCGGCGGCTTCTTCGTTCGCCACCAGGATGAACTTGTTGACGAGCTTCGCCGTCTGCGGATCGCGCAGCACGAAGCACTTCTGATTGTGGCGGATGGTGGCGCGAATGACCTCGTCGGGAATGGCGAGGAAGCTTTCGTCGAAGGAGCCCATCAGCGTCACCGGCCATTCGACCAGGCCGGAGACTTCGGCGAGCAGCGCCTCGTCCTCCACCAGTTCGTAGCCTTGCGCGAAGGCAAGGTTCTTGGCGTCGGTCAGGATGATGTCGGCGCGGCGGGCGCCGTCGAGCACGACCTTGGCCGCTTCCAGCTTGGCGGCGTAATCGTCGAAATGACGCACCTTGAACACGGCCGGCGCCATGAAACGATGACCCCGCGTCTCGTCGCCGGCCGTAAGCCCATCGACCTGAAGCGGAACGATCTCCGGCTCCTCGGTTTCCGGCCCGAAGGTAGCCAGAATCGAATGCAGCGGCCGTACCCAGGAAAGCCGGCCGCTGCCCCAGCGCATCGACTTCGGCCAGGGAAAACTGCGAACCACTTCGGGCACGATTTCGGCGATCACCTCCATGGCATCCCGGCCCGGCCGGTCGATCACCGCGACGTAGAAGTCGCCCTTTTTCGGGTCGGTCTCGATCTTGGCCTCATCGATCGAGCCCAGTCCCGCCGCCTTGACGAAGCCGGCAATCGCCTGCGCGGGTGCGCCCACGCGCGGGCCCTTCTTTTCCTCGCGCACATCCGGCTGCCGGGCCGGGATGCCGCGCACCGACAGCACCAACCGGCGCGGTGTGGCGAAGGCTTTGGCCCCCTCGTAAACGAGGCCGGCGGCGACCAACCGGTCGGTGACCATTTTCTTGAGGTCGTCGGCCGCGCGCGCCTGCATCCGCGCCGGGATTTCTTCGGAGAAAAGTTCGAGCAGAAGGTCGGGCATATTGGATATTGCAGGCGCAAGGTGTGAAACCGCGTCTGCCTAGCAAGGCGGCCGCCGGATGTCACCAACCGCCTCCGCC
>DASTWX010000009.1:0-42846 GCA_035765795.1 Pseudolabrys sp. | reverse complement strand
CGCTCGATACGATCCGCGATGTCGTGGCCAAGGCGAATTCCTCGACCCCGGTCGGTGTGCTGGAGGGTAAGGAGCGCACAGTCACTCTACTCGCCACGGGGGCGATGAAGAAGGCGTCCGACTATCGAGACGTGATCGTCGCCTATCGTAACGGCGCCCCGATCAAGCTTGATCAAGTCGCAAACGTCATCGACAGCGTCGAGAACGACAACGAGGCAAGTTGGTTTAACGACTCGCGCGCCATCGTGCTCGGCATCTACCGCCAACCCGATGCCAACACCGTGGATGTCGTCGATAGGGTGCGTGCGCAGCTGCCGCAGTTCCGCGCGCAGGTGCCGCCGTCGATTGAAATATCACCCTTGTTTGATCGTTCAATCTCGATCCGCGACTCAGTCGCCAATGTCCAGGAGACGCTGGCGATCGCCGTCTGTCTGGTCATCATGGTGATCTTCCTCTTTTTGCGAAAGGTCTCCGCCACGATTATCCCGGCCCTGGCGGTGCCGGTATCACTGATCGGCACCTGCGCGGCGATGTATGCCTTCGGATTTTCCATCAACAATATGACGCTGCTGGCGCTCACGCTGTCAGTCGGCTTTGTGGTCGACGATGCCATTGTCATGCTGGAAAACATCGTGCGGCATGTAGAAGGCGGCATGCGTCCGTTCGAGGCCGCGCTCAAGGGCTCGCGCGAGATCGGCTTCACCATCATATCGATCACGTTTTCGCTGATCGCCGTCTTCATTCCCGTGCTGCTGATGGGCGGAATGGTCGGCCGCATGTTCCGTGAGTTCGCGGTGACGGTCGCTGTCGCGATTGTCGTGTCCGGCTTCGTCTCGTTGACGCTCACGCCGATGCTCTGCGCGCGGGTGCTCAAGGGACACGATGAACGAGCGGAGAGAAAGCAGAACTTCGTCCTCCGCGGTTTTGAGCGTGCGTTCGGTGCCACCTTGCGCGGTTACGCGTGGTCACTCGACTGGGTACTGCGTTACAAGTTCATGATGCTGATGGTGACGTTCGCCACCATTGCCGGCACCATCTGGCTCTACGTCGTCGTTCCCAAGGGCTTTTTCCCGACCGAGGATACAGGTTTTCTTTTCGGCATCACGGAGGCCAAGACGGATATCGGCTTCGATTCCATGGTCGAACATCAGCGCAAGCTTGCCGATATCGTGCGGGCCGATCCGGCGGTCGAGTATGTCAACTCGAGCCTCGGTGGCGGTGGGTCGCATTCGCTTGGCAATACGGGACGCATGCTGGTCGCGCTCAAACCGCGAGGCGAGCGCGGCAGCCTCTCGACGGTGCTTGGACGGCTGCGGCGGGAGGCGAACGTCGTCCCGGGCATTCAAATATTTTTCCAGCCCATCCAGAACATTCGTCTGGGCGGCCGGCTCACCAAGAGCCAATACGAATACACGCTACAATCCAACGATACGGATGCGCTCTATCGGTTCGCGCCGGAGTTGCGCGACAAGATCGCCAAGCTTCCGGGCCTGCTCGACGTCACCACCGATCTCTATGTCAAGAACCCGCAGATCACAGTGGCTGTCGATCGCGAAAAGGCGGCAGTTTATGGTGTGAGCGTCGATCAGGTTCGTCAGGAGCTCTACAACGCCTTCGGAACGCGTCAGGTGGCTACCATCTATACGCCGGCTAACGATTACGAGGTGATCCTGGAGAGCATGCCGCAGTATCGCTCAAGCCCTAACGACCTCAATCGCTTGTATCTGAAGAGTTCAAGCGGAATCTTGATCCCGCTTTCGGCGGTGACGCATTTGGTTCATTCAGTGGGGCCGCTGCAAATCAATCACCAGGGCCAGCAGCCGGCAGTGACGATCTCGTTCAATCTGGCGCCCGGTACATCGCTGGGACAGGCGGTTGAGGCCATTCAGAAGTTGGAGCGGGAATCGGGGATGCCGGCGAGCATCACCAGCGGTTTCCAGGGCACTGCACAGGTGTTTCAGGATTCATTGCGTGGGCAGGGTATCCTGCTCCTGGCGGCGATCTTCGCAGCTTATGTCGTGCTCGGCATTCTTTACGAGAGCTTCATTCACCCGATCACAATCATCTCCGGCCTGCCATCGGCGGGCATCGGCGCCATTCTTACGCTGATGCTTTTTCAGATGGATTTATCCGTAATTGCAATGATCGGCATCGTCATGCTGGTCGGTATCGTGAAGAAGAACGCCATCATGATGGTGGACTTCGCGATCGAGCGCCGGCGCGTCGGTCTTTCGGCCGCGGCCGCGATCCGCGAGGCGGCGACGCTGCGTTTCCGCCCGATCATGATGACCACCTGCGCGGCGATCTTCGGCACGCTGCCGATCGCGATCGGCACGGGCGCTGGCGCCGAATTGCGTCAGCCGCTTGGCGTCGCCGTGGTGGGCGGCCTCTGCCTGTCGCAGTTGCTGACGCTGTACATCACGCCGGTCATTTACGTTTACCTCGACCGCATTGACCGGATCATCAAACGCCGTATCGAACCGCAGCTTGAGGAAGTGCCGGAGGCGCCGCGTCCCGCCGTCGCCGCGGAATAGATATCCTGGGAGTGCGCGGACAGCGCTCGCATCGACGGATTGCGCGTTTCGCAAAACTGCCGTTCAGCATCAACTCCCAACAGTTGACATTCCAGGGCGGTATTTTAAGCTTAAAATAATGAGCTGAGCCGTTCATTCGCGCGCTTAAAGTGCGCGGAAGACCAACGAGCGAGCGGAGAAAGGGAGGAGTCATGTTTTGCACGTGCGGTCTGCACCGACGCGGCTTTTTCAAACTAGGGGCAGGCCTGATCGCGACCGCGGGACTCGCCCGATCCGCTCCGGCCGCAGCACAACCCGCGCCGGCCCAGAAGCCGGTCGATACGCAACTGCCATCGCGGGGCGAGTTTGTCGTGCGCGGCGGCCAAGTTCTGAGTATGGACCCGTCGATCGGCGATCTTCCCGCTGGCGATGTTCATGTCCGCGACGGCTCCATTGTTGCTATCGCGCCCAATGTGGCTGCGCCCGGTGCGCAGGTGATCGATGGACGCGATATGATTGTGATGCCCGGCTTCGTCGACACGCACTGGCACTTGTGGTCGACGGCGCTACGCCTGATCGTGCGCGCCGATGATCCCAAGCAAGGCTATTTTCCGACGACGATCAGGGTCGGTCGTCATTACAAGCCACAGGATTCCTACGTGAATGTCAGGCTCGGCGTTGCCGAAGGTCTGCTTTCCGGCATCACGACAGTGCATGACTGGTCGCACAACACGGTATCGCCTGAACATGCCGACGCTGAGATTCAATCGCTCGAGGACATTGGCGTTCGTGCACGCTTTTCGTACGGCACCGGCCAAGGATATCCGCATGATAAGCCGATGGACCTTGCCGATCTCGCGCGTGTGCAGAAGCAATGGACCGCATCGGACGGCATGATGGGCATCGGTGCCTGCCTGCGCACGCCGGGCGTGTCCGGCTCACGTGGCTCCATACCGGTTGCCCTGTTTCGTACCGAGTTTGACGCCATCCGCAAACTCGGGTTGCCGATGACGATCCATTGCGGGCCGAAGGGCCTGATCGGCCTCATGGGCAAACACAATTTCCTCGGTCCGGACATGCTCCTCGTTCACCCACAAGGGATGACGCCTGCCGAGCTTAAGATGGTCGGCGACAGCAAATCGCCCTACAGCACCGCGCCCGTCATCGAGATGTCTTATTCGGCGGTGCGCAACGGCAAGATCCAGTATTCCCAATTGAGCGAGATGGGCGTGCAAGTCGGCTTGTCGCTTGACGCGACAGCTGCGACGAATGCCGATTTTTTCAATGTGATGCGCGCATTGATGTGGTCGGATTGGGAACGCACAGGCGCGCCGCTTCGCTTGAAGCCGAAGCGGCTGGTCGAACTCGCCACCATCGAGGGAGCAAGGCTGCTCGGGCTGGCCGACAAGATCGGCTCATTGACGCCGGGTAAGCGCGCCGACCTGATCATGATCCGCAAGAACGATGTCAACATGGCGCCGGTCGGCGATGCATATTATGCCATTGTCTTTCAAGGTCAGCCGCACAACGTCGATACTGCAATCGTGGACGGCCGCGTTCTCGCCAAAGGCGGCAGGTTGGTCGCAGTCGATCTCGATAGAACGATAAAGGAGGCGACGGAGTCAGCGCGGGCAATAAACGAGCGGTCCAAGCGGATTTAGCCCTCTTGGCACGTTGGGGCTCGCCCCCAGAGCGTACGGTGCGCCCTAAGCGGGATCGCCGGGACGAGCCTCCAACAGTGGAAAAGGGGCGCAAGGAGCTACAGCGCGAAGCTGGTACCGCAGCCGCAGGAGGCGGTCGCGTTGGGGTTCTTCACTTTGAACGCGGCGCCGATCAGGTCTTCAACGAAATCGATTTCCGAGCCGTCCATGTATTGCTGAGAGACCGAATCGATCAGCACGGTAGCCCCGTCCCGCGCGATCACCAGGTCGTCGTCGCCGCGCGCGCGCTCCATGTCGAACTTGTACTGGAAGCCTGAGCAGCCGCCCCCCTCGACGCTTACGCGCAACATGGTGCCTTCCGGCTCGGCTTTGAGGATTTCGCCGATGCGGCGGGCAGCCCGGTCGCTGACAGTGATGTTCGTGCTCATCGAACGCCTCTAATCTGTGTTCGGCCCGGGGACGGCCTCCCACGTGCCTTGGCAGAAACGTTCTAATTAGTTAAGTGCGCCGGCAAACGAGGTCAATGCGGTTCGACGTAGAGCGGGAATGGCCATTTCCACGCCAGTTGCGCGCGCTTGCTACGCGGCTGACCCGGCGGTGAGCCGGGGTCGCCGCGTGCCCGAGCCGCCAAGCCCAAGCCGCAACGACTACCGCCGCGACTGCGACCGCATCATCCATTCCGCCGCGTTCCGCCGTCTTGCGCACAAGACGCAGGTCTTCGTCTATCACGAGGGCGATCATTATCGGACCCGGCTGACCCATACCTTGGAAGTGGTCCAGATCGCCCGCTCGCTGGCGCGCGCCCTTGGCCTCGACGAGGACCTCGCGGAAGCGCTGGCGCTTGCCCATGATCTCGGCCACTCGCCCTTTGGCCACGCCGGTGAGCGCGCGCTCGACCGCTGTCTCGCCGACATCGGTGGTTTCGACCACAATGCCCAAGCGCTGCGCCTCGTGACCGACCTCGAGCGCCGCTACGCCGCCTTCAATGGCCTGAATTTGACGTGGGAGACCTTGGAAGGTTTGGTCAAGCACAATGGCCCGTTGACGGGGCGTGACGGCGGGCCCACCGGCCGATATCGTGAGGCTGGTGTGCCAGCGCCCATTCTCTCTTACTCACGCGTTCATGATCTCGAATTGTGGTCGCATGCCAGCGCCGAAGCCCAGGCCGCGGCGCTTGCTGACGATATCGCGTACGACGCCCACGATATCGACGATGGCCTGCGCGCCTCTCTATTCACATTGGAAGATATCGCGGCCGTGCCGCTGGTCGGCGATATTGTCGCGGAGATAGACGGCCGCTACCCCCATCTCAACCCAGATCGCCGCGCGCACGAGACCGTTCGCCGCATCATCACGCGTATGATCGAGGACGTGATTGCGGAAAGCGGACGGCGTCTTGCCGCGCTGTCGCCGCGCTCGGTTGCCGACGTGCGCGGTGCGCCCGGCCCGGTGGTCGGCTTCTCGCCCGCCTTCGCCGAGGCCGATAATGACATCAAAGGCTTTCTTTACCCGCGCATGTACCATCACAGCCGCGTCATGCGCGTGATGGATGAGGCGGAAGCGGTCATCGCAGATCTGTTCGGCCATTTTGTCTCGACGCCCGCCGATTTACCCGAGGAGTGGGGCGACGATATTGCCGGTCTGGACAAGTTCTCCCGTCTGCGCCGCGTCGGCGATTATATCGCCGGAATGACCGACCGTTACGCCCTTGCCGAGCACGCGCGATGGTTCACATCAACGCCCGAACTGCATTAGCGTGTCCAAGTCGGCCCGGCGGGAACGGCATCCGCTTACGCGCGTTGCTCTTTGCATGCAATACGTCATTTATTTCCTGGTCGCGACCCCCCTTGTGCTCGCATGGTTGTTTTGGGCGGCGGCGGTCACGCCGCCGCAGCCGCCGATGTTCAATACGGGCTATAATAACCTCCAAGCGGCCACGGTTTCGCCCGCTGCGCACGAGATCAAGAAGATTGCCGATAGTTCGTCCAACCGGAAAGGCTGAACGCCTGACCTTCTCATGCGCCTCGCCGTCGTTTCCACGCCGCTTGTTGGAGGCTGCTTGGCGGCCCTGACCTTGGCGTTGAGCGCGATGCCCGCTTGCGCGGGCGAAAAGCCCGTCACCTCGATCTGCCTGCTGCTCGACTCCGCGGCGGCGGCCAGCAATATCCCCGTTGCTTTCCTCACTCGCGTGATTTGGCGCGAGAGCCGCTTCGATGCCGACGCCATCGGTCCGCGGACGCGGAGCGGCAAGCACGCGCAGGGCATTGCCCAGTTCATGCCGGCGACGGCCGCCGAGCGCGACCTCAGCAATCCGTTCGATCCGGTGCAAGCGCTGCCCAAGGCCGCCGCTTTCCTGCGCGATCTTGCCGACCGCTTCGGCAATCTAGGCCTTGCCGCCGCGGCCTATAACGCCGGTCCGCAGCGGGTTAGCGACTGGCTCGCTGGTACGAGAGGGCTGCCGGATGAGACAAAGCGATACGTGCTGGCGGTAACGGGCCGCAGCGCCGAGGAATGGGCCAAGGCCGGTGCCGCGCGCCTAGAAAGCAAGACAACCTGCAAAGCCACTGTCGCGTCCCTCGGCCATGCGCCCGGCGCCTTCGCTTACGAACTGGAAAAACGTGTGGGTGAGGCAATCACCAAGCCCTGGGGCGTCGAACTCGCGGCCGGCTTCTCGCGTGCCCATGTCGTCCACAGTTACGCGCGCGCGCTGCAGCGGCTATCCGATGTGATCGGGGATCAGGATCCGGTGATTACCAAGGCGGTGCTACGTAGCCGCGGGACCGACCCCTTCTATCAAGCGCGTATCGGCGCCGATACGCGCCATGCGGCTGACGCATTGTGCACGCGCATTCGCAAGGCGGGAGGCGCATGTTTGGTGTTGCGTAACCGGCGGCGGTGAGGAGGCGCTGTCGTGCGACGAAATCGGGCACTCGAAACTTGCCGTTGGAGGTCGCCGCGAACTCGCTTCACCTCTTCCATAGGGAGAGGTCGGCGCACAAAGTGCGCCGGGTGAGGGGCTGTGGCCGATCCAGAGTTCTGATCCCCCCAACCCTCTCCCCGCAGGGGAGAGGGAGCGCGCCCAGCCCGCCGCGGTCCTTCAACCAAATCAGACGTTCTAATCCTCACTCCGCAGCCGAGAGCACCGGACGAAAACCAAGTGGGGCTTTGCCGCTCTGACGGGACTCGAGATCGTCCAGTAGTTCGGCTATACGGTCGACATGCGGATTTTTGTCATAGATTTCGTACAGCGTACCGGCGAGCCGCACCGGATCACCCGAATAGTAGCGTTCATAGAGCTGCTGACGGCCGGAGAAAGACGATACGGCCGCATCGAAGGCGAGACGGAATAGCTTGATGCGATAGCGCGAGTCGGCGTTCGCGGCCTGGAAATAATTTTCCACATCTTTCGCCACGGGGCCGGACAGTTCGGCATAGGACGGGACGGCGACGAGTCCACCGGCGCCGAGAATCTGGATGATCTCGCACATGCGGATGAACAGCTTGGGAAACATCATCCGCACCGTCCACAGCGGCATAGCGGCCGGGGTCATGAAGCCGTGCGCGTTGGGTGCGGCATCGACCTCGCTGGCACGCAGGCAGGCGCGCACAAGCTCGGTCGTCTGGATCATTTCGGCAAGCATCCCCTGTACGTGGAGATGCGCATCGATCTTAGTCGAGCGCGCGATGGCGAAAGCGAGCGCCATCATGAATTCTGCCTTGGCGAGATTCTTGGTGCTGAACTGGTGCATCACCTGCGGCATCGCACCGGTGCGGTTATAGAGGCCATTGCACATGTCGGCGTCGCGATAGATGAACACGCGCTCCCACGGGACCAGAACGTCGTCGAAGATCACCATGGCGTCAGTCTCATCGAGCCGTGACGAGAGGGGATAATCCATCGCCGACCCCGCATTCATGTGCACGACCGACGGGCGGCAGATGAACCGCAAACCCTTGGCGTTCACTGGCACCGCGAAACCGAAGGCATAGGGGCGGGCGTCCTCGCTGTTGGCGAGGTAGGTCGACGGCATCACCAGAAGGTCGTGCGAGTAGGCGCACAGCGTTGAAACCATGCGCGCGCCCTTGATAACGATGCCGGTGTCGGTCTCCTTCACCACCTTGGCCGCGAGGTCCTTGGCCTGCTGCTCGACTGGTTTCGAGCGGTCGACCTGCGGATTGATCAGGGTGTGCGTCATTGTCACATCGTTCTCGCGACAATGTAGATAATAATTCCAGATATTCTCGCTGTATTTCTTGTCGCGCTCGCCGAAAGCCGGCGCCGCCGAGGCAAACCCGGTAAGCATGATGTTCATGAAATCCGGGCTGCGGCCGAACATGCCGCAGGTGGCATCCATCCACATCTTCACCATTTCGCGGCGGCGCACGAGATCGTCGGCGGTCTGCGGCTGGATGAACGAGAGGCCAACCGGCTGGCCGCTGGTCGGCGAGGCATACGTCATCTTGTCGCGCAACGCGGGCTCGTGCTGCATGTCGTACAGCTCCGCCATTGTGTAGGCGGCCGCGGCGAAACGGCGATCGGTGGTGACGTCACGCACGCACTCGCCGTCGATCCACATTTCTCGGCCGTCGCGCAGCGAATCGAGAAACTGCCTCCCGGTACGGATGCCCATACTTGTCCTCCCTTGGCGGAATCTGCGGGCGTCTTCAGGCGCCTTCAAATACGATCAGGCCGTAGCCGGTGAGCATCGGCGCGTAGTAATGACGGTGGACGCGGCGCACATTGTCACCGAGGGCAGAGCGCATCGCGAGCCACATGATGATTTCGACCGATTCCGCTCCGCCGCGCTCCATATATTCATGGTGGGTGAGGCGGGTGAGCGATTCCGGATCGCTCTCCAGCCGGTCGAGGAATTCGTTGTCCCATTCCGGATTCATGAAGCCGAAGCGGGACCCGTGAAGCTGGTGCGACATGCCGCCGGTGCCGACCACAAGCACGCGCAGATCGTTCGGATAGCTTTCGACGGCACGACGGATGGCTTGCCCGAGCCGGTAGAACCGTCTCGGCGTGGGCACGGGATGCTGGATTACATTCGCCGCTAACGGCACCACCGGCGCCGGCCAGCGGTTGTCGGTCAAGAGCGGCAGGACGGAGAGAATACCGTGATCGACAGTCATCTCCTGACAAATGGTCGGGTCGAATTCATCCTCGATCAGGCTCTGGGCGAAATGCCAGGAGAAGTCGCTGTGTCCGGGCAAGTCCGGCAAGTCGCGCGTGCCCCAGCCCTCGTCGGCTTGCGGATAGGTGTCGCTAACGCCGAGCGCGAAGGTGGGGTAGGCGTCAAAGAAAAACCGATTCATATGATCGTTATAGATGACCACCATGAGGTCGGGCCGGAGTTTATCGAGCCACTGCTTTGCGGGTTCATATCCTTTATAAAGAGGGGCCCACATCGGATCGCTCTGCATTCCACGATCGTAGGAATGCGCGATTGAAGGGGCGTGCGAGCAGCCGATGCCGCCGACGATACGTGCCATTACTGCGTCCTCTCGACCGCCGAACCCATCTTGCCTGGTCGCGTGAGCATGAACTGTTCGAGAGTCTGCCCGCGCATCTGCGCTCCCATCTGGAGAAGGTTTTGGCCGACGGTGCCGGCGATCTTCAGGAGCACGTAGATGTTACCGCCGGCATCAACCAAGCCCGCCCAGTCGCGGCGGGCGACGAGGTCCGTCTCTTTATCGGACAAGCCGCAGCGGGCCATGTAGCCCCGCTCATCGGCGCGGAAGGCGTCGCGATTGGCGGGATTGGTCAGCGACATTGCGAGCTTGTTGATACGATAGCCTTGACGGGAGCGGGCGCCGGTGAAGACTGTCGTCCCGTCAATCGGCGTCTCGCGGTAGGTGCTCTGGGTCATCGTTTGCGCAGGTCCTAATCGTACAGACGGATCGTAAACTGCCAGGCAGCCTAGCAGCAACTCGGCCGCGATCAACGCGTCGTGCGGTAGTCTAGCTTTTTGACTTCCCACCCGAAATCCCTTACCCGCACGCCACTATGCCACCCGCCGCACACAGGTTGCCCCATCTTTTCGCCGCCATGCTGGCGCGCGTGCAGGAAGCCTGTACAGCCGAGCTAGGGCCATCGGCGGATTTGTCCCGGGTCCTGGTCGAGCCGCCGCGCGACCCTGCTCACGGCGACATGGCGACGAATGCGGCGATGGTGCTGGCCAAGGACTTCGGCCGCCAGCCCCGTGAGCTTGCGGGGAAAATCGCCGAGGGGCTACGCCTTGATCCGCGCGTCGCGTCGGTCGAGGTAGCCGGCCCTGGGTTCATCAATTTCACGCTCAAGCCCTCTGTTTGGGGCGAGGCACTACGCGCCGCGTTAATGGAAGGCTCGGCCTATGGCCGCAGCCACATGGGCGCGGGCACTCCGGTCAATGTCGAATACGTCTCAGCCAACCCGACCGGACCGATGCACGTCGGCCATTGCCGCGGCGCAGTATTCGGCGACGCGCTTGCCAATCTGCTCGCCTTCGCCGGCTACCATGTGACGCGCGAATACTACATCAATGACGCAGGCGCCCAGGTGGACGTGCTCGCACGCTCGGCATTTCTGCGCTATCGCGAGGCGCTGGGGCAGGACATCGGCGAAATCCCGGAGGGGCTCTATCCGGGTGACTATCTCAAACCTGTGGGCGGCGCGCTCGCGGCTGAGCACGGCGCCAAATTGGTGTCCATGGACGAGGCGCAGTGGCTGCCGATCGTGCGCGCCAAAGCCATCGCCATGATGATGGATGCGATCCGCGCCGATCTCGCCGCGCTCAACATTCACTTCGATGTTTATTTTTCCGAGCGCTCGCTGATCGAAGGTTCGCGCGACGAGGTCGCCGCCACGGTGGCTTCGCTACGCGAAAACGGTGAGGTTTATGAGGGCCGATTGCCACCGCCAAAAGGCGCCGGCGCCGAGGATTGGGAAGACCGGGTGCAGACCCTGTTCCGTTCGTCCGCATTCGGCGACGACGTCGATCGTCCCCTGATGAAATCCGACGGCAGCTACACTTATTTTGCTTCCGACATCGCCTATCACAACTCGAAAATCGAGCGCGGATTTGATTCCCTGATCGATGTTTGGGGCGCCGACCATGGCGGTTACATCAAGCGCATGCAGGCTGCCGTGAAGGCGGTGAGCGCAGGCAAAGCCACTCTCGACGTGAAAATCGTTCAACTCGTGCGCCTCCTGCGCAATGGCGAGCCGGTGAAGATGTCGAAGCGGGCAGGCGAGTTCGTCACCTTGCGCGAGGTCGTGGACGAGGTCGGAAAAAATGCCGTGCGCTTTGATATGCTCTACCGCAAGAACGACGCGGTGCTTGATTTCGATTTGGCAAAGGTGATCGAGGCCAGTCGCGACAACCCCGTATTCTATGTCCAATATGGCCATGCTCGCGGGCAGTCGATCTTCCGTAACGCGCGTGCCGAGGTACCGGATTTGCCGGTGGGGGATGGTGCCCGCGCGGAATGGCTGCGGAAAGCCAATCTCGAATCGCTTGAGGACCCGGGGGAACTCTCCCTTCTGCGCAAGATCGCGCTTTACCCGCGTGTGATCGAGGCCGCCGCCGGGGCTCACGAACCGCACCGGGTGGCGTTCTATCTGCATGATCTAGCAAGCGAATTTCATGCGCAATGGACGCGCGGAAAAGACTTGCCTCATTTACGCTTCATTATCCAGAATGATCTACAAATGACAAAGGCGCGCCTGGCTCTGGTGCAGGGAATTGTCACTGTGCTCGCCTCGGGTCTCGCGTTGCTCGGGGTCGAAGCGCCGGATGAGATGCGGTAAGCCTGCCGGAAGTCCGAATACGGCCCGGTACGGCGGCGAGTGAATCGAGCGCACAAACCGGAAATCGAATGGCTGACAATTATACGCAGCGGAATTTTCGTTCCAACGACAGGGCCGGCCGCATGGCCGCCGACGATCCGCCGCAAGGCGGCAACGATCCGCTGGCGGAATTGGCGAGACTGATCGGGCAAAACGATCCTTTCGGCGAATTTGGCCGGGAGCGGACGCAATCGCGCGCGGCGGCCACGCGTACCTACCCAGCGCACGAATCGAACGTGGACGACGGGCCGTATCCTGATGAAGCCTATCCTCAGCCGTCCACCTCAGCACGGGAAGCGCAGCAGGACGACTGGGGACCGGTCCCTGGCTATCCCGAGTCTCGTCCGGATGATTCCGCGTATGAGCAGCAAACGCTTGAACGTGCCGGCGCTGCTTATGGCGAAGAAGAACAGGAGTACTACGAGGATATTCCCCCGCCGCGCCGGCGCGTGGGCCTGCTCGCCATTGCAGCAGTATTTGCGCTCGCGGTGATCGGCACCGCAGGCGCCTATGGCTATCGCACGATGTTCGGCTCCGCCAGCTCCGGCCCTCCGCCGGTAATTAAAGCCGACGCATCGCCGGCCAAAGTCGTGCCGCCGAAGAAGGACGCACAATCGGCTAAGTTGATCAACGATCGCGTTGGCGAACAGAAACTGGTCTCTCGCGAGGAGAAGCCGGTCGATCTCGCCATCAGAGCGCCTGGTGCGCTGACGCAAGATCAGCGCGTCGCCGATGCGAGTCCGGCGCCGGTGCTCGGCAGCGGCGTGGTTGGCCCCGATCCCAAGAAAGTTCACACGATCATCATTCGGCCGGATCAGCCTTCCGGCAATAGTATGATTCCGGTCGCAGCAGCGGCGGCGGCTCCGCAGGAGCAGCATCCCGCTGCCCCGGCCGCTGAGCCAAAGCCGGTAACGCTATCAGAACCTGCAGCACCGCCGCCGAACCCGGCTCCCGCTGCGCCGCCCCGTCAACCGTCCCGTGCCGCCCCGCCGCCCCGCAGCGAGTCGCCAGCTGAATCTCACCATCAGACGCGGCATGAGGCGCGGGTGGCGAGCGCGGAGCGCAACGCGCCGCTCTCGCTCGACCCGAATGCGCCATCCCAGGCACGTTCGGCATCGACGCATAGGGCGCGTACGGCGAGCTTGGCGCCCGCACCTGCGGCGGCGGCTCATGCCGCCAGCGGTGGCTATGCGGTACAGGTCTCCTCGCGCCGAAGCGAGGCGGAAGCGAAAGCCGCGGTTCACCAACTGCAGAGCAAGTATTCGAGCGTGCTTGGCCGGCATCCGGTTCTGGTCCGCCGTGTCGATCTGGGCGCCAAGGGCGTTTACTACCGCGCCATGGTTGGGCCATTCGGTTCTTCCGCGAACGCCAGTAAGGTGTGCAGCGATCTGAAGAAGGCCGGCGGCTCCTGTTTCGTCCAAAGGATTTAAGCCGCGCAAGCTTGCCCTCTTCGCGGGTGCAAGCTAATCGGCGCCGATGGCTCCTCGCGCATTTATCGTCGGGCTGGCGGGACTATCGATTTCCGCCGATGAGCGCGCCTTTCTGCGCGACGCCGAACCATGGGGAGTTATACTCTTCAAGCGTAACGTGAGTGGGCCAGCGCAAGTAGCTGATCTTATTTTTTCGTTGCGCGAATTGCTCGGCCATCGAGCGCCCGTGCTCGTCGATCAGGAGGGCGGGCGGGTACAGCGGCTCGGTCCGCCGCATTGGCCGGCTTATCCGCCGGGCGCGGTCTACGGGGCGCTTTACGATCGCGACCCGGCCTTGGGGCTTGCTGCCGGCCGCCTCGGCGGTCATCTGATCGGCGCGGACTTGGCGGCGCTCGGTGTCGACGTCGATTGCCTGCCCTTGGCCGATGTTCCCGTTGCCGGCGCCAACGCCGTCATCGGGGACCGCGCCTATGGCTCCGAGCCCGGCAAGGTGGCCGCCATTGCGGGTGCAATTGCAAAGGGGCTCAAGGCGGCTGGCGTGTTGCCGGTGTTGAAGCACCTTCCCGGCCATGGCCGCGCCACCGCCGATAGCCACCTCGCGCTTCCGGTTGTCGGCACCGACCGGGAAACGCTCGCAGCAACGGATTTTGCCGCCTTCCGGCCGCTGCGGGAACTTCCGCTGGGGATGACTGCACATGTTGTGTTTAGCGCCATCGATCCCGTCGCGCCGGCGACGACTTCAGTCACTATGGTGCAGCAAGTGATTCGCGATGAGATCGGGTTCAAGGGTGCACTGATGAGCGACGACGTGTCTATGGGAGCTCTGTCCGGTACCGTGGCCGAGCGCAGCCGTGCGGCCATCGCAGCCGGCTGCGACCTTGTGCTCCACTGCAACGGCGACCTTGAGGAAATGCACGAGATTGCAAGTGCTGTGCCCGTACTGGCCGGGGAGGCGCTCGCACGCGCTGACGCGGCGCTGGCCGCGCGCTCGGCGCCCCAAGAATTCGACGCTCGGGCCGCGCGCCTCGCGTTCGATCAAATGGTGGCCGGCATTACGCCGTCGGCGCAATGGATGATGCTATGAGCGTGCAAGAGCTCGATACCTCCCTCGATCAGTTGGATCGCGGCACGACCGAGCCGGCGATGATCGTCGATGTGGAAGGCTTCGAAGGCCCGCTCGACCTCTTGTTGACGCTGGCGCGGCAGCAAAAGGTCGACCTGGCCAAGATTTCCATTCTCGCGCTCGCCGATCAGTATTTGATCTTCATCGAAGCCGCGCGTCAGTTGCGGCTCGAACTGGCCGCCGACTATCTGGTGATGGCCGCTTGGCTCGCGTTCTTAAAGTCGCGATTGTTGCTGCCGGAAGCCGCGCCCGCCGAAGGGCCGAGCGCCGAGGACATGGCGCTGGCGCTCGCCTATCGGCTGCGCCGGCTGGAGGCGTTCCGCGCTGTGGCGGATCAATTGATGAGCCGGCCGCAGCTCGATCGCGACGTCTTCGTCCGCGGGGCGCCCGAGCCGATTGCCGAGGTCAAGCGGCCGGAATGGACGGCGACCTTATACGATTTGTTGAGCGCCTATGCCGCACAGCGGCAACGCACGACGCTGTCGCAGGTCCGCTTCAAGAAGCGCGAGGTGTGGTCGCTGGCCGAAGCGCGTGCTGCTTTGGAGCGGCTGATCGGTCAGACGGCCGAATGGTCACGCCTCGACGAGTACTTGATTTCTTACGTCGTCGATCCCTCGATCGCGACCACGGTTTTCGCCTCGTCCTTCGCCTCCGCCCTCGAATTGGTGCGCGAGGGCTTCGCCGAAATCCATCAGAAAGAATCGTTCGCCCCAATCTATATGCGCAAGCGGCTCGGCACCAACCCGAACGCCCGCCTGCATGATGCTCAAGAAAACGCATAAGGAGATCAAGCCGATGCCGAGCGCGGCCAACAAGCTGGTGATTGTGCAAAGCGCCGATGAGCCGGTGGCTGATGTCGAGGTGGAAACCGCGCCGCGCGACGAAGCGCGTTCTGAACAAACGCAGGACCGTCCGGAGGCACTCCGTTTGCTCGAAGCGATGCTGTTCGCGGCCGCCGAGCCGCTCGATGAAGCGACGCTCGGCCGTCATCTCCCTGACGGCATCGAGGTCAAAGAGGCGCTGGCCCAGTTGCAGGCGGAATATGCGTCGCGCGGCGTCAACCTCATGCGGATCGGCCGCAAATGGAGTTTCCGCACCGCGAGCGATCTTTCCTGGCTGCTCACGAAAGAGACGGTCGAGGCGCGTAAGCTCTCGCGCGCGGCCGTGGAGACCCTTGCCATCATCGCCTATCACCAGCCGGTGACACGCGCCGAGATCGAGGACATTCGGGGCGTCGCCACAGCGACAGGCACATTGGACCTGCTGCTCAAAACCGGCTGGATCAGGCCGCGCGGGCGCCGCAAGGCGCCTGGCCGCCCGATCACGTACGGCACGACTGAAACTTTTCTCTCCCACTTCGGCCTCGAAGGCGTCGGCGATTTGCCCGGCCTCGACGAATTGAAGGGGGCAGGGCTGCTCGAAGGCGCGATGCCGCCCGGTTTTTCGGTGCCAATGCCGTCGGACGATTCAACCTTGAGTGAGGACGAGGATCCGCTGGAGCCTGGCGACCTCGATCTCGGATTGGCACCCGCGGTGGCGGAAAGCGGGAAGGAACCCGGGTCGGATTAAGATAACCGCTGGTCCAGGCGCGACAATTACGCTTGCGGCGCACCCCGGAAGTCCTTGTTTTTGCCGCCTCCGAAGCCTAGTTTCTACCTCAAATCGGAGGCGGGAAGCTTCGGGGTCGGCCCGTCGATGCGGAGGATTTCCAGATGGGTGGCTTGAGTATTTGGCACTGGATCATCGTGATCGGAGTCGTTCTGCTGCTGTTCGGGCGCAACAAAGTGTCGGATTTGATGGGCGATGTGGCCCAGGGCATCAAGGCGTTCAAGAAAGGCATTGCGGAAGATGACACGGCGCAGGCGAAGACCGAGCCGGTGAAATCGATCGATCATCAGGCCGCCGCAGCGGCGCCGAAGGCCGAGGCCGAACAGCGGGCCGAGAGCGTGCGCTCCTGAGGCTTTGCCGCGGTGGCGTTTCGCGGGTCATCGGTCGCAGCGACTCTGAGGGCGGCCGCGCGGTCCTGGAGTTGACTCATCCATGTTCGACATCGGTTGGGGCGAACTCGTCCTCATTGGGTTGGTCGCGCTCATCGTCATCGGGCCGAAAGAGCTGCCGACTGTCCTGCGCACGGCCGGGCAGTGGGTGGGCCGCATCAAGCGTATGGCGGCCGAATTCCAGGGCCAATTCCAAGAGGCGCTGCGTGAGGCCGAGGTGGCCGACTTAAAAAAGCAGGCTGACGACCTGACCAGTTCGCTATCCAGCATCTCCAGTTACGATCCGCTCGCCGATCATTCCAAGACGACAAATACGGAGAATTGGGAGACTTCTGACGAGGCGCCCACGCCCTCCGAGACGCCCGTTGTCGCCACCGAGTCCTCCCTCGATCACGCCACCTTGCCCGCGCCCGCCGAGGAGCACCTTCCGGTGGCCGCGGTCGACGAGCAGGCGCTGCCGGCGGCGGTCCTTGACACCCCGCCACCGGAGCCAGTGCGGGCGGCCACCGCAGAGGATTTGAAGCCCGCCGAGGCGCCGGTGCCCAAGCCGGCCGGGGGCACGGCATGAGCCACGAGGACATCGAGGCCACCAAAGCGCCCTTGATGGAACACTTGATCGAGCTGCGCTCGCGGCTCATCAAGGCGGTGCTGGCCTTCGCTGTGATGTTCGCCCTCTGCTTCGTTTTCGCCAAGGACATCTACAATGTCCTGGTCTGGCCCTTCGTTTGGGTGGCGGGTCCTGAGAATTCCAAGTTCATCTACACGGCGCTGCTCGAGTATTTCGTCACACAGCTCAAGCTCGCTATGTTCGGCGCCGCCTTCCTGTCGTTTCCCGTGGTGGCGACGCAGATATACATGTTCGTCGCGCCGGGGCTCTATCGCCACGAACGCAAGGCCTTCCTGCCTTACCTGATCGCGACGCCGATCTTCTTCGTGATGGGCGCGCTGGTCGTTTATTTCCTCGTCTTCCCGATGCTGGTGCGCTTCTCGATCCACATGCAACAGCCGGGAGACGTGAACGACGCGACCATTACGCTCATGCCCAAGGTCGGCGAATACCTGTCGCTGATGATGTCTTTGGTGCTCGCCTTCGGCGTCGCCTTCCAGTTGCCCGTGATCTTGACGCTGCTCGGCCGCATTGGGCTGATCACCTCGGCGCAACTCAAGGCCAAGCGCAAATACGCGATCGTCGGCGCCTTCATTCTCGCCGCCGTGCTCACCCCGCCGGATGTACTCAGCCAGATGTCATTGGCGGGTCCCTTGATCCTTCTCTACGAGGGCTCGATCTGGTCGGTGCGCATGGTTGAGCGCAGAGCGGCTCGAGCCGCCGCCGCTTCGGCCGCAGCGGCGAACACCACGGCCGCGGAGTAGCGCCGGGCCGCTCGCTGCTACATTTGTCATGGCCGGGCTTGTCCCGGCCATCCCGCTTAGGTAGGCAACGCCCTTGCCAGCCTGATCGAGATGGCCGGGACAAGCCCGGCCATGACGGGTTGGAGAGTGCCCCCACCATGTACGACATCAAATGGATTCGCGAGCATCCGGAGCCGTTCGATCGCGGCTTGCACCGGCGCGGGCTTGAGCCGCTTTCGCAAAAGCTGCTTGCGCTCGACGAGACGCGGCGCGCGCTCATCGTCAGGCTGGAGCAGGCGCAGGCGCGCCGCAATGCCGCCTCGAAGGAGATCGGGCAGGCGAAGGCGAAAAAGGACGAGGCCACCGCGCAGAAGCTGATGGCGGAAGTGGCGGAATTGAAGACTTCCATTCCGGCGCTGGAGGCGCAGGAGAAGGAAGCCTCCACCGCGCTCGACAAAGAACTCGCCCAAATCCCGAACACGCCGCTCGACGATGTGCCTGAGGGCACGGACGAGCACGGAAATATTGAGCGGCACAAATATGGTAAGAAACGCGAGTATACCTTTGCACCAAAGCAACATTTTGAACTAGGCGAAGCCCTCGGCCAGATGGATTTCGAGCTGGCTGCGAAGCTCTCCGGCGCGCGCTTTGTCGTTCTGCAAAAGGGCCTCGCGCGCATGGAGCGCGCGTTAGGGCAATTCTTCCTCGACATACACACGCAGGAGCACGACTATATCGAAGTCAATCCTCCATTGCTGGTGCGCGATGACGTGATGTTCGGCACTGCGCAATTGCCGAAGTTTGCGGAAGACCAGTTTCTCACCACAAGCAACTTGTGGCTCATCCCCACCGCCGAAGTCCCGCTCACCAATCTCGTGCGTGAGTCCATCATCGCCGAAGAGGAACTGCCGCTGCGCTTCACCGCCTGCACGCCGTGTTTTCGCGCGGAGGCGGGCGCGGCCGGCAAGGACACGCGCGGCATGATCCGCCAGCACCAGTTCACCAAGGTCGAACTCGTCTCGATCACCACGCCCGAGAAGAGCCGCGGCGAGCACGAGCGTATGCTCGCCTGTGCTGAAGAAGTATTGAAGAAACTCGACCTGCATTACCGCGTGGTGACGCTCTGTACCGGCGACATGGGGTTTGCTTCGCAGAAGACTTATGACATCGAAGTGTGGCTCCCGGGGCAGATCGCGTATCGCGAAATCTCCTCCTGCTCGGTATGCGGCGAATTCCAGGCGCGGCGCATGAACGCGCGCTACCGCGGCAAGGACGGGAAGGTGAGGGGCCCCGTGCACACGCTCAACGGCTCCGGCGTCGCCGTCGGCCGTGCGCTGATCGCGGTGATGGAGACGTATCAGCAGGAGGACGGCTCGATCGCCGTGCCGGATGTGCTGCAGGGATACATGGGCGGAATGAAGAGGATCGAAAAAGGGACATGAACGACGTGGCTTCGCTGAGCGCTTCCCATCCCTCCCCTGAAAGGGGAGGGTGGCTCCGCGCGAAGCGCGGACACGGGTGGGGTCGGCCTTTCGATGCGCCCCCCCACCCGGTCGTCTTCGACGACCACCCTCCCCCGCAAGCGGGGGAGGGATAAGGCCGCATGCGCATTCTCATCACCAACGACGACGGCGTTCATGCCGACGGGCTTAAGGCCTGCGAGACAATCGCCCGCGCGCTCTCCGACGAGGTGTGGATCGTGGCGCCGGAGACGGATCAATCGGGCGTCGCCCATTCGCTCTCGCTCAACGATCCGCTGCGATTGCGCCAAATCGACGAGCGGCGCTTCGCGGTGAAGGGCACGCCGACCGATTGCGTCATCATGGGCGTGCGCCACATCATGAAGGATCTGCCGGACCTGGTGCTTTCCGGCGTCAACCGCGGGCGCAATTGCGCGGAGGACGTCACGTATTCCGGCACCGTTGCCGGCGCCATGGAAGGCACCGTGCTAGGCGTTCCCTCTTTCGCGCTGTCGCAGGCTTATGCATTCGCCAACCGCGCGCGGCCGTGTTGGGAGACGGCGGTCAAGTTCGCGCCCGATCTCATCCGCCGGGTGCTCAAGAGCGGCATGCCGCGCGACGTACTGGTCAACGTCAATTTCCCCGATTGCCCTCCGGACGAAGTCGCGGGCACTGCGGTCACCGCCCAGGGCAAGCGCGACCAGGAACTCCTGCGTATTGATGCGCGGCGAGACGGCCGCGGCAATCCGTATTACTGGATCGCCTTCGCCCGCGGCGGCCCGACCGGCGCGGCCAACGGCAGCGATCTCGCGGCAATCGCCGAAAAGCGGATCGCGGTGACGCCGCTACGCCTCGACCTGACCGACGAGCCGTTCATGACGCAGCTTGCGGAGTTGTTTGATTAGAGCTCCGTGCTCTGTCATTCCGGGCTCGCTCGCGGAGGTTATCATCGGACCGCGCTTCGCGCGGACCGTTGGCTCGCGTCCCGGAATGACAAGTGTAATAATGATGCGTCGCTCACGCTACCGGCGCTAAAATCCCCGCCAGCGTGCTCTTGAGCTGCTCGGCCTGGAATGGCTTCTGCAAAGCCGGCCGGCCGCGATAGGGCTCGCGCAGGCTCCGCTCCCCATAGCCGGTGACGAATACGAAGGGCAGGCCGCGCCGTGCGAGAATGTCGGCTACCGGATAGATTTCCTGACCGTCGAGATTCACGTCGAGAATGGCGGCCTGGAAGTCTCCGTTGGCGGCGACGTTGCTGGCTTCCGCAATTGTTCCGACAGCGGCGGCCAGCCCGTAGCCGAGGTCATCCAGCATATCTTCCACCAACATACGGATGAGGTATTCGTCCTCGACCACAAGAACCCGTGGCTTTTTTCCCGACGGATTGGTCATCTCCAGCTCCCGTTCCGTGAACGCTTTGCAACGGAAAAGTGTTTTCCTTCGCGGAGCGCCGCCCATGCCCATTAAGCCTACACGATCTGCACGACAAACGTGCTAAAAAAGCGGCAAAAGGAGGGGCTCTCGGTGATCAATCGTGGCGCGGACGACCGCGGGGTCGGTCGGATGGAATTCCTTCTCACTTTGCGCCAGCGCGGGATTTCGGACGCCGCCGTGCTCCGGGCCGTCGAGGAGGTGCCGCGCGAGCGGTTTGTCGAGGCAGACGACGCCGAGGCAGCTTATGTGGACCGCGCTCTGCCCATTGCGTGCGGGCAGACCATCAGCCAGCCTTATGTGGTCGCCTACATGACGGAATTGCTTTCCGTTCAGCCGCACCACCGGGTGCTCGAGGTGGGTACCGGTTCGGGTTATCAGGCCGCCGTCTTGTCGCGGCTTGCGCGCGAGGTGATCAGTATCGAGCGCTATCGTACCTTAGCGGAGCGGGCGCGCGAACGGTTGCATGCGCTCGGTTTCGACAACACAGAGGTTGTTGTCGGCGACGGCTTCGCCGGTGTGCCCGAGCGCGCGCCTTACGACCGTATCATCGTGACCGCCGCCGCCCAGAGCGTTCCGCAGGCGTTGCTTGATCAGTTGAGCGAGGAGGGGATGATGGTCCTCCCGCTCGGACCACAAGACGAAGCGCAACGGATTGTCAAGCTTACCAAATCGCCAACAGGCATTTCCCGCGAAGAGTTGATCGGCGTGCGCTTCGTGCCGCTGCTGCCAGGGCAAGCTCTCGAATTGTGATGCGGTCGATCAGTCCAGGTTAACCCGCGCCGGCAAATCTGGTCCCGCGTTCGCGGGACGAACGGTCCGCCGCGTCGTCCGAGCAAAGCAAATGCGACCCTCGCACGGCTAGTTCGCGCAACGATTCACTAAGGCTTTAAAGCGTTATTTACCGCTTCCTGCTTTAGTTCGAATTCAATGAAAATCGCGTATCAGTGAGTAAGCACATGCCGCGTTCCAACGTGCCGTCTCGCTCGCGTGCCTGGCCGCGCGTTGCAATTCTCGGGCTTGTCGGCATTGCCGCCGCCGGCTGCTCCGACAGCGCACGCTTTAGGTCGGACCGCGTCGCTTACCGCCCGTTGCCGCCCTCGGACATTACCGGCTCTATTCCCCATCGTCAGCCTTCGACTTCTTCGGTGACCGCACAGCCGTTGCCGGCCCCGCCACCGAGGATGGCGGCCAACGAGCGGAGTTATTCGACCGGCGGAGATTATGCCGGCGACTATCGTTCGGCGCCCCACGCAGGCTCGGTTACCCGCTCTGCACGCCCGCATTATTCGTCATCTTCGGGTGTTTCGCAGTCTACTGGCCGTTTGCGATGGAACGGTGAACACTCGGTGGTGGTGAGACGTGGCCAAACACTGGCCGCCATCGCGCGCGAGAACCATGTGTCTGTCGACGCAATCATGCGGGCGAACGGCATCAGGAATCCATCGGAAATCCAGCCCGGTCAGCGCATCGATATCCCGCGCAACGCAGCGAATGCGCAGCCGCACGTAACAACTGCGACGCCGCGCGCGTCGGAGCCCCGTGTTTCCGGTAATGTGCATGTCGTGGGCCCCGGTGAGACGCTCATCGGCATCGCGCGCCGTCACAACATGTCGCTTTCGGCTTTGGCCCGCCTTAACCGCATGAGCCCCTATACGAAGCTCGCGATCGGCGACCGCGTGATCGTTCCCGGCGCTCATCGCGAGCAGATGGCAAGCCGCGAGCCGGCGCCGCGGCACGAAGCTGCAAAACCCGCGCCTGCTCCAGAGGTGGCCAAGCCACGCACGGTGCCGGCTGAAACGGTTGCGAGCGTGCCGACCCAAAGCGTTCGCGTCGCCAAAACCGATGTCGACGCCGCCGAGGAATCCGCCACCAAAAAGGCGGAGCCTGCCGGCGCCATGCCTTCCTTCCGCTGGCCGGTGAAGGGGCGCATCATCGCCCGCTTCGGCCGCGAGCCTAACGGCACGACGAACGACGGGATTAATCTCGCGGTGCCGGAGGGTACGCCGATCAAAGCGGCCGACGACGGTGTTGTGGCTTATGCCGGCAACGAGCTCAAAGGCTACGGCAATCTCGTGTTGATCCGCCACCCCAACGGGTACGTCTCGGCCTATGCCAATGCGAGCAAGCTGCTGGTCACCCGCGGCGAGCACGTGAAACGCGGTCAGGTGATCGCACGCGCCGGGCAGACCGGCAACGTCACGTCCCCGCAACTCCATTTCGAGATCCGCAAAGGCTCGACGCCGGTCGATCCGACCAAATATCTCGGCGGGTGAGAGACTAGGACGCCGTCAATCCGGGGCGCGCGCGAAGTGCGCGAGCCCGGAATCCAGATGCCCGAAAACATGGCTCTGGGTTCCGGGTTCACACGCTTGCGTGCGCCCCGGATTGACGAGTTGAGCTACTCCTTCAGACCCACACCCAAACGCCCCGCCAAATCCTGCACAAACTGCCACGCGACGCGCCCCGACCGCGAGCCGCGCGTGGTCGCCCATTCCAGCGCCTCACGCCGGAGCTCGGCCGCATCCACCGGAATGCCGTAGCGTTCGACATAGCCATCGACCATGGCGAGGTATTCGTCTTGGCTGCAGCGGTGGAAGCCGAGCCACAAGCCGAAACGATCCGACAGCGACACCTTTTCCTCGACCGCTTCGCCAGGATTGATGCCGGTCGAGCGCTCGTTCTCGATCATGTCGCGCGACAGCAGATGGCGCCGATTTGAAGTGGCATAGAAGATCACGTTGTCGGGCCGGCCCTCGATGCCGCCTTCGAGCACCGCCTTCAGCGACTTGTAGCTCGTGTCATCGCTGTCGAAGGACAGATCGTCGCAGAACACAATGAATCGACAGTCGGACCCGCGCGTTAGCGCCATCAAATCGGGCAAGGTTTCGATGTCCTCGCGATGAATCTCGATCAGCTTGAGCGGCCCTTGCCCGCCGTACTGGGCATTGACTGCTGCTTGCGTCGCCTTGACCAGCGACGACTTGCCCATGCCCCGCGCGCCCCACAACAGCGCGTTATTGGCAGGCAGACCCTTCGCAAAGCGCTCGGTATTCTCGACCAGGAGGTCGCGCACGCGGTCGATGCCTTTGAGCAGCGACATCTCTACCCGGTTGACCCGAGGCACCGGCGCAAGCCGCCCGTCCGGGTGCCAGACGAAAGCGTCGGTTGCGGCAAAATCGACCGAGGGGACCGGCTTGGGAGCCAGCCGTTCCAATGCGTCGGCAATGCGCGCCATCAAAGCGGCACTGTCGCTGACAGCCGCTGTTTTGGGCTCGGAATTCCGATTCGTATTCGATTTGGCCATGACTCGCGCTTCTTTTGGAACACGCGCTGCTCTTAGCGGGGCGGTCCGAATGTCGCAAGTAATCCGCCCGGAAAAGGCCTGAAATCAGCGCCTTGCAGGCATCGCGCGCGTTGCAATTGAGACGGCGCCCGCTATAGTCCGCGCGAATTTGAGCCGGCCCGCCGGCTCGGCATGAGCCGAGCCGCCGTACGGCGTGAGCCTCAAGGAGCCCGAATGTTCATTACGCCCGCCTTAGCGCAAGGCGCCTCCCCCTTGGGCGGTGAGGGCGGCATGCTTATGTCATTGCTGCCATTTGTGCTGATTTTCGTGATCATGTATTTCCTGATCTTGCGCCCGCAGCAGAAGCGAGTGAAGCAGCACCAGGAAATGGTCAAGAACGTGCGGCGGGGCGACACCGTCGTTACCAACGGCGGACTGGTCGGCAAGGTCACCAAAGTGATCGACGACGACCAGATCGAGATCGAAATTGCACACGACGTGCGCATTCGCCAGATGCGGGCGATGCTTACGGACGTGCGCGCGAAAGGTGAGCCGGTAAAGGAAGAGGTTGCTGCCGGCTGACCGCCGTCGCCCTTGTGATCCTCACGAAGTCGAGACGAGATGCTTTATTTCACGCGCTGGAAGGCGGCGGCGATCCTGCTGACGGCACTCGTCGTATGCCTGTTCGCCGTGCCCAATTTCCTGCCGAACTCGGTGGTGCAGTCCTGGCCCAAATGGGCACAGCGCCACATCGTGCTCGGTCTCGATCTCCAGGGCGGCTCTTATATCCTGCTCCAGGTCGACACCAAGAGCGTGCGGCAGGACCGCTTACAGGCGCTGCGCGACGATACCCGGCGTGTGCTGCGTGACGCGCGCATCGGCTACACCGGCTTGGTCATCCGCGGCAATAGCGTCGAAGTACGAATTCGTGAGCAGAAGAATTTCAACGAAGCACTGAGTAAGCTGCAAGCCTTGTCGCAACCGCTCGGTGGCGTCCTGAGCGCTACCGGCCACTCCAGCCTCGACGTCACCAGCCAGGGCAACCTGATCCGCCTCACGGTTACCGAGCCGGCCATCCTCGAGCGTGTGCGCCAGGCGGTCGGTCAATCGATCCAGATCATCGAGCGCCGCGTCAATGCCCTCGGCACCGTCGAGCCGTTGATCGCACGCGAAGGCAATGACCGCATCCTCGTGCAAGTGCCGGGCCTGCAGGATCCAACGCGCCTCAAGGAACTCCTCGGCAAGACGGCGAAGCTCGACTTCCGTCTGGTCGATACGTCGGTTTCGCCGGAGCAGGCGGAAGCCGGACAGCTGCCGCCGGAGGATGAAATTCTGCACGGCACCGGCAAGGAAGCCAACATTCCCTACGTCGTGCAGAAGCACGTCATGGTTTCCGGCGCCGAACTGACCGATGCACAGCCGGGTTTCGATCAGCGCACCAACGAGCCCATCGTCTCTTTCCGTTTTAACACATCCGGCGCGCGCAAATTCGCTGAGGTCACCCAGCAGAACGTCGGCAAGCCCTTTGCCATCGTACTCGACAATCAAGTGATCTCCGCTCCGGTGATCCGTGAGCCGATCCTCGGCGGCTCCGGCCAGATATCCGGCAACTTCACCGTGCAGAGCGCCAACGATCTTGCCATTCTGCTGCGCGCCGGCGCATTGCCGGCGCCGCTGACCGTCGTCGAGGAGCGTACCGTCGGTCCGGGCCTCGGCGCCGACTCGATCGCGCAAGGCAAGATGTCATCGTACGTCGGCGCCGCCATGGTCGTCATCTTCATGTTCGCGACCTACGGCTTGTTCGGCCTCTTCGCCAATATCGCGGTTGCGATCAACGTCGCCATGATATTCGGCATTTTGTCGATGCTGGAGGCGACGCTCACTTTGCCGGGCATTGCCGGCGTGGTGCTTACCGTCGGCATCGCGGTCGACTCCAACGTGCTGATCTACGAACGAATTCGGGAAGAGGTGCGCGCCGGCCGATCACCGGTCAATGCGATCGACGCAGGCTTTTCCCGCGCGCTGGCGACGATTCTTGATTCGAACATAACCACGTTCATCGCCGCTGCGGTCCTGTTCTATATCGGTACCGGCCCCGTGCGCGGCTTCGCCGTGACGCTCGGCGTCGGCATCATCACTACCGTGTTCACCGCCTTCACGCTCACGCGCCTGATCGTCGCCTACTGGGTGCGCTGGTGGCGGCCGAAACACGTGCCGATCTAGCGCCATGTGCGCCGATCGGATCAGAGTCTAGGAGCCGCGAAAGCCTGTGCGCCTACTTCGAATCGTCCCCGACGACACCAAATTCGACTTCATGCGCTTCCGGCGCATCAGCTTTCCGCTGTCGGCGATGATGTCGATCGTCGCTATCCTGCTCTTCTTCTACCACGGCCTCAATTTCGGCATCGATTTCACTGGCGGTATGCTGATGGAGGTGCAGACCAAGGCACCGATAGCCGATATCGCCAAGATGCGTCAGACGCTCAATTCTCTCAATCTAGGCGAGGTCCACCTTCAACTGTTCGGCTCGCCCAACGATGTGCTGATCCGCTTCAAGGAGCAGCCCGGCGGCGATGCCGCTCAGCAGGCAGCGGTTAACAAGGCCCGGCAGGCCCTCGGCGATGAGGTCAGCTATCGGCGAGTAGAGGTTGTGGGCCCGAGCGTCTCGGCCGAACTCCTATCCTATGGCGTTATCGGCCTGATGCTCGCGATTGTCGGCATTCTCGTTTACTTGTGGTTCCGGTTCGAGTGGCAGTTCGCCCTTGGCGCCATGGTCGCCAACGTGCACGACCTCGTGCTCACCATCGGCTTTATGTCGCTGACGCACATCGACTTCGACCTTACCAGCATCGCGGCGCTGCTCACGATCCTCGGCTATTCGCTCAACGACACCGTCGTCATCTACGATCGCATCCGCGAAATGCTGCGGCGCTATAAGAGGTTATCCATGCCGGAGATGTTGAACATCTCCGTCAACTCGACGCTGTCACGCTCCGTCATTACGCATTTGACTGTCACCTTGGCCCTGCTCTCGTTGCTGCTTTTCGGTGGACAGGCGATCCACAGCTTTACGGCGACGATGATGTTCGGCGTGGTGCTGGTCGGCACCTATACCTCGGTCTTCCTCGCCGCACCAATGCTGATCTACCTCGGCGTCGGCACCGGGCGCGATGCGCTGACGTCGTCCGACCGCGATAAGAGCTGACATGACGGACCGCCTCGGAGCCGACGCGCCCCATCTGCCGGCTCCGGCGCAGATCGATGCCTACGGCAATGGCGGCTTTCGTTTCGCCGGCATGTCGCACCGCGGCTCGCTGTTGTGCCTGCCGGACGGCATTTGGGCGTGGCCGGTCGTAAGCGTCGCCGATCTGACCGAAGACATGCTGGCGCCGGTGTTCGAGCGGGCCGGGCGGCTCGACTTTTTTCTGCTCGGGGCCGGCATCGAACCTTACATAATGCCGACGAAGTTACGCGAGCGCTTCCGCGCGCTCGGCCTTTCAGCGGATGCTATGACGACCGGACCCGCGGTGCGTACCTACAACGTCATGCTGGCCGAGGACCGCCGCGTTGCGGCGGGATTGATCGCGGTCGATTAGATTTTCGCTATTCCGGGCCGGTCGAAGGCCGGAGCCCAGAAGCACCCGGCGTTTGTTCTGGATTCCGGGTTCGCCGGCTTGCGCCGGCGAACCCGGAATGACTGGAATTAGTGAGCATGACCTCCAATGCCGAGCACTGCGCTGCGCTGGTGCGCGAGGCGGACCGCGATCTTTTCCTCGCGACCCTGTTCGCGCCGGAGCCGCATCGTGACGCGCTGTTCGCGCTTTATGCTTTCACCATCGAAATAGCTCGCGTGCGCGACTTGGCGCGTGAGTCGATGCCCGGTGAGATACGGCTGCAATGGTGGCGGGAGTCGCTGGCCGGAGAGCGCGATGCGGAGGCGCAGGCGCATCCGGTCGCGGCGGCATTGCGCGCGACCTTGATCCGTTACGGCCTTTCTGCCGACCCGTTGATGGCGCTGATCGATGCCCGCACTTTCGATCTCTACGACCAGCCCATGGACTCGCTGCATGCGCTCGACACCTATGCGCAGGCGACGCGTGGGGCGGTGTTCGCCTTTGCCGCGGCGGTCCTCGGCGGTCTCGTGCAGCAAACGCGTGCGCTCGCACAACATGCCGGTATTGCCTATACGATCGCCGGAGCTGTGAGCAATCTGCCGCTCCACGCGGCGCGCCGGCAACTTTATCTGCCGCGCGAATTGCTCGACCGCCACGGGCTGGTACCGGAGGCCGTGTTCGCTCGTGAAACGAGCGAGGGCTTATGCGCCGCGCTTGCGGATCTGCGCGGCCACGCGCGAGCCCATCTCGGCGCGGGGGGCGCTTTGCTCCCCGAAATACCGGCGGCCGCCCTGCCTGCTTTCCTGCCGCTCGCGAGCATCGGTGCGTTGCTGCGCGAAATGGACCGCCCTGCCTATGACCCCTTTCGACCGCCGCGACTTTCCGCCTTGCGTCGGCAATGGCTGCTCTGGCGCGCCGCGCGCGACCCGCGGCGAATTTTTAGCGTGTAGCGCGGGTTTACTCTGCGGCGTCCGCCCGTACACTGCCGAGCCAGTGTTCGAGATCGGTCAGCGCGCGGCGGCTGAGGGCGGTCTTGCGCGCAATATTTTTGGCCGATCCACGGCCGTATTTGCGGCCCTTGTCGTCGAAGCCGACCACTTCGGGAAGCGGCGGGAACAGGCCGAAGTTCACGTTCATCGGCTGAAAGGAGGAGGGGCCTGCATCAATGGTTTCGAGTGCGCCGCCGGTGATGTGAGCAAGCAGGGCGCCGTGCGCGGTGGTCGGGGGTGGCGGGCAAGGCGGCTCGCCCCGCCATTCGGCGGCGGCAAAACGCGCAGCGAGACCGCCGATCGCCGCCGATTCCACGTAGCCTTCGCAGCCTGTGATTTGACCCGCAAAGCGCCACGCCGCATTTGCCTTCAGCCGCAGTGTTGGATCGAGCAAAGCGGGCGAATTGAGAAACGTGTTGCGATGCAGACCGCCGAGGCGGGCGAATTCGGCATTCTGCAGACCCGGAATAGTGCGGAAGATACGCACCTGCTCTCCGTGCTTCAGCTTGGTTTGGAAGCCGACCATGTTGAACAGGGTGCCGAGCCTGTTGTCCTGCCGAAGCTGCACAACGGCGTAAGGCTTCATCTCGGGCGCGTGCGGGTTGGTAAGGCCGAACGGCTTCATCGGCCCGTGCCGCAGGGTCTCGGCCCCGCGCTCGGCCATCACCTCGATCGGCAAACAGCCATTGAAATAGGGCGCCGACGCCTCCCACGCATGGAAGCTCGTCTTGTCGCCGGCAAGGACGGCAGCGATGAAGGCATCGTATTGTTCGCGGGACAGCGGACAGTTGATGTAATCGGCGCCGGTGCCGCCGGGCCCGGCTTTATCGTAGCGCGATTGAAACCACGCCTGATCGAGATCGATCGAGTCGCGATGCACGATGGGCGCAATGGCATCAAAAAAGGCAAGCTGGCTTTCGCCGGTGAGCGCCGCGATTGTTTGAGCGAGCGCGGGCGAGGTGAGGGGACCGGTGGCGATAATGACGCTTTTCCAGTCACCACGCGGAACGGCGACCTCGCCGCGCTCGAGCGTGATCAGGGGGTACGCCTCGAGGGCGGTGCTCACCGCGGCGGAAAAGCCGTCGCGGTCGACCGCCAAGGCCCCACCCGCCGGCACCTGATTGGCATCGGCGGCGCGCATGATGAGGGAGCCGAGCCGCCGCATCTCGGCGTGCAGGAGACCGACGGCGTTATGTTCGGCATCGTCGGAGCGGAATGAGTTCGAGCAGACCAGTTCCGCGTAACGGTCGGTGCGGTGGGCGGCGGTGCCGCGCTCGGGGCGCATCTCGTGCAACGTGACCGGCACGCCGGCTCGCGCCAACTGCCAGGCGGCCTCCGAGCCGGCCAGGCCGCCGCCGATGACATGAATGCTGGTTTTTTCGCTCATCGACCTAAGCTAACGCAGGCGCCCGCGCGAGGGGAGCCCGCTTTCGCGTGCGGCGGCAAAGCGCCGCTCAAAAGCGAACCGCCCGCGACGGGCGCGGGCGGTTTCGGAAGTCCCGATAAGCGTCGGCGCTCAGCGCTGGTGCGCGGCGTCCCAGGCAATCCGCGGAATATCCGAGCGGCTGATGCCGATGTCGGCGAGTTCGCGGTCGCCCAAGCGATTGAGCTCGCTCACGCTCTCGTTGTAACGCTTCCACTCGCGGATGAAGCGGACAATGCTGGCAATCATGGTAGTTCCTCGTCTCTCTTGTACCGGCCTCGAACAGCGCCGGTGAATCGTGTTGAGCACAAGATAAGCAAGTTCCGCGTCGGGGAAAGCAATAATGTTGCGTCGCAGCAATGCAGAAAACGCATAGCATAAGGTGCTGGTGTTTAATGGAAAACTCAGAAATTACCGTCTCCATAAAGGGATGCTGGTCACAGCGACTTCGCATGTGCAAAATAGCGCCGGGACGGTGCCGGAACTCGTCTCATTGTCGATCGGGGCGGCGCCAAAGTAGGGAGGCGCGTAGTGCCAGCAACCGCCGCGGCGCATCTCCCTGACCGGCGGATTGTCGTCACCGCGCTCGGCATCGTCCAGATTCTCACCTGGGGAACTTCTTTCTATTTCCCTGCGGTGTTCGCTGAGCCAATCGTCGGAACGACCGGTTGGTCGTTGGGCTTCGTGGTGGGCGGCACATCGGTCGGGCTGCTCGTCGCCGGATTGGTTTCGCCGCAGGTCGGACGCATCATCGGCCAGCGCGGGGGCCGGCCGGTGCTGCTTGCGAGTTCGCTCTGCTACGCTCTCGGTCTCATCGGCATCGGTCTGGCGCCGTCGCTTCCGGTTTATCTCGGTGCCTGGGCCATTGTCGGACTGGGCATGGGTACCGGTCTTTACGACGCGGCCTTCGCCACGCTCGGCCGCATGTACGGTGCCGAGGCGCGTGCACCGATCACCAATCTCACGCTCTTCGGTGGATTCGCGAGCACCGTCTGCTGGCCGCTCAGCGCCTTCATGATCGATCATATCGGCTGGCGCGCGGCGTGCCTCGTTTACGCCGCGCTGCATATCGCCGTCGCACTTCCGTTGCAGATGATGGCGGTGCGCACCACGCCCGCTGCCGTTCCGGAAGAAACGTCGCACGCGACCGGTCCGACGACGGACCTGACTCCGATCGATCGTGAAAATCTCGTCTTCGGGTTGCTGGCGCTCGTTCTGTCGATCACCGCCGGCGTCGGTGCAATCGTCGTCGTGCATCTGCTCATCTTTCTGCAAGCGCGGGGCGTGGACTATGCGGCGGCGGTGAGCCTGGGCACGTTGTTCGGTCCGGCACAGGTCGGCGCCCGCGTGATCGAGCGCGTGTTCGGCAGCCGTTACCATCCGATCTGGACCATGATCGGCTCCTGCGCATTGATGGCCATTGGTCTTGGCTTGCTGCTGCTTCACGTGCCTTTGCTCGCGCTGATCATTGTGCTTTATGGCGCAGGTTATGGCGTATCCTGGATCGGGCGGGGTACGTTGCCCTTGGCTTTGTTCGGACCGAAACGATTCCCCCTTCTCATGGGCAAGCTTGCTTTCCCCAGCCTTGTTATTCAGGCGCTGGCGCCATCAGCGGGTGCGCTGCTGATCGAGGCTCAAGGGACGCAATGGACTATCGGGCTCCTCGCCGCTTGCGCGCTCGCCAATGTCGCCGTGATCCTGATGCTGTGGCGGCTATGCCAGTCGCGATACATAAAGGACTTTGCCTGAATGAACCTCCCATTGCAGATGCTCCATTTCGATGACCTTTGCATCGGCATGACCGAGACGCTGCGGAAGACCGTCGACTCTGCCGACGTGGTCGGCTTTGCCGCCATTACCGGCGACCGCAATCCCATTCATCTGTCCGAGCATTTCGCCGCCACCACGCCTTTCGGCACGCGGATTGCCCATGGGCTCTACACCGCAAGCCTGATCTCGGCGCTGCTTGGCACCCGCCTGCCCGGGCCGGGAGCGATCTACATCTCGCAGACGTTGAACTTCCGCGCGCCGGTCAAGATCGGCGACACTGTCGAGGTCAGCGTCACGGTTGCGGAATTGATACCGGAAAAACGGCGGGCGCGGCTTGCGTGCGTCTGTGCCGTCAACGGGGAGACGGTGCTCGACGGAGAAGCCTGGGTGAAGGTGCCCGCCAACGACTCCAATGGCCGCCCAGCGCCCCACGTGTGATTTGCGCTGCGCGCCGCCGCCCGGCCTTGAACGCAAACTTGTGATTTGCTTGTGAGCAGGCAGCGCGGCTGAAAGATGCTGACACGCCCACCGTGAACGCACCGGATGATGACTTGATGCGTAACCTTCCTCGCTTGAGCGGCGCCCGCCGGTGCCGCCCATGACAGCTTCCTGGCAGCTTTGGCGCGACAAGCGCGGCCGGCTTTCGATCTTACGTATCGTCACCTTGACGCTGCTGCTCATGCCGGCAGGCAAAGCGCTTGTTGACCTCGACGCCATTCTCCACAGTGCGCGGCCGATCAACGATTTGATTCACCGCGCCGGATTTTGGGCGCTCGTGTTTCTTGGGGTGACCCTTGCGGTGACGCCGCTCCGGCGCATCGCGCGTTACGGCAATCTTATCGACGTGCGGCGTATGCTGGGGGTCGGCACGTTCTGTTACATCGCTACGCACCTTGTCCTCTATATTGCCGACCAGAGCTTCGATCTCGGCAAAGCCGGTTACGAGATCACGCATCGCGTCTATCTGATCATCGGCGGGATGGCTTGGCTCGGCCTCGCGGCGCTGGCGCTGACCTCGACGGACGGCATGATGCGGCGGCTCGGCGGCATCCGCTGGCGGCGGCTGCACCAGATTGTGTATGCGATCGCCTTGCTCGCGCTCGTCCATTATTTCCAGCAGACGAAGGCGGACGTGACCGTGCCTATTTTTGCCGCCGGCCTTTTCGCTTGGCTGATCGGCTATCGTCTGCTGGCTTGGTGGCGCGATACGGCTGATTTGTCCACGCCGGACCTGTTCGGTTTGAGCTTGGCGATATCCGCTTTGACTTTCGCAGGCGAGGCGATCGGCATCGGCATTGCCTTTGGAATTTCGCCGATCCGCGTGCTCGATGTCGCCTTCGATTTCAGCGCCGGTGTCCGGCCCGGGTGGCAAGTGCTGGCGGCCGGCCTTGCAGCCGTTGCGCTCGACCTCGTGCGTGCGCGTTGGAACGGCCGTGCGGCGCGCAACCGGACGCGGCCGGTTGCCGCCGAATGAGCGGACTCGCGCGGCGATGAGTTCGGCCACGTTTCCAGCACGATCGTATTGTACCGAGCGAGCCGATCTCCACCACTGCACAGTCAAAGGTCTTCCATGCCGAACCTGACGCTCTATCACGCTTCGCCGTCGCGCTCGTCTATCATTCTTTGGATGCTGGAAGAGCTGGGCGAACCTTACGACATCAAGCTCCTGCGCCTGAGCGAAGGCGACAATCTCAAGCCCGAGTATCTGGCGATCAACCCCATGGGCAAGGTGCCGGCGCTGCGCCATGGCGATACGGTGATCACCGAAGGCGCGGCCATCTGCACCTATCTTGCCGATGAATTCCCCGAGAAGAAGCTGAATATTCCGGTCGGCACGCCGCGCCGCGGCGTGTATTTGAAATGGCTGTTCTTCGGGCCGAGCTGCATCGAGCCGGCGGTGATCGATCGCGCGGCGCCACGCAAGGAAGAGGCGCGGCGGGCGATGCTCGGCTACGGCGATTTTGACACCACGATGAACGTCGTCGCCAAAGCTGTGGAGAAGGGGCCCTGGCTGATGGGCGAGCAATTCACCGCCGCTGACGTGATTGTCGGCGCTACCGTTCGTTGGGGCATGATGTTCAAGCTGCTGCCCGAGCGGCCCGAGTTCACGGCCTATGCCGCGCGCATCGCGGCGCGTCCGGCGGCGCAGCGCGCCGAAGCCAAGGACAAGGAGCTCGGCACGGCGGCGTGAGACGTTAGCCTCATCCGGCGAGCCAGCGCACGATAAGGGCGAGCACGACGGCCGCGACGAGCCCGCCGACGAACACCCAGCGTTGCCAGCGTTTGCGCAGGACGATATCGGCGCCGCGCGTCTTCGACGCCGGATAGGATGGTGGCTCATCGTCTCGGCCGTTCTTGAGCGGTGGCGACCGTTGTGCGGGTCCTTCGCGTGCCATGGTTCATCTCCGGGATTGCGATCAAGCTTGGCAGTGCAGCCCGTCGAACGCGCCGATATGGCGATGCCGGCGCGTTTCTCGCTACTTGAATTAACAAGGCGGGCGTTTCCTGCCGGGAATTCGATTCCGCAGGGTTGATCGCGGACTCGCGTTTATATTCTCGTTACGGGCTGGCGCGCTGAGCTGACCCGTGCGAGGTTCGATCATCTGTTGACCAATAAGAGGCCTGATCATGCGAAGATTTGGTTTGTCGTTTGCTATCGCCGCCGCTTTGGGCGTGGGCGCCTTGATGACGGCACCGGCGCAGGCCGCACCAGTGCCGGCTGGGCTGGCGACCACGCTCAACACCGCGACCATCGCGCCCTCTCTGGTGGAGAAAGCGCAATTCATCTGGGGCGGCCGCAATTACTGCTTTTACCTCGACGGCTGGCATGGTCCGGGCTGGTACTGGTGCGGCTATTCCCATCGCCGCGGCTACGGCTGGGGCGGTCCGCGCGGTTGGCACGGCTGGCACCATGGCCGCGAGCATCGTCGACCGGTGTATCGCGGCCGCTCGCATCACGACCGCGGCCACGGATGGCACGGGCGTTCGCATCGCGGCGGCGGAGACCACGGCCGTCATCGCTGAGCAGGCACGTGTCCGCCGCGTTGCGGCGAGAGAGGGCTTGCCGAAGAACGGGGCGCATGGGCTTTTATCGCCCGTGCGTCCTTTTCTTCTGTGATGCGCGGCTTGTGACTCTGGCTGCCGTCGCCAAAGATCGACTTGACGATAACGGCGCATTGCTCGCCAGCGGGAATGATGTCGCAAGGCGCGGAAGCAAGGCGGCGTGTTTATGAGAACGTGGATGGAAGCGTAGGTGGATGGCGGGCGTAATCCGCCCATTTGCCTATGCGAATGCGGCGAATGACGTTGCGGTAACACGTCTCGCTATTGCGTCCTACGCCGCCGCGCTCTGTAACGGCAAAACGAAACGATCAATCCGGCGGCCATGATCACGATGCCCGGCCAAAACGTGAAGAAGGCGAGCAGGCCAAGCCCGATTGGGTTGGGGTTCGGATCGCTGATGAATCCGAGTGAGAACGCGATCCCGAAAAGGACGAGCGGGCCGGTGCCGACGACCAGAACGCCGATTCCGACCCAGAACAGGACAGAGAGCTTGAAGCGCGGTGACGCGTTCGGCAAGTTATGCCTGATCCTGGTTAAAGTGGAATAGCTGTATTTAGTCAGCATTGTAGACAACAATTGTAGATAACAAATGAATGCGCCTGGTGAGCCGCCGCGAAGCCAAAGCGGCTTAGCTTTGGCGAAGCAGGGTCGGCGCCACCGCGCCGGTTAGCGCATCGACCTGAGTGTCGACTTTGCGGCCGCACGGGTCGCGATGCCCATTGTATGCGTTTGTCGCCGGGCTGATACTGGCGCGGTCAGGATCGTGGGAGGGTGACAATGACAACGGGAACGAGAGGATCTTTTCTTTCATTTGCCGCGACGCTCGGCGCCGCTCTTATCGTTTTTCTTGCGGCTACCGACCTCGGCGGCGCTGCAGAACTGACGCCGCACGAAAAGCGGCTCGCCGCCGCGGCCAAGAAGGAAGGCGCGGTTACGATGATCAACGCGTCGATCAGCGATTTGACCGCGCATGATCTGGAGAAGGGTTTCAAGCAACGCTACGGCCTGGGACCCGGTTTCAAGTTCAATACTATACGCAAGGGCACCGGTCCAACCGTTGCCCAAGCGCGGCAGGAAATCCTCGCCGGCAAGCATACGATCGACGTGGTGCTTGTAGCCGCGCCGGGCTTTTTCGAAGCAGCGATCGAGCATGGCGCGTTATTGAAGCTCGATAGCGACTACTGGAAGGACAGCGAGGAACTGGCCAAGAAGGCCGACCAGTATTTTCATTATCCTTACGTAGTCATCCCCAATGCGTCGAGCTTTCAGCCGATCTGGAACAGCTCCTGTCCCGGCATGAGCTCCTTCTCGGTCAATTCCTACAACGATGTTGTCAGACCGGAGCTCAAAGGAAAAGCGATCGCCTCCGACATAACCAAGAGCTTCACCTACACAAACACCGCCATCTCGCTGCAGGAGAATGGTGTGCTCGACCTGAAAAAGTTCTGGCGCAAGCTCAAGGCCACTGACCCCATCGTTGAATTCCGGACCGAGCCGAAGATGCAGATGGTCATCTCCTGTCAGCGGCCGCTTGATATGTGGAATTTGACTGGGCGCGCCTATCAGAACATTGCCAAAGCGCCGAAGCTGGCGAAAATATTGAAGTTCGGCGTCTACAAGGAAGGTCAGGTCATGTTCGGAAACGAGGGCGCCGTGCTCAAAGGCGCGCCGCATCCCAACGCTGGTCAGCTGCTGCTGGAATACATGCTGAGCAAGGAAGGCACCGATGTGGTCATCGCCGACGAGGCGGTCTACAGCTTCCGCAAGAACTACAAGCCCCCGGCAAAGGCCGCTCCGTATCTATTCGACCTCAACACGACAAAGCTGCTCGGTCTGAAGGATTGGGTCGCCGCGCAGAAAAAATTCAAAGCCGTGCGCGACGATTGGGTAGCTGTGTTCCAGTAAGGCGCTCGCTTGGATCCGAGCGGAGGCTGACGGGGTCGCAGTCGAGGACGCCTACGCGGGATTCGACCTCGGGGGTCGGTGCGCACGACACATGCGGCGCGGCTCGGCGTGCCGTGCGTGAGGGCGGAGGCGGTGGGGTAGGTGGGACTGGCGTATTCGCGCGGCCGTCCCACGCTGCTCAGGTCAGCTCCTTAACAATTTGATCCATCGCCGCGAACACCACGTCCGGTGCCCGTGCGCGCAGCGCGTCGGGATCCGCATATCCCCAGGTCACCGCGCCGAAGGCGACGCCGGCCAAGCGAGCGGCTTCGGCGTCGCGCACCTCGTCGCCGATCGCCATCGCGTGATTGGGCGCCAAGCCGGCTCGCTTGAGCACGCGCTTGAACTTCGCCGCCTTGCCAAATAACGACGTACCGCACTCGAAATACGAGAACAGCGCCACGTTCTCAGGACCGAGTTGGCGGCGCGCATTGGCCTCGCTGTCGGATGAAACGAGAGCGAGTCTGATGCCTCGCACGGTGAGGCCGCGCAGCATCTCGTCCACGCCGGGGAATAAGCCGATGTCGTCGAGGTGCGCGCGTTTGAGCGCCCGCATGCGCCGCGCGATCAGCGGCACCTTCCAGGGCGGAACGTTCAGTTTCGTAAGAATTTCGCGCGATCCGGTGCGTCGCAACGGCCCGATATCGGCCTCGGCAATCTCGTTGAACCTGTATTCTCGCGCCACCGTATTCACGACCCGTAAGAACCAGGGGAAGGAGTCGGCCAGCGTGCCGTCGAGGTCGAAGATGACGAGGGGGTGGGAAGGTGGCTTCATTCAGAATCCATCGAGCCTATAGCGCGCCTGCGCAACGCTGCGAGCGGGCCTTAGGTAAACTCAGGTTTGATGTTGAACAATCCTGGCTCCTCCCGGATTTCGCTAGAATAGCGCCAGCGTGCGGATCTCGATGCTCTCGCGCGGGCGCGCGTTGGCGGGCGAGGTCGGATCGTCGATGGCGGTGTGGGCGCTCCAGCGCGCACGGCCGTCTTTCGCCAAGTCGTAGACCTTGAACACCAGCGCTTCGTTGCGCGCCATGCGCGGCAGCCAGTACCAGCGATGGGCGGGGTTGTAGCCGATGGCATAAGTCTGGCCGACGCGGTCGGGATAACGGCGCTCCGATATAATGAAATCGGCGGGCGAGACGGTGCGCGCATCGCAGATCGCCAGCGGATGCGTCTCGACCGGATAACGGATCGGCCGCCACACCTGAACGATCGCGAAGCGCCCCTCGAGCAGCGCGTCCGCCTCGTCGGGCAGGATTTCGCGCAGGCGCTTCGGGCCCGACCATTCGGTGTAGTCATTATGCGCGCGGCGCACCACCTCGCGGATCTTGTGCTGTTCGCGGAAGGCATCGTCGGCGGTGCGCAGCGTGTGATCGAACACCACGACGCGGCGGGCGCCGCTCTCCGCCTTCACCAGTTGCTCCATCTCCGGATAATAGACGTGGCGAATCTCGGCCTCGTCGAGGAAGCTCTCGACCCTGGTGTCGTGGCGCACGAAGCGGAAGCCTTCGACATCGAGCGACGTCCGTCCCAGCAGCGGCCGCGCGTTGTGCACGGTCATGGCGTGCGGGTCGAGCGTGCCGCCGCTGCGCACGTCGGTCGATCCGGGTCCGCCGGTGTAGGTGAAAATCTCCGTGCCGTCATTGACGACGTAATTGACGGTCGTCTCGATGGTGTCGGGGGCTTCCGTTGCGAGGGTGGCAAGATCGGACATCACGTCTCTCCGTGGCTGCTGCCAGGAGATGTATGTGCCAATCCGGGGATCGCCAATGTGTCTTTTCGTATGGTACGACGGCACCAATTCGAGCTGTAGGGAGGATTGGGCGCGCAGCGCCGTAACCCACCCTGACAGCCGTGGCCGCATCTTATTGGTTGGTTACGCGCCTTTGGCAATAAACCACCCTATAAATTGGTTAGAAGGGCGGCTCTTTTCGTATTTTTCTGTTTTCTAAGCAGGCTTTTGTTTAAGGGCTTTGTCAACAGCGTTCACGCGCTCCCAATACTAAACTGCAACGTGCTGATACATTACGCGTTCGCGTTTACTAATCTTCAAATCGGCTAAACCGCCATCAATGTCGGTTGGTCAACGGTAATCGATTCTACGGATTCAACCTTTACGCCGATCCGCAGGGATTTAAGCAAGTCGCAAAGAGCATCTCCATCAACCAAATCAATTGCTGGTGCGCCGTCACGAGTTGCTTCGCGTCTTGCATCGGCCGTAAATGTCCCGGTCGTTATAATAAGATCTTTGTCTGCGCGGCCGACCATGGCCCCTCTAAAATCACGAACGACAGACGCGCCAACTGACCCTCTATAGCGTTTAGACTGAAACAGCACCTGAAATGAAAGCAAATTCAGCCGGAGAACGCCGGTGCCGTCGATGCCGCCATCGCCGCTTCGGCCTGTAACCTCAACTTTGACAAATCCAGATTCGCGCAAAATCGAAGCTATCCGGCTTCATCGTCAGAAGCGTTTCGAGAAGGCGCTCTTTCCAAGTGAGGACGGCATCCTCGATTTCGTCTTCTTCCTCTTCCTCTGTCTCATCCGATGAAGCCAAAGCCGCGGCGGCCGCGCGCGCGTCACGATTTTGTTGCTGAACTTTAGCTTTGATGGCGCGGATTTCTTCGTCCGACATCGAATAACCAGCCGGTGTCAGATGCCAAACCCCTTTTTCCGAGTTATCCAGCGCGCCGCCCTTTTTTAGATAGGTCCGCGCCCATGCGAGCCGGTAGCTGAATTCGGTACGTGGCCCGTCTCCATGCGGCTGAGACCGTTGTTCCTCAGAAAGATTTGTGGCTGAAGCGACAGCCTCCTCCAGCTCATCGATAGTCGCCGAGCCGCCTCGAGCGCGCAGGGCGTGGACGATTGGAACGAAGAAGGTATGAAATGATGGAAATGGCATTGGTATCCCCCGGGGATGGCCCGGTGTATTATCAGTATTACTCCGCCACCTGCACCTTCTTTCTTCGGCCCGGTGCTTCGCGTCCCAATACCGGCTTCAAAAGTTCGCCCGTATAACTCCGCTTCACCTTCACAATATCCTCCAGCGTGCCCGGGGCGACGATCTCGCCACCTTCCGGCCCGTGGCCGAAGATCATAACCGCCTCACACAACGCCCTGCACGGCCCAGGCGCGGGCCATCAACCGGATTTTTCCGTCGCGCTCCGTCGGCAGCGACGATCGGAGGTGGTCCCGCAAGGCGTTGCGGTTCGCTTTTGTCAACTTCATGCAATATCCGGGCGCTGGGCCCTGGCCGCTCAGAAACGGCGACCAGTAATCGTCGAAATTTTCGAACGCGGTCCGCACGTCGATCGATTGCGTCGCGATGTCACGCAGGCCGGCCGCGGCGAACAGGCTGCGCAGCGGATCGGGCTGGCAGACCGGAAAGCGGACGCCCTCGTCGAGATCGCGCGCCGCCGGGTTGAGCGTGATGGCGGCGTCCCAGAACCGGCGCATCAACTGCATCTCGCCGGTATAGTCCCAGACATATACGGCGACGGTGCCGTCCGGCTGCGTGGCGCGGCGCATCTCCGCCACCGCTTTGGCCTGATCGGGTATGAAGTTCAGAACGAGCCCGGAGACGGCGACGTCGAACTCGGCGTCGCCGACCGGCAAGGCGCGCGCATCGCCGACGCGAAACGCGGCGCGCCTGTCGGTGAGGTGCGCTGTCATATGCGAGATGAATGCCTCGGACGAGTCGACGCCGACGACCTTTGTCGGTGCGGCGCTCTCCAGAATGCGCTGGCTGAGCGCGCCGGTGCCGCAGCCGACATCGAGCCAGGCACAGCCCGGCGGGATCGCGAGCCATTTGAGGAATTCGGCGGCGACGAGCCGGCTCCATCGTCCGACATAGCGCTCGTAGCCGGCGCCCTGCGCCCACACGTCGTTGCGTGCTGCATCGGTCATGGTGCGCCTCCCGTCAGGGAGTTGCGATACCTTACTCTGCCGCCTGCGCTCTTTTTTTCTGCCGAAATCAACTAAAGCGCGGCGCATGCCGCGTGTCACCTCTCCCCGCGTGCGGGGAGAAGAAAGAAATCACTCCGCCGTCACAGGTGTCAGTTCAAACACACGGCCGTGCTTTGCCGCCTCGGCAATGTTGCCGGCACGCAGGGCGAGGCGAACGGCGTCGAGTTTACGGGCGTCGTCGGCCGACATGGTCGGCGACTAGCTTTCGTCGCTGTATTCGAGCTCGATTTCGACTTCGGCGGCGTATTTGCCTTCGTGTATCCATTCTTTCGATCTGCGCGTGTGCATTGCATGACCTCAGCGAGCCCCCACCCCGTCCGCCTTCGCGCCGACGCGCTACGGCGGCCGACCCTCCCCACAAGGGGGAGGGTGAACGAAGCGCTGCGGGTTGGCTCTGGATTCCGAGTTCGCGCCTTTCGGCGTGCCCCGGAATGACCTGCATCTTATTCCGCCGCCTGCGCGCCCTTCTTCCGCCGCCCCGGCGCTTCGCGGGCGAGGACGGGTTTCAGGAATTCGCCGGTGTAAGAGCGCTTCCGCCTTCGCGCTTCGCGCTCCGGCGGACAAGCCGCCTTGACGATATCCTCCGGCGTGCCCTGGGCGACGATCTCGCCGCCGCCGTCGCCGCCCTCGGGGCCGAGGTCGATCATCCAGTCGGCGGTCTTGATGACTTCCAGATTGTGCTCGATGACGACGACGGTGTTGCCGGTCTCCACCAACTCGTGCAACACCTCAAGGAGCTTCGCCACGTCGCGGAAGTGCAGGCCGGTGGTCGGCTCGTCGAGGATGTAGAGCGTGCGGCCGGTCGCGCGCTTCGACAAGTCCTGGGCGAGCGTCACGCGCTGCGCCTCGCCGCCCGATAGCGTCGTGGCTTGCTGGCCGACATGGATGTAGTCGAGGCCGACGCGGTGGAGCAGCGCGAGCACGTCGCGCACGCGCGGCACCGCCTTGAAGAATTCGAGCGCCTCTTCCACCGTCATGTCGAGCACGTCGGCGATCGACTTGCCCTTGAACAGCACCTCCAGCGTTTCTCGGTTGTAGCGCTTGCCCTTGCAGACGTCGCAGGTGACGTAGACGTCGGGCAAAAAGTGCATCTCGATCTTGATGACGCCGTCGCCCTGGCAGGCCTCGCAGCGCCCGCCCTTGACGTTGAACGAGAAGCGGCCGGGCGCGTAGCCGCGCGCCTTGGCTTCAGGCAGGCCGGCGAACCATTCGCGGATGGGCGTGAAGGCGCCGGTATAGGTCGCGGGATTGGAGCGCGGCGTGCGGCCGATCGGCGACTGGTCGATGTCGATGATCTTGTCGATGTGCTCCAGGCCCTCGATGCGGTCGTGCGGGGCAGGCGCGAGCGACGCGCCGTTGAGCTTGCGCGCGACGGCGGCATAGAGCGTATCGATGAGCAGCGTCGACTTGCCGCCGCCGGAAACGCCGGTCACGCAGGTGAAGAGGCCGAGCGGAATATCGGCCGTGATGTTCTTCAAATTGTTGCCGCGCGCATTGACCACGCGCAGCATACGGCGCGGATTGGGCGGGCGCCGCTCCGGCACCGGCACGCTCAGTTCGCCGGATAAATACTTGCCGGTCCATGAGCGCGGCGCGGCGACGAGGTCGTCCACCGTGCCTTCGGCGACCACGTGGCCGCCGTGAATGCCCGCGCCGGGCCCGATATCGAGCACGTGGTCGGCAGTGCGGATAGCGTCCTCGTCATGCTCCACCACGATCACGGTGTTGCCCAGGTCGCGCAGGCGCTTCAGCGTTTCGAGCAGCCGCGCGTTGTCGCGCTGGTGCAGGCCGATCGAAGGCTCGTCGAGCACATAGAGCACGCCAGTGAGGCCGGAGCCGATCTGCGAGGCGAGGCGGATACGCTGGCTCTCACCGCCGGAGAGCGTGCCGGAGGCGCGTGACAGCGTGAGATAGTCGAGGCCGACATCTACGAGAAATTTCAGACGCTCGCGGATTTCCTTGAGCACGCGGCCGGCGATCTCGTTCTGCTTGTCG
>DASTWX010000008.1:0-26253 GCA_035765795.1 Pseudolabrys sp. | reverse complement strand
CATCGCGCCAAGGACCTGCTCTCGGCGCCGTACCACATCTACGATATCAGGCAGGACAGCGCCGCCGCCTACGCCAACGGCACGCTCGCTCTCCGGCCGGACACCGACATCACCGCGGGCGTGCGCTATCAGTGGGACCGGGTGTCGGCGCGCGATACCTACGACCCCACGGCGCCGTTCGGTTTCGGCGACGCGCAGGGGTTGCCGCTCGATCGCGATGAGAACCAATGGGCGGCCCAGCTCGGTTTCGAGCACCGCTTCAACGACACGATCGCGGTGTTCGGCCACGTCGCACGCGCCTTCCGCGTGCCCAACGCGGACGAGCGCATCGGGCAGGCGGTGGCGTTCAATTTCCCGGCGCCGACACCGACCAATTTCGACCTGCGCACGCAGACCTCACGCGAGATCGAAGGCGGCGTGCGCCTGCATCTCGGCGCGCTGACTTGGCAGACCAGCGCCTACGACATGGACTTGAACGACGAGGTGTTCTTCAGTCCGGGCACCGGCACCAATGTCAACCTCGATCCGACGCGGCATTGGGGCGTCGAGAACACCGCCTCGTTACGGCTCAGCGACACCGTGACGCTCACCGGAAACCTCACTTACACGCGGGCGGTTTTCCGCGAAGGGCCGTATGCCGGCAACGACATCCCGCTGATCTCGCGCTGGACGGCGAATGCCGGCGTGTCCTGGGACATTTGGGATAAATACGTCGTCTATGACGCGGTGGTGCGCTACGTCGGCGAGCGCCGCCTCGACAACGACTCGGCCAATGTGCAGCCGCTGATCCCCGCGCACACGGTGGTCGACATGCGCATCGGCGGCAAGTTCAAGAACGCCTTCTGGTCTTTCGCGGTGCAGAATGTCTTCAACGAGATGTACTACGATTACGGCATCGCAAGCCTGTTCACCATCGGTCGCTTCAGCGCCTATCCGCAGCCGGGGCGTACCTTTCTGCTGCGAGTGGGGGTGGAATTGCCGTGACGCGAGCCGCATGGGTATGAAGAGCAAAGTAGACCGCCCGTCTGGACTGCTTCGCCTTCGGCTCGCAGTGACGGGTGGGGAAGTCATTGCGAGGCGCGTAGCGCCGACGCAATCCATGCGTTGCATGGATTGCCGATTTGAGTTCGGAAAATGCTTGACCATGATAATTTAAAGAGGGGCGCGTAGACGGGGCGGAGTGGGAGATGCGGATTTGGATGGTGCCGGCGCTCGTTGGGGTGCTCACACTTGGCGGCTGCGCCAGCGACGACATGGGGCCGAGCCAAGTCGAGTTGAGGGCACAGTGGGATGCGCAGAACGTCTATCCGAAAAATTACAGGGAAGACCTTCTCGCCTATATGAGCAGCTATCTCAACAACCCGAACCACATTCGCGACGCGGGCATTTCGATGCCGCAGCTCAAATACAAGGGCCCCGGAGATCGCTATATGGTGTGCGTGCGCTACAATGCGCACGACGACCACGGCCATTATGCCGGCGTGAAAGAGGGCGCTGCTGTCTACGTGTCCGGCCGGCTCGATCACTTCATCGATCAAAAGAAGCAAGTCGAGCAGCTGTGCCAGGATGCGGCGTTTGCGCCGTTCCCCGCCTTGGAAACGCTGGGCCGTTGAGACTGGCCGCGTAAAGGCAGGCACGCGACAACCGCCGAGCCGGTGAAGGCTCGGCGGCGTCAGCTCAGATAGCGAGGCCGAAAGTAAGCGCGGGCGCCGCGGTCACTTGACCTTGAGGTTCTCCGCGGAGGTCTTTCCGCGGTTCTCGACGAGCTCGTATTGAACGACTTGACCCTCGTTCAACGTATTGAGGCCGGCACGCTCAACCGCCGAAATATGCACGAATACATCCTTTCCGCCTTCCTGCGGCTGGATGAAGCCGTAGCCCTTCGTCGGATTGAACCACTTAACGGTGCCCTGCGGCATTGGTAGGATCTCCAAGAGGTATTGCAACCTTGCCAGTCTGGCACAGTCCGCAATGCTCGGAAAGCTGGAAAGCCACCGCTGCTGACGAATTTTTTCCGCCGGATATTCTGGGCCGTGGTGCCGGGTGAGGGATTTGAACCCCCGACCAACGGTTTACAAAACCGCTGCTCTACCACTGAGCTAACCCGGCTTTATTGGGCTTTCTGCACCACTCGGAAGCTATTTGCTACCCTTTTGCTACCCAACGTTAACGCTGATGTTCACGTTTGTTTTCTGCCGCTGCGCCTCCTGAAAGCGGCGTCCACCTTGGCAACCGCGTCCTCCTGCATTCTCGGCACAACATGCGAATAGAAATCGAGGGTGATGGCATTTTGCTGTGCCGGAGGCGTTCGCTGGTGAGTTTTACGTACACGCCGGACCGAAGCAAATGGGTGGCATGGCTGTGTCGCAACTCGTGGCATCGAATACGGGGCATGGCGGCGCCTGCAATTTTAGAAACCCGTGGGTAATGCTGCTGTTCGGCTGAATCCCGTCAGCGTCCGCCGTGGTGCAGCTTAACGTCTCGACCGTAGCCCTAATGCCGAGCCGGAGCAGGTATGCGCCTGTTGCGCGTTTCACGCCCTCAGATCGGCCACGACCGACGCGGAAACGGTCACCCTATGGCTCCGCGTGTCATTTCTGGACGATACCAGCGAGATTCTAGAGACCACGCGACTGCTATTCGTCGATGCGAGCAGGAGGCCGGCGATCCGACAACGGCCATTCCCGCGCTCGGCACACCGGCCGTGATGCTGACCGGTCGAGCATCGGCATTTCGTACAAGTTCGCTCGGCGCTTTCGGCACGCTCACGCTGGCAACCGGCACATTGACGGACGCCGCGATAAGTCCGAGCGATTGAAGGCTGACGGTTTTCCCGATGAGCAACTTCTACTTAGGCGGCTGGGTAACAACATCGACTCGGCGGTCAATATCCACTCGCTTGCGATTTACGACCCGGTTGCCGACGCGGATCTACCGGGGCTGAGCGCGTAAATCAGTGGGCCCTGGAACGAATCGCGCATGAGTGTCGGTACGTTCGAAAAGATGCCGGAGGCGAGATGGCAACGCTTAACGCGCTCGATCAATTGTTGCATTTGCGGTAAGGCAAATCCTCAATGCCGAAGCCAAGCTACGATCGGCCATAGTATCAACATCCATACAAATGCACTCGCTATGATAGCGGCGGCTAAGCTGAGCGCGCGCATTATCCGCTCGCGGCGCACGAGCATCGTCAAATCGACTCGGTGCCCAGCCGCAGTGGTTGGCGTGATCCGGCGCATATGAAAAAATAGTCATTTCCTCTTGTTAGCGGGAGAAGCAACAATAATCGGAGCCACCCCGCCCCAGGGACCCGAACCGTACTTGGTACGTTAAACGGCAGGGAAGGGCAAACGGTCCATTGCAAAAAGTCTCGAAATACCACCAGCGAGCAGAGGAATGTCGGATGGTGGCCGCCCGGGTGGTTGATACCAATCAAAAGGCCATTCTTTGGCCAGATGGCCGAGACGTGGGAAGACATGGCGCGAGTGCGCGAAGCCAACATCGCACGGAAACGGCGCCTAGCTGCCTTGGACGCCGGCCCGAGTCAAACCACAGTGATAGCGCCACCGCGAGCGCAAATTTTTACAAGCATTTTATATTTCGACAACGTGCAATCTGTCACAATATGAAACACGTCCACGACCGGTCCTAGTTCCCAAGCGTATGGGCGGGGAGTACGATGACACTGACGTGGCCGAAATTCGGGCGAAAATTTGCTCCGATCGCCTGCGAGAAATGTGGGGCCAGCGCTCAATTGATACACCGCAAGCCTGATGACGCGCGGCGCGACGGTAAAGCCGAAATCCAAACCTTCCTATGCGCTTCCTGCGGTCATCTGATGACCCGCAAGGCGGAGGTATCGGGAACGCAGACTACGACAGGTGCTTCGTCGGCGGCCTGATTGGCGGGTATGCTTCGTGCGGTTCATTAAGAGCAAGGGCAGGTCAAATGCCGAACGTTGATCGCTATGCGGTAACGCCACTGCGATGGCCGTTAACATTAGCAACCGCGACCGTCTTCTTCATCATCGTCTTCGCGATGGCATTCGATCTTTAGCGGTGCGGGGGCACGGGTTACCTTGAGGCAAATTTAAAGGCAGTGAGCCCCGGTTTCGACCGGGGCTCCAAGCCGAAAGTCACAGCCGATCGGCGCAATGACCGGTGCGCTCCCGACGCTTGCACTGGAAGCAAAATGTCGGGAGGGGGGTATCGTGGGTTAAGGACGCCCGCGCCTTTTGCAGGGTGGATGGCTGGCGGTCTCTAAGGCACCCCCATTGCAGACGCTGTATCAGCGGTTGCTGCGTCGCTTTGGCTTTTGGATCGCCGTAGAGCTTTTGCAGTTCTTTGCGCTGCAGTATTTCAAATTGCGTGCTTTCTGGCCGCCATGTGTCGCGCAGGTGCCCACTGGGCAATAAACGCTGGCCTTGTGCGCCCTCGCGAACGCCAAGCTTGGCGAAAATAGAAAGAGGCCGATCAGTGCTGCAGATGACAATATCAATGCGTGGCGCATTTCCTTACCTCCCTGAGTTGCCCCTTTGCTAAGATGCCACATCTCGGGGAGCCGGCTCTAGCCTTCTTGTGGGCGTTTGACGGCTTGCGCTGATGCTGCCGATTCCGATCGTCTGAGCGGCTGTGCCGGATCGGGGGGCTGGGCGAGCGCCAGCAGGAAGGATTAAGGCTGGACGCGCGAGAGTCCTGCCCGCAAGTCCTCTAGGTTCATACATGGCATCATTTGGACAGACGCGCCCAACCTACTAAACAGCGGCTCGGTGAGCCTTGGCAGGTCAGAGGACTCGTTCAGATCGAAGATAGCTATCATGGTACGTTCGCCATCCACCGGTGCGAAATAAACGGCCTCGGGGTTCAGGTCTTCCAGAACTTTGGCGAGCGTGTCTCTGATCCCACCCTCTCGCGCGACGGAATCGTTTTGCTTGGTCGGAATTCGCGCCAATAAAAGCGTACGCATAACGTTCTCCCTGAATGTTTCCCGATGCGTTGACTACCTCGTCTCGCATCCGGGCAAGGCAGCTCACATGCCCTGTAGTGCTCTGATTAGGTGAGCTACGCTGCTTCGCCGAACTCGGCCGGGATCGGTCCGTTCCAAAACCGTCACCGGATTTTCAAGCGGCGGGAAGGGCTGCGCTTTCGCGTTGAATGGACCGGCCTGAGGAGGCCTAACCGGACCACTGCGGTTTGCGGGCTGTGGGCGCCAAATGGGCGCTATTTTCTGGATTTTTTGATACACGACGAAACGAGTTGGCGGAGCCAAAGCCGAATTACAAAACCGCTACTCTACCACTGAGCTAACCCGGCGGCGTCGACCGCAGAGCTAGCAGCGTCGGCGCTCCGCCACAAGCGCGCGACATGCGCCCGGGCCGCCGACATCGTCTTATTAATATTACTCGGCGATTGGACCTCGGAGGGTAAAGCGTTCGTATACAGTGGGTTCGGGTTGGTTGGAGTGTCTTTGTATGCGTACGCCGCTCGCCATTGCCGTGTTCTTTGCCGGCTTGACCGGCGGGACGGCAGCAGCGCGCGCGGCCGATCTCCCGCTCCGCCTCGCCGAACGCGGGCCGGGCTACGAGATCGAGCTTGGCCGTCCTGCCGGGCAGATCCTGATCTATGACTACGAGCCCGGCGTGGTGTTACGGCCGTGGTGGCTGCCGCCATGGCGTGATCGCCATTACTTTCCCTTCGGCGCTGCGCGGCCGGCGGCGTTCCGCCCCGTGCGCCGGCTGCCCCCGCAACGGGCCGAGCGCTTCGAGCGATCCTGGTCGACTTGTTCTCTGTGCGACAGCGAAGCGCCGCGCGCCATCGGTCGACCTTTGAACGAGCGTCCGCCGCTGTTGCTTCCCTTGCCGGACCGAACACAGCCGTGACACGGCCATGACTCGGCTTCGCGGCGCGAGACAGGGCTAAACTGCGCAACGCGAGCGGCGGTTGAGGGCCCGCTGCTTGCGTTATCCGAGTGCGCGGCTCGCCACATAGAGCGCCAGCGCCGCCGCATTCGACACGTTGAGGCTCTTGATCGCGCCGGGCACGTCGATGCGCGCGAGATGGTCGCACGTCGCCTTCGTCAATTGCCGCAGTCCCTTGCCCTCGGCGCCGAGCACCAAGGCGAGCGGCGCGCGCAAGGGCAGCGCTGCGAGATCGCGCTCGCCATCGGAGTCGAGGCCCACCAGCATGAAGCCGCGCCCGCGGAGCTCCTCGAGCCCCCGTGCGAGGTTCTGCACCATCACCAAAGGCACCAGTTCGAGCGCGCCGGAGGCGGATTTTGCCAGGACGCCGGTGGCCTCAGGGCTGTGGCGAGCCGTGATGACCAACGCCTGTACCGCAAACGCCGCGGCGGAGCGCATGATCGCGCCGACGTTGTGCGGGTCGGTGATCTGGTCGAGCACGAGCGCGATGCCGCCCGGCGCGATTTCCGCGATGGATGCCGCATGCAAGGGATCGGCTTCCAACAACAGGCCCTGGTGCACCGCGTCGGGGCCGAGGCGTGCGTCGATCGCATCGGGCCGCACTAGCTCCGGCTCTACGGGGAGCCGCACGCCCTCGTCGGCGAGCTTGCGGAGGGCGTTTTCCGTCGCCAGGAAACGGTGAATGCGGCGGCTGGGATTCTCCAGCGCCGCCTTGACCGTGTGCCAGCCGTAGAGGATCGCGGGGCCCTCCGGCGCAAGGCCCGAAGGCCGTATCCGCGCACGCGTCACCACCGGCCGCCGGTTCCGTTGGCGCCGATCCCGCGGGCCGCGCTGCCAAGTCTTTTTCGCCATAAGGCGTTCTTCCCACGCAGCCTTAGGATTAGCAAACGAGGGCCGAAAACGGCATTTCATGTCGTCGCGGTGCATTGACTTCACCCGGATGGGTGACCATAAAACGCGCCGATCCCGACAAGCGGCGCCGTTTGTCTTTTTCAGCGACGGCGCATGGCTTCACGGCAGGGGAGAGTGTCCCGAGCGGCAAAGGGGGCGGACTGTAAATCCGCTGGCTTACGCCTTCGTAGGTTCGAGTCCTACCTCTCCCACCAGCCTTCGCGGTGGGGAGAGTTATACCAGCCTTCAGAAAACTTGACCGTCGTCCATAGGCCTATGACGGTCACCCGCGGGCTTGACCCGCGGGTCCATGATGAAATTCGATAACAAAAGCCATACGGTTGAGGCGCGTGGAAGCTCATCATAGATCGGGTCAAGCCCGGCGATGACGCGGAGAGTCAGTGCTTATGAAGTCTGGTATTACGCGTGGCCCGGCGAGCGCTTTCTAGTAGCCGGTGCTCAGCTCCTCGATGCGGCGGCGCAGGGCCGCGTTTTCCGCCTCGCTCTTGCGCAGACGGCGTGCCCATTCAAGCGGGACCGGTGCATTCACGGCCTCATTCTCGAAAGCCAAACCCGCTTCGGTCGGTCCGCGCCAGGCGATCCGGGCATAATGGGTCGATTTCTTGCGGTTGATGGCGAGCTCAAACCGTGCGGGAATGGTTTGCGTCTCGTAGAAGCTCAATCGCGCGCCTTTCGACGAGAGGTTGCGGACGACGCATTCCATGGTGGAGGCGCGCTCATTGGATAGGATTACGGCGCCGAGAAAGGTGCGCTGACGCTCTAACTTTCGTCGTTCGTGCATGAGCCCCTCCATGGTCTCCGATAGAGGACACCATGCAACGAGCAGTCGCAATCCCTTGCGGCTTGCGACCTTGCGTTAATGTTAAACGGGGCGGCGCCTGCCGGCAGATGCCGCGAAAACGTTGGCGAAGCCGTGGAAATCCATTAAATGGCAACCGGGCGCGGGTGTAGCTCAATGGTAGAGCAACAGCCTTCCAAGCTGATGACGAGGGTTCGATTCCCTTCACCCGCTCCAACCTTCGCTCGCGAAGCGAGTCAAGGCTGTCGCGCCGAAGTCTTGGGGCGAAGGCGGGCTTCAATTGTCGTCGCCAAAGCCCGTTCGGACTAAGGCGGGTGCTCCTGCACACGATGCTCATGTGTTCAATCTGCTTTGGTCAACTCTTCACGTAAGATCTCAAGCTCCAGCCATCGCTCTTCGGCGGCTGCGATCTGCTGCTGGAGCGCGGCGAGCTCCGTCGTGACCTCGGCGAAGCCGGCCTGATCGCGTGCGTAAAAGTGCGGATCATCGAGCTGCGCCTGTAAACTGAGGGCCCGGCCCTGTAGTTCGGTGATTGTCTTTGGCAGCGTTTCGAGTGCGTGTTTATCTTTGAAGCTTAGCTTCTGCTTTGTATTTGAAGTAACTGGTTTTACATTCTCTTTCGGCTTGCTATCGGGCGCGGTGACCCCCGCCGGCGCCCGCGTAAGGTCGGCTCCGCGCTGGGCCAGCATGTCCGAATAGCCGCCCGCATACTCCCTCCAACGGCCATCGCCCTCGGGGACGATCACGCCGTTGACCAGCCGGTCGAGGAAATCGCGGTCGTGGCTGATGAGGAGCACGGTACCCCGATAGTCGGCCAGCATGTCCTCGAGCACGTCGAGCGTCTCCATATCGAGGTCGTTGGTCGGCTCGTCGAGCATCAAGAGATTTGAGGGCTTCGCCAGCGCCTGCGCCAACATCAGCCGGCCGCGCTCGCCGCCGGACAGCTTGCCGAGCGGGGTGCGCGCCTGCTCGGGCGTGAACAGGAAGTCCCTCATGTAGCCGACGACATGCTTCGGCTTGCCGTGGACCGTGACGGTTTCGCCGCTGCCTCCGGTGAGCGCCTGCGTGACGGTGGTCGCCGGATGGAGGCTGTCGCGGTGCTGGCCGAGGGTGGCGAGGGCGACATTGGTGCCGAGTTTCAGATGGCCGGCATCGGGCGCCAGCGTGCCGGTGATGAGGCCCATCAATGTCGTCTTCCCGCTGCCGTTCGGTCCGATGATGCCGATGCGGTCGCCGCGCTGAATGCGGGTCGAGAAGTCGCGCACGATCGGGCGCTCGCCGTAGCTCTTCGACAAATGCTCGGCCTCGATGACCAGCTTGCCGGAAGCCTCAGCCATGCCGGCAGCGATCGCGGCCTGGCCGGCCGCGCCGCGGTAGCTGCGCCGTTGCTCGCGCAACGCGCGGAGTTCGCCCATGCGGCGCATGTTGCGCTTGCGGCGCGCCGTGACCCCATAGCGCATCCAGTGTTCTTCGGCGGCGATCTTGCGGTCCAGCTTGTGCTGCTCGCGTTCCTCTTCGGCGAGGAGCGCATCGCGCCACTCTTCGAAATGAGCGAAGCCGCGCTCGATTCGACGCGTGGCGCCGCGGTCGAGCCAGACGGTCGCCCGGGTGAGATTGGAAAGAAAGCGGCGGTCGTGGCTGATGACGACAAGCGCGGTGCGCCGCTCGCCGAGTTCGCGCTCGAGCCACTCGATCGTAGTGAGGTCGAGATGGTTGGTCGGCTCGTCGAGCAGCAAGATGTCGGGCCGCGGCGCCAAGGCGCGCGCCAGCGAAGCCCGCCGCGCTTCCCCGCCCGAGAGGTGAGCCGGGTCTTCGCTGCCGGAGAGCCCAAGCTGCTCAAGCATCAGGCGGGCGAGGTGAGGATCGTCGCTGGCGGCAAGGCCCGCCTCGACATAGCGCAAGGTGGTCGGGAAACCTGAGAAGTCGGGCTCCTGCGGAAGGTAGCGCAGCAGCGCTCCCGGTTGCATGAAGACCGTTCCGCGGTCCGGCTCGATCAGGCCGGCGGCGATCTTCAGCAGCGTCGATTTGCCGGAACCATTGCGGCCGACGAGCGCCACCCGCTCTCCTATCGCGACCGACAGTTCGGCCCCGGTAAGCAGCGCGGTGCCACCGAAAGTTAGCGTGATATCTTTAAGTTGCAGAAGAGGAGGGACAGCCATGCCGCTTTGCTCGCGCTGGTTTGGTGGCCCGAGTTGGGCCGTGCCGTGCCTGCACGGAAGCAAAGCGGTTAGCAGCCAGATCGGCCGGCAGTCAAAGCGAACTTGTGGCCGCCCGTCCGCGGCCCGCAAAGGACACTCCGACCGCGCGCGGGCTCAGTAGCAGACGCGATATCGGCGAACGACTTGGTATCCCCAACGGTTGATGACGACCCGCCGCCGGATATAGCAGTCGCCGTAACCGTAAGCGGCGTACGGATAATAGCCGTAGTCATAGGCCGGATAGCCATAGTCGTAATAGTACGGCGCTGCCGTTAGCGCGCCGAGCGCCAAGCCGCCGACAAATCCGGCACCGAAGCCGCCAAACCCGCGACGATGGAAACGGGCGAAATGGTGGAAGCCGCCGTGACGAAAGCCTCCGTGGAACCCGCCACCGTGAAAGCCGCCGCCGTGGAAGCCGCCTCCATGAAAACCTCCTCCATGGAAACCGCCACCGCCGCGCGCGCTGGCCGAGCCAGCCGATGCGCCTGCGATCGCGATCGCAGCAACAGCGGTAACACCGATTTTTCTGATTGATGGACGCATGTCGCACATCCTCCGTGCCGCCCTCCAATGGAGAAACGAATGGACCATGTGTTGCCTGCGTTGGCGTTACTTCACTTTGAAGTTACGATCCTGCGGCCAGCAGCGGCGCGGTATTTTGTTAGGGTCGCACCGCGGCTCTCTTCGCGTGCGGGGCCTCCGCCGATCAGAGGAGATTAAGACGATGCGCGTGATGATCCGGCCGTTTTACGAGATGGCCGACTTCGGCGATGCGGTCACCCCGGAGCTCGCCGACCTGCACGACCGCATCGGCGACAAGGCAGCCAAACGCTGACGGGGTGGTCGTCGCCGCCGCTCTGCGCGACGATGCGCCGCCTGCGGCGGTTAACCTCAAATCGACGCCGCTACCTCTTGCATTGGGGCCGCGCATAATGCATGACATCCGCGCGGCGGGCCTCTATGGTCCGCCGCACCCGCTTCCGGAGGAGTGTAGCTCAATGGCTAGAGCACCGGTCTCCAAAACCGGGGGTTGGGGGTTCGAGTCCCTCCACTCCTGCCAAGCGGAGTGTCCGGCCCCGTAGTCGCCTGAGGAAAGCGGCAATCGCCGCCGGCGGTGACTATATGTGCGCCGGCCGCGTCTCCGGTTGGCGGATAGGCGGGCTCTCATGGGATTAATTGGATGGCAACGTCTCCGTTCAAGTTTCTGCAGGAAGTGCGTCAAGAGACAGACAAGGTCACTTGGCCGTCGCGGCGGGAAACCGCGGTCACCACCGCCATGGTCTTCGTGATGGTGGCGATCGCTTGCGTGTTCTTCCTGGTCGCCGATCAGATCATGCGCATCGGCATCACTTTCGTCCTCGGCATCGGCGCCTGAATCGGACGGCGTTTGAACAAACGGATGGGATTTCAAGGCTGACACGATGAGCGACACTGCCGCCACCACGTCGACCAAGCCCAAGCGCTGGTACATCGTCCATGCCTACTCGAATTTCGAGAACAAGGTCATGGAGTCGATCCGGGACCAGGCGAAGCAGCGGGGCTTGAGCGATCACTTCGAAGAGATTTTAGTGCCGAAGGAGACGGTCACCGAGGTGCGCCGCGGCCGCAAGGTCAACGCCGAACGCAAGTTCTTTCCCGGCTACGTGCTGGTGAAGATGGACCTCACCGATGAGGTCTACCACCTCATCAAGAACACCCCGAAGGTGACCGGCTTTCTCGGCTCGGATAACAAGCCGATGCCGATCTCCGATGCCGAGGCCAATCGCATCTTGCAGCAGGTGCAGGAGGGAATCGAGCGGCCGAAGCCGTCGGTCACGTTCGAGGTGGGCGAGCAGGTGCGCGTTTCCGATGGTCCCTTCGCCTCGTTCAACGGGACGGTCGAGGAAGTCGACGAGGGCCGCTCGCGCGTCAAGGTGGCAGTGTCGATCTTCGGCCGCGCAACGCCGGTGGAGCTCGAATTCGGTCAGGTGGAGAAGCTGTAGCGTTTCCGTCATGGCCGGGCTTGTCCCGGCCATCCACGCCTTCCTTTCCCGAAGACGTGGATGCGCGGCACAAGGCCGGGCATGACGAAAGAGCGGGGAAGAGCCGTGGGAGGTGAGGCGGCTGCCAACCGCCAAAATCCGCACCACTAATGGAGCAGAGAGATGGCGAAGAAAATCACTGGATTCCTCAAATTACAGGTGCCCGCCGGCGCCGCCAATCCGTCGCCGCCGATCGGGCCGGCGCTGGGCCAGCGCGGCTTGAACATCATGGAGTTCTGCAAAGCGTTCAACGCACAGACCCAGAAGATGGAAAAGAACATGCCGATTCCCGTTGTGATTACAACGTATCAGGATCGTTCTTTCACCTTTGAATTGAAGACGCCGCCGGTGTCTTACTTCATTAAGAAGGCGGCCAACCTGCAGACCGCGTCGAAGGCGCCGGGCCGCGATTTCGTCGGCTCCCTCAATAAGGCGCAGGTGCGCGAGATTGCCCAGCAGAAGATGGCTGATCTCAATTGCAATTCGATCGAGGCGGCCATGAAGATGGTCGAAGGCTCCGCCCGTTCGATGGGCATCACGGTGACGGAGTAAGAATCATGGCAACCATTGCAAAGCGCATGAAGGCCGCCCGCGAGGGGCTCGATCGCGACAAGACTTACACGATCGCGGAAGCGATCAAGCTCGTGAAGGAGCGCGCCAAGGCGAAATTCGACGAGACGATCGAGATCGCCATGAATCTCGGCGTCGATCCCAAGCATGCGGACCAGATGGTGCGCGGCGTCGTCAACCTGCCGAACGGGACCGGCCGCACGGTCCGTGTCGGCGTTTTCGCCCGCGGCGCGAAGGCGGAAGAAGCGGCGGCCGCCGGGGCCGACGTGGTGGGCGCGGAGGACTTGGTCGAAAAGGTGCAGGGCGGGCAGATCGACTTCGACCGCTGCATCGCGACGCCTGACATGATGCCGCTGGTCGGCCGCCTCGGTAAGGTGCTCGGTCCGCGCGGCCTGATGCCGAACCCGAAGGTCGGCACCGTGACGATGGATGTTGCCACCGCGGTGAAGAATGCCAAGGGCGGTGCGGTTGAATTCCGAGTCGAGAAGGCCGGCATCGTCCAGGCCGGCGTCGGCAAAGCCTCCTTCGCCGAGGACAAGCTGGTTGAAAACATAAGAGCGTTTGCCGATGCGGTTCAAAAAGCGAAGCCGCCGGGAGCCAAGGGCCATTACATCAACCGGGTCGCGGTATCCTCGACCATGGGGCCCGGCGTGAAGGTCGATATTCCGAGCCTGTTCGGCCCGCAATAAACAACTCTGCGTTCATTAAGATCAAAGGCCCGGTCCGCGAGGACCGGGCTTTTTTCGACCTATTTTGCCGCGGTCGCCGGTGTTGTGCGCAAGGGGGCGCGACTCAATTCGTTACCAGCGGCGATGGTTTTGCTCAGCAGGCGCATCAACTCCGCTGCCTCGTCGGCATTTAAGCCACGCATGATCAGCCGCTGCGCGGCTTCCACCGCGGGCTCGATGCCTTGCAGCGTTTGCTGTCCGGCCGTCGTGATTTGCAGTTCGTGAGCGCGGCGATCCCGGCTGCTTGGCTGCCTCACGAGCAGGCCCTTCTGCACCAGCCGGTCTATCACCCCGGTGATCGTCGTCCGGTCGTAGGCGATCAGTCCGGCCAGCGTCGCCTGATCGAGACGTGGATGTGAGCCGATGGCGGACAGCGCGGCGTACTGGACGGGGGTGAGGTCATAACCGGCCTGGGCCACCTCGGCATGAAAAACTGCCACGGCGATTTGCTGAAACCGGCGGGCCAGGTGGCCCGGCTTGTTTTCGAGACTTTTCACCCGTGCGCTCCAAATCGGCTGCGATTTGACAAGCATACTGATAATCAGTACACTGATCAAGCCCGCTGATTGAGTTTGAGAGCCAGGAAGGCCCGTTTGATGCAATTTCATCTCAATGGATTCGAGCCGGGCGACCCGGAAGTTGCCGATCCCAGGCAACGGTTGTCTGCACCCGGCGCTTCCGGTCCGGCGCCGGCTGAAGTCGACGTCCTCATTGTCGGCTGCGGTCCCGCGGGCTTAACCCTGGCGGCGCAGCTCAGCGCTTTCGCTGACATCAAAACCTGCATTGTCGAACAGAAATCCGGTCCTCTGCTGCGCGGCCAAGCGGACGGCGTCGCGTGCCGCACGATGGAAATGTTTGAGGCCTTCGGTTTCAGCGAGCGCGTGCTCAAGGAAGCCTGCTGGATCAACGAGACGACGTTTTGGAAGCCCGACGAGAAGCAGCGGGACCGTATCGTCCGCAGCGGGAGGGTACAGGATGTCGAGGATGGGCTGTCGGAATTTCCGCACGTTGTTCTCAATCAAGCGCGCGTTCATGATTTTTATCTCGATGTCATGCACAAGTCGCCCGCCCGGCTTGAGCCGCATTATGCGCGGCGTTTCATCGACCTGCAGATCGGCGATGTTCCATCCGGCGATGATGCCGATCCTTATCGCGTGACCGCGCGGCTCGAGCGAGTCGATCGTGCGCACCAAGGCCAGATCGAGACGGTAAGGGCACGGTACGTTGTCGGCTGCGACGGGGCGCACAGCACGGTGCGCAAATCGATTGGCCGCACGCTGCATGGCGATTCGGCCAATCACGCGTGGGGTGTGATGGACGTGCTCGCCGTCACGAACTTTCCCGATATTCGCTGCAAGACCCTGATCCAGTCCGGCACTGGCGGCAGCATCATCATCATCCCACGCGAAGGCGGTTATCTGTTTCGTATTTATGTCGAGATGGAGAAGCTCGATGTCGGAGAGCGGGTGTCGGACAGAAACATCACGGCCGACGATCTGATCGCGGCGGCTCAGCGCATTTTCAAACCGCATACGCTGGACGTGAAGGAAGTCGCCTGGTGGTCGGTCTATGAGATCGGACAGCGGCTGTGCGACAAGTTCGACGACGTGGAAGGCGACTCCCGGAAGCAATTGCCTTGCGTCTTCATTGCCGGCGACGCCTGTCACACGCATAGTCCAAAAGCAGGGCAGGGGATGAACGTCTCCATGCAGGACGGCTTCAATCTCGGTTGGAAGCTGGCGTCGGTCCTGCGCAAGCGTTGCGCGCCTTATCTGCTGCACTTGTACTCGGCGGAGCGGCAGGCCATCGCCAAGGAACTCATCGATTTCGATCGCGAGTGGGCCGAGGTTCTGAGCTCATCCTCAAAAGCAGCAGACCCGACCGAGACCCAGCGCTATTACGTTCAGCACGGGCGCTACACCGCGGGCACGGCGACTCGCTATCGCCCGTCGCTGCTCACGGGTGAGGCCACGCATCAGCATCTCGCCGCGGGGCTCACGATCGGCATGCGTTTCCATTCGGCCCCGGTCATCCGCGTTGCGGATGCCAAGCCCATGCACCTTGGCCATGCGATCAAGGCAGACGGACGCTGGCGCATCTTCGCTTTCGCGTCGGCAGACGACTCCGGGGCGCCCGGGTCGGGTATTCGGCGGCTGTGCGATTTCCTGGCCGAGGGACAGGACTCACCGGTTAGGAAATACACGCCCGCAGATGCGGACATCGACGCGGTCATTGACCTTCGAGCGATCTTCCAGCAGGGGCACCACGAGCTTGCGATCGAGACGATGCCGGCTTTGCTGCTGCCGCAGAAGGGGCGATTCGGCCTTCACGACTACGAAAAGGTTTACGCGCCGGACCTCAGGAGCGGTCATGACATCTTTGCGATGCGCGGTATTGATCGGGAACAGGGCTGTATGGTGATCGTGCGGCCGGACCAATTTGTCGCGCACGTCCTGCCGCTCGACGGGCACGCCGAACTCGCTGCCTTTTTTGACGGGTTCATGATGGAGAGTGGCTGCCAGCGCGGTTCGATCGCCTCGATGCCTCGTGCAGACACCCCGGCTGAGCGGCTCCAGGAACAAGTTTGGTCAAAAATGGCAAAATGACCTCTTGGCAAAAGGCAGCCAAAGGTCTAGATGGGGCGTTGGGCGTGCCGGCCCTCGATTGTCGGCGCGCCTTTGCGCGTCTCAACAAAAGTGTGGTGATAGGACGATTTCCTTTTGGACATCCCGCGGGACATCTGAAAGGGAAGCCGCCCAACGCTGTCGCCGAACTTGAGCGTGCATGGCCAAGCCCCTGAAAAGGCGAGGCCAAACCTGTCCGAGACTGCCGGTGCCGAGAGCCTTGCGGTTCGACGCTTAATTCCGGGCTTCACCCTGCGTTAGCAGGTCGGGTAGCCAGAATGGAGCCAGCATAGACGGGGGAACGAGCGGAATTCGCACGCCTTTGCGCGTGATGGGTTGGTTCGAACCTCGGATGCCTGCGGCGGTGACGAAGCCAAAGCAGGCGGGCAGGCGTGGAAATGTCGTCCTGCCCTGTTGCTGCGTGTGACTGAGGTGGACGGCTGGTGCAATCCGGCGGTTCCTGCAGCACGCGGGCGCCGTCAAAACCGAAAGAGCTTGCAGTGGATCGAGCGGCCAAGCAGGAATCCATCAGCGAACTGAACGGGGTCTTCAAGACCTCAAATGTCGTGGTGGTGGCTCACTACGCGGGCCTCACCGTTGCCCAAATGCAGACCCTGCGCAGGCAGATGAAGCAGGCGGGTGCCACGGTGAAGGTGGCGAAAAACCGTCTCGCCAAGATCGCTCTCAAGGACACCGATGCTGCCGCCATCGAGCCCCTGCTGAAGGGGCCGACCGTACTCGCCTTCTCGGGTGATCCGGTCGCGGCGCCGAAAGTGGCCGTCGATTTCGCCAAGGCGAACGAAGCGTTCGTCATCCTCGGCGGGTCGATGGGCAAAACGGCTCTGGATCCCAATGGCGTGCAGGCCCTCGCGGCGCTGCCGTCGCTGGATGAGTTGCGCGCCAAGATCGTCGGCCTGGTTCAGGCCCCGGCGACCAAAATCGCCCAACTCACCAATGCGCCCGCCGCCAAGGTCGCGCGTGTGGTCCAGGCCTATGCATCCAAGAGCGAAGCGGCCTGACGGCTCGACAAACACGTATTGCAACTGGTTCGAACCAATAGGAAGTGAACAATGGCTGACTTGCAGAAGATCGTCGACGAATTGTCGGGTCTGACCGTCCTCGAGGCGGCGGATCTCGCCAAGATGCTGGAAGAGAAATGGGGCGTTTCGGCTGCCGCCGCGGTGGCGGTTGCTGCCGGTCCGGCTGGGGCCGCCGGTGGCGCAGCTCCCGCCGAGGAGAAGACCGAGTTCACGGTCGTGCTGGCCGCGGCCGGCGAGAAAAAGATCGAGGTCATCAAGGAAGTGCGGGCGCTCACCGGCCTTGGCCTGAAGGAGGCAAAGGATTTGGTTGAGGGCGCGCCCAAGCCGGTGAAGGAAGGTGTGGCCAAGGACGAGGCCGACAAGATCAAGGCCACGCTCGAGAAGGCCGGAGCTAAGGTTGAGCTTAAGTAGACAGCGCCTATCTAAGCGAAATCCCCGGACAAGCGAGGCGAAGCCGAGCGCGATCCGGGGATCTCAAGATTAACGCGTGGATGCCCGGTCGAGACCGGGCATGGCGGTCGAGAGGTTGGCCGGGTCAAGCGGCCGTGGAGCGAAATCTCGGGGGCGACCAAAGCGAGGGTTCCGGGGTGAGATGAGGCTGGAAGCCCAGGTCAAGCCCGGGCACGGCAGCCAAGGGGCGAACGGCCGAGGAGAGCGAGAGAACCTCCGGTGAAGGCTGGTCGGGCGCCCAAGTCTAGAGAAGGCTGGGCTGCGGGAACGGCGGCAAGGCTTGGAAGGACGAACGCGGCGGCCCGACACATGCGGGCTCAAGAGGCTGATCGGTGCGGATCGATCACGATGAAAAGTAAGGCGTGCGGCGGTTCGGGCTCAGCCCGAATCACATAAACACGGACAGTTCCGACGCCTGTCCGGATGGTCGCGATTGGATTGCGGCTGTCCGGAGAGGCGCCCGCGCTGCCCACCCCAATCGAATCGAGAGAGAAACGATGGCGCAGACATTTACCGGTCGCAAGCGCGTACGGAAGTTTTTCGGATCAATCAAAGAAGTCGCCGAGATGCCGAACCTCATTGAGGTTCAAAAGGCGTCTTACGATCAATTTCTGCTGGTCGATGAGCCGCAGGGCGGCCGTCCGGACGAGGGCCTTCAGGCGGTTTTCAAATCGGTTTTCCCCATTTCCGATTTTTCCAACTCGTCGATGCTGGAATTCGTCAAGTACGAGTTCGAGCCGCCGAAATACGACGTGGATGAATGCCGCCAGCGCGGCATGACCTACGCCGCCCCGCTCAAGGTGACGCTGCGGCTGATCGTGTTCGATATCGACGAGGAGACGGCGGCGCGGTCGGTCAAGGACATCAAGGAGCAGGATGTCTACATGGGCGACATCCCGCTCATGACCAACAATGGCACCTTCATCGTCAACGGCACCGAGCGCGTGATCGTGTCGCAGATGCACCGGTCGCCCGGCGTGTTCTTCGATCACGACAAGGGTAAGACGCATTCGTCCGGCAAGCTCTTGTTCGCTGCCCGCATCATTCCCTATCGCGGTTCCTGGCTCGACATCGAATTCGACGCCAAGGATATCGTCTACGCGCGCATTGATCGCCGTCGCAAGATTCCGGTGACGTCGTTGCTCTATGCGCTCGGCCTCGATGGCGAGGAAGTCCTCAGCACGTTCTACAAGCACATCGTTTACAAGCGCGCGAAGGACGGTTGGCGCGTGCCGTTCGATGCCAATCGGCTCAAGGGCTATAAGGCCGTTAACGATCTGGTCGATGCCGATACCGGCAAGGTGGTGCTGGAGGCCGGCAAGAAGCTCACTGTCCGCCAGGCGCGCCAGCTCGCTGAGAAAGGGCTGAAAGCCCTTCGCATGACCGACGAGGAACTGATCGGTCACTACCTCGCCGAAGATCTGGTCAATCCGAAAACCGGCGAAATCTACCTGGAAGCCGGCGAGGAGATCACCGAAAAGAATCTCAAGGTTCTGATCGAGGCCGGCTACAAGGAATTGCCGCTGCTCGACATCGACCATGTCAATGTCGGCGCCTATATCCGCAACACGCTCGCCGTCGACAAGAACACGACGCGCGAGGATGCGCTGTTCGATATCTATCGCGTGATGCGGCCGGGCGAGCCGCCGACGGTGGATACCGCCGAGGCCATGTTCCGTTCGCTGTTCTTTGATTCGGAACGTTACGACCTCTCGGCAGTCGGCCGTGTGAAGATGAACATGCGGCTCGATCTCGATGCGCCCGACACCATGCGGGTGCTGCGCAAGGAGGATATCCTTGCGGTCATCAAGACGCTGGTCGATCTGCGCGACGGCCGCGGCGAGATCGATGACATCGACCATCTCGGCAATCGCCGGGTGCGCTCGGTCGGCGAGCTCATGGAGAACCAATACCGCATCGGCCTCCTTCGCATGGAGCGCGCGATCAAGGAGCGCATGTCATCGGTCGATATCGACACGGTCATGCCGCAGGACCTGATCAATGCCAAGCCGGCGGCGGCGGCGGTACGCGAGTTCTTCGGGTCTTCGCAGCTCTCGCAGTTCATGGATCAGACCAATCCGCTGTCCGAGATAACACACAAGCGGCGCCTGTCGGCGCTCGGGCCCGGCGGCCTGACGCGCGAGCGTGCAGGCTTCGAGGTGCGCGACGTGCACCCGACCCATTACGGCCGTATCTGCCCGATCGAGACGCCGGAAGGTCCGAACATCGGGCTCATCAATTCGCTCGCGACTTACGCGCGGGTGAACAAATACGGTTTCGTCGAAACGCCTTATCGCAAGGTGAAGGACGGCCGGGTGACCGACGAGGTGGTCTATCTTTCGGCGATGGAAGAGAGCCGCTACGCGGTGGCGCAGGCCAATGCGCCGACCGACAACAAGGGCAAGCTGACGGAAGATTTGATCGTCTGCCGCCAGGCCGGCGACGTCCATCTCGTCCCGCGCGACAAGGTCGATTTCATGGACGTGTCGCCGAAGCAACTCGTTTCGGTGGCCGCGGCGCTCATTCCGTTCCTCGAAAACGACGATGCCAACCGCGCGCTGATGGGCTCCAATATGCAGCGTCAGGCGGTGCCGCTCGTGCGCGCGGAAGCGCCCTTCGTCGGCACCGGCATGGAAGGCGTGGTGGCGCGTGACTCGGGCGCCGCCATCGGCGCCCGCCGCACCGGCATCGTCGATCAGGTGGATGCCACGCGTATCGTGATCCGCGCGACGGAAGAGACCGACCCGACCAAGCCCGGCGTCGATATCTACCGGTTAATGAAGTACCAGCGCTCCAACCAGAACACCTGCATCAACCAGCGTCCGCTGGTGAAAGTGGGCGATCGGGTCAACCGCGGCGACATCATCGCCGACGGTCCGTCGACCGACCTCGGCGAGCTGGCGCTCGGGCGCAACGTGCTGGTCGCGTTCATGCCGTGGAACGGCTACAACTTCGAGGATTCGATCCTGCTTTCCGAGCGGATCGTGAAGGACGACGTGTTCACGTCCATCCACATCGAGGAATTCGAAGTGATGGCGCGCGACACCAAGCTCGGCCCCGAGGAAATCACGCGCGATATTCCGAACGTCTCGGAAGAGGCGCTCAAGAATCTCGACGAGGCAGGCATCGTCTACATCGGCGCGGAAGTTCACGCCGGCGATATTCTTTGCGGCAAAATCACGCCGAAAGGCGAGAGCCCGATGACGCCGGAAGAAAAACTTCTGCGCGCCATTTTCGGCGAGAAGGCTTCCGACGTGCGCGACACCTCGTTGCGGGTGCCGCCGGGCGTGCAGGGCACCGTCGTCGAAGTGCGCGTGTTCAACCGCCATGGCGTCGATAAGGACGAGCGCGCGCTTGCCATCGAGCGTGAGGAGATCGAACGGCTCGCCAAGGACCGCGACGACGAACAGGCGATCCTCGATCGCAACGTCTACGGCCGCCTCGCGGAGCTTTTGGAAGGCCGCCAGGGTATCGCCGGTCCGAAAGGGTTCAAGAAGGACAGCAAGATCACCCGCGCGGTGCTCGACGAGTACCCGCGGGCGCAGTGGTGGCAGTTCGCCTCACCCAATGACAAGCTGATGGCCGAGATCGAAGCCATCCGCAAACAGTACGACGAGTCGAAGAAGTTGCTCGAGCAGCGCTTCCTCGACAAGGTCGAGAAGCTGCAGCGCGGCGACGAACTGCCGCCGGGCGTGATGAAGATGGTCAAAGTCTTCGTCGCGGTGAAGCGCAAGATCCAGCCCGGCGACAAGATGGCAGGCCGTCACGGCAACAAGGGTGTGGTGTCCAAGATCGTGCCCGCGGAAGACATGCCGTTCATGGCCGACGGTCGTCCGGTCGACATCGTGCTCAATCCGCTCGGTGTGCCGAGCCGGATGAATGTCGGCCAGATTCTCGAGACCCATCTGGGTTGGGCTTGCGCCGGCTTGGGATTCAAGATCGGTGAAGCGGTCGACGCCTACAACGGCAAGAAGGATGTAAAGCCGCTCAAGGAGATGCTCAAGAAAGTCTACGGCGACGAGGAGACCATCAAATCGCTGAACGAAGGTGAGCTGGTGGAACTTGGCGGCAACCTTGCGCATGGCGTCCCGATTGCAACGCCGGTCTTCGACGGGGCCAAGGAAACGGACATCGAGCATATGCTCAATCTCGCCGGGCTCGATCACTCCGGCCAATCGACCGTTTATGACGGGCGTACCGGCGAGCCGTTCGATCGCAAGGTGACTGTCGGCTACATCTATATGCTCAAACTGCACCATCTGGTGGACGATAAAATCCACGCCCGCTCGATCGGACCTTACTCGCTGGTTACCCAACAGCCGCTGGGCGGCAAGGCGCAATTCGGCGGTCAGCGCTTCGGCGAAATGGAGGTCTGGGCGCTCGAAGCTTATGGCGCCGCCTACACGCTGCAGGAAATGCTCACGGTGAAGTCGGACGACGTTGCCGGCCGTACCAAGGTGTACGAGGCGATCGTGCGCGGCGACGACACCTTCGAAGCGGGCATCCCGGAAAGCTTCAACGTGCTGGTCAAGGAAATGCGCTCGCTCGGCCTCAATGTCGACCTGCACAATTCCAAGCAACAGCAGCGCGGTCCCGAGCCGACGACGGCGGAGGCGGCGGAGTAGGACGACCTGTCGTGCGCGGGCTTGACCCGCGCATCCCGATCAGGAGGGCACAGCCTTCCTAAGCGAGATGGCTGGGACAAGCCCGGCCATGACAAGACAGAGATGGCATCAGCGGCCGACGAAGGTTGGCAAGCGGAGAAAATGCGATGAACCAAGAAATCATGAATCTCTTCAGCCCGCAGGCGCCGGCGCAGGTCTTCGACCAGATCCGGATTTCCATCGCGAGCCCGGAGAAGATTCTGTCCTGGTCCTATGGCGAGATCAAAAAACCGGAGACGATCAATTACCGCACCTTCAAGCCGGAGCGTGACGGCTTGTTCTGCGCGCGCATCTTCGGGCCGATCAAGGACTACGAGTGCTTGTGCGGCAAGTACAAGCGCATGAAGTACAAAGGCATCATCTGCGAGAAGTGCTCGGTCGAGGTCACGCTCTCCCGCGTGCGGCGCGAGCGCATGGGCCATATCGAGCTGGCCGCGCCGGTTGCTCACATCTGGTTCTTGAAGTCGCTGCCCAGCCGCATCGGCCTGCTGCTCGACATGACGCTGAAGGACCTCGAGCGCATCCTCTACTTCGAGTATTACGTCGTGCTCGAACCCGGCCTGACCCCGCTCAAGGATCGCCAACTCCTCTCGGAGGATGAGTACCTCAAGGCGCAGGACGAGTTCGGTCCCGACAGCTTCACCGCGCTGATCGGCGCGGAAGCGATCCGCGAGATGCTCAAGGGAATGGATCTCAACAAGCTCCAGGCCGAGCTTCGCGCCGAAATGGGCGAGACCGACAGCGATATCAAAAAGAAGAAGATCGCCAAGCGGCTCAAGCTGATCGAGGCCTTCATCGCCTCCGGCAACAAGCCGGAATGGATGATCCTGACTGTGGTGCCGGTGATCCCGCCCGACCTGCGGCCGTTGGTGCCGCTCGACGGCGGGCGCTTCGCGACGTCCGACCTCAATGATCTCTATCGCCGCGTCATCAACCGCAATAATCGCCTCAAGCGGCTGATCGAGCTGCGCGCGCCGGACATCATCATCCGCAACGAGAAGCGCATGCTGCAGGAGGCGGTCGATGCGCTGTTCGATAACGGCCGCCGCGGCCGGGTCATCACCGGCGCCAACAAGCGTCCGCTGAAGTCGCTCGCCGACATGCTCAAGGGCAAGCAGGGGCGGTTCCGTCAGAACCTGCTCGGCAAGCGCGTCGATTATTCGGGCCGTTCGGTGATCGTGGTGGGTCCCGAACTCAAGCTGCATCAATGCGGCCTGCCGAAGAAAATGGCGCTCGAGCTGTTCAAGCCGTTCATCTATTCGCGGCTCGACGCCAAAGGCCTGTCCACGACCGTGAAGCAGGCGAAAAAGCTGGTGGAGAAGGAGAAGCCGGAGGTCTGGGACATCCTCGACGAGGTGATCCGCGAGCATCCGGTGCTCTTGAACCGTGCGCCGACCTTGCACCGCCTCGGCATTCAGGCCTTCGAGCCGGTGCTGATCGAGGGCAAGGCGATCCAGCTTCACCCGTTGGTTTGCGCCGCCTTCAATGCCGACTTCGACGGCGACCAGATGGCCGTGCATGTGCCGCTGTCGCTCGAAGCACAGCTCGAGGCGCGCGTGCTGATGATGTCGACCAATAACATCCTGCACCCGGCCAACGGTTCGCCGATCATCGTGCCCTCGCAGGACATCGTGCTCGGCCTTTACTATCTCTCGATCATGCGCGAGGGCGGTCCGGGCGACAACAAGCTGTTCAGCAACATGTCCGAGATCGACCATGCGCTGAACGTGAAGGCGATCGATCTGCACACCAAGATCAAATATCGATGGGAAGGGCTCGATGCCGACGGCAACGAGGTCAAGCGCTGGTACGACACCACGCCGGGCCGGGTCGTGCTCGGCAGCGTGCTGCCGCGCAATCCGAAGATCCCGTTCGATATCGTCAACCGCTTGATGACCAAGCGCGAGATCTCGTCGATGATCGATACCGTCTACCGCCATTGCGGGCAGAAGGAGACGGTCATCTTCTGCGACCGCATCATGGCTCTCGGCTTCCATCACGCTTTCAAGGCCGGCATCTCGTTCGGCAAGGACGACATGGTTGTGCCGTCCTCCAAGTGGAAAACCGTCGAACAGACGCGCGACCTCGCCAAGGAGTTCGAGCAGCAGTACAACGACGGCCTGATCACCCAGGGCGAGAAATACAACAAGGTGGTCGATGCCTGGTCGAAGTGCACCGAAACCATTGCCGAGGCGATGATGAAGGAGATTTCGGCCTCGAAGAAAGATTCGAGCGGCCGCGATCTCCAGGTCAACTCGATCTACATGATGGCGCATTCGGGTGCGCGCGGCTCGCCGGCGCAGATGCGCCAGCTCGCCGGTATGCGCGGCCTAATGGCCAAGCCCTCGGGCGAGATCATCGAGAGCCCGATCATCTCGAACTTCAAGGAAGGTCTATCGGTGCTCGAGTACTTCAACTCGACCCACGGCGCCCGCAAGGGTCTGGCCGACACCGCCTTGAAGACGGCGAACTCGGGCTACCTGACACGCCGCCTCGTTGACGTGGCGCAGGACTGCATCATCACGCAGGAAGACTGCGGTACGAGCGGGGGCATCAAGGTGCGCGCCATCATCGATGCGGGCACCGTCGTCGCTTCGCTCGCCTCCCGCATTCTCGGCCGCACCGTGGCAGAGGACGTGAAGGATCCGTCGAGCAGCACCATTCTGGTGAAGTCGGGCACGCTGCTCGGCGAGCCGGAGGTCGATAAGATCACCAGAGCAGGCGTGCAGGAAGTGCGCATCCGCTCGGTGCTGACTTGCGAGTCGAAGAACGGCGTCTGCGGCGCCTGCTACGGCCGCGATCTTGCCCGCGGCACGCCGGTCAATATGGGTGAGGCGGTCGGCGTCATCGCCGCCCAATCGATCGGCGAGCCGGGCACCCAGCTCACCATGCGCACGTTCCATATCGGCGGCGCGGCGCAGATTTCCGAGCAGTCGTTCATCGAGTCGAACTTCGAGGGCACCATCAAATTCATCAACAAGAACATCGCCCGCAATTCGGACGGTGACTTGGTGACCATGGTGCGCAACATGGTGGCGATCGTGGTCGATGCCGACGGCACCGAGCGCGCGCATCACCGCGTCCCGTACGGCTCGCGCCTGCGAGTCGACGAAGGCGAGATGATCAAGCGCGGCCAGCGCATCGCCGAGTGGGATCCCTATACCCGGCCGATCTTAACGGAGGTGGAGGGCACCGTTGACTTCGAGGACATGGTGGACGGCGTGTCGATGTCGGAGCAGCTCGACGACTCGACCGGCATCGCCAAGCGCGTGGTCATCGACTGGCGTACGGGCTCCTCGCGTCACCAGCAAGATCTCCGGCCGGCGATCGTCATCAAATCGGCCGACGGCAAGATCCTCAAGTTGGCGCGCGGCGGCGAGGCTCGTTACCTCCTTGCCGTCGACGCTATTCTCTCGGTCGATCCGGGCAGCCACGTGAAGGCGGGCGATGTCATCGCGCGTATCCCGACCGAAAGCGCCAAGACCCGAGACATCACCGGCGGTCTACCGAGGGTGGCGGAGCTGTTCGAGGCGCGCCGGCCGAAAGAGGCGGCGATCATTGCCGAAATCGGCGGTACCGTGCGTTTCGGCCGTGACTACAAGAACAAGCGGCGCATCACCATCGAGCCCACGGATAAGACCGAGGAGCCGATGGAGTACCTGATCCCGAAGGGCAAGCACATCCATCTGCAGGATGGCGATGTCATCGAGAAGGGCGACTACATCGTCGACGGCAATCCGGCGCCGCACGACATCCTCGCCGTCAAAGGCGTCGAGGAGTTGGCGGCCTATCTCGTCAACGAAATCCAGGAGGTCTATCGGCTTCAAGGCGTGGCGATCAACGACAAGCACATCGAGGTGATCGTTCGCCAGATGCTGCAGAAGGTCGAGATCGACGACTCCGGCGAGACGGAGCTCCTGCAGGGTGAGCAGATCGACAAGAGCGAACTCGACGAGGTGAATACCCGGGCGGTGGACGAGGGGCGCAAACCCGCCGCCGGCCACCCGGTGCTGCTCGGCATCACCAAGGCGAGCCTGCAGACCCGCTCCTTTATCTCCGCGGCGTCGTTCCAGGAGACCACGCGTGTGCTCACCGAGGCCGCTGTCAACGGCAAGGTGGATACGCTCGATGGCCTCAAGGAGAACGTCATCGTCGGACGGCTGATCCCGGCGGGCACCGGTGCGATGATGAACGAACTGCGCGAGGTCGCCACCAAGCGCGACGCTCTCATACTCGAGGAGCGCGAGCGGGAGGCGGCCAAAGCCGCAGCCAAGCCGGAAGAGGCGCCCGCGCTGCCGGCGGCCGAGTAGGCCAAAGGCTGAAAATCGGA
>DASTWX010000007.1:0-2897 GCA_035765795.1 Pseudolabrys sp. | reverse complement strand
TATCTCGGCAGTTTCGAAATGATGGCCAAGGTGGAGGCGGCGGCGGGGCTCGCGCCCGATCCCGTGCGCCGGCTCGGCGCGCTGGCCGTGGCGGTGGTGGAAGATGCGGAGCGATTGAGCCGGAAGCTGCGGCTGTTCAATGCCGAGCACGCGCGGCTCGTCTCGATGGGCGACGGCTGGCGGCGCATCGCGCCGGGGAGCGACCACGAAGCGCGCGCGCGCCTCTATCGGCTCAAGCCGGTGCATTACACCGATCGCGCGCTACTCGCCTGGGCACGTTCGGACGCGGGGGCAGCCGATGATGTCTGGCGTGCTCTCGCCACCTTGCCGCAACGCTGGACCGCACCGGCTTTTCCGTTGCGCGCCGCGGATTTCATCGCGCGTGGCCTTGAGCGAGGCCCGGCATTGGGAGCAGCACTGCGGGCGGCAGAAGAAGCATGGGTCGCAGCGGATTTGCCGACCGATGCCGCAGCGCTTGCGGCCATTATCGACGCGGCGGCGCAGAGTCGTAGATCGGCGGATTAGCTGCGAAGCCTAATCCGCCGATCACGGTAGCCTTGCGGCTTCGCGCCGCGCGCCAGTCCGCGCAACTCCTCTAGTTTAGGCACAGGAACCAGCAACATGCCCTCTCCTTTAGGGATGAAGGCAAACACTTGTCCTGCCTCCCAACCTTGTGCCGTCCGGATGGCTTTCGGGATGGAAATCTGAAATTTCGCCGAGAGCTTGGCTGTATCCTTATAGCTGCCATGCTGACGTCCCATCGATCGAGCATTGGTAAGAATCTAACGCAACTAGGCAAAATTCAACTGAGAAAGCCGACAAAAGATTACAGGTTCGGCATGGATTAGGGGGGAGGGTCCGGATACGACGCCTTTCGCTATTCCGCTGCGCTCGTGGTACGCACCCCGGCGGGCTGATCGCGTCGCGTCTCCGCTGCCGCAGCTTCGAGACAGGTCCTGACCGCATCACGCAACGTGCAGACATAATAGTCGGCGCCCACGCGGCCACGCAGCGAGTCGTCGGTCAGAATGGCGTCGTTGGCGGGCCAAAGCCCGATCAGCATAGGCCTACCGGACAGCCGCTGGCGTAGTCTTTGTACCAGATAACGCAGATGCGCCGGCGCGCCGCTGATTTCGAGATAGGAGATGCAGATCATGGCCGCGCCGCTGACGTCGAGCGCGCCGATGTTTACGCGTGAGACCGCCTCATGCGGTACGACCTTTGCGCCAAGCCGATGCTTGCGCAGCAGTTGCGCCAGCATTTCGGACGCCGGTTCGTCGAGAGGGCCGCGTCCGGCAACGCACAGGACAGCTGCCTCGCTTTGCCATGCGGCCGAGAGCTCCGTCTCCGGCAAGGGTGTTGTCGGTGCCGGATGGCTGGGGACCGCGCGATCCTCAGTGGGGCCGACGTCCTCATCTTCGAGGGGTTCGGCGCGGTGCTTTTTCGGCGCAGGATCGGCGTCCTCAAATTCGGACAGGTCTTTGATCAGTTCAGTGATTGAATCTTTGATCCGTTCGAGTTGATGAGGGCCGACGACGCCGCGACCGGCATCATTGGCGGCGAGTTGAAGCCCTTTCAGCGCAACTTCGTCGTAATAGGACGACAGCGACCGCTCTTCGAGCAGGCGTTCGGCATGCTCCAGCGCTTCGTCGGGATCGCCCGCAAGCATGCGCTGGTAGAAGCTTTCGACCGGCGTGAGCGCCGGCCGATCGCCGAGCAGCACGTCCAGGAATTCCAGACGCTCGACATGGCGGCCGAGGACGACCAGACACAGCGTCAGCGGCGTAGACAGAATGAGGCCGATCGCGCCCCATAGCCAGGTCCAGAAGATCGCCGCCACGACGACCGCGAACGGCGAAAGGCCAGTGCTGTGGCCATAGACCTGCGGCTCCACGAATTGGCCCATGATCGGCTCCGTGATCAGGAACAAGGCGGCGGTCCACAGCGCCATCGACCAGCCCGGATCGACGGCGGCCGCAAGCACGACAGGCGCGATGGCAGCGATGAACGAGCCGATATAGGGGACGAAGCGCAACAGCGTTGCGAGGATGCCCCAGAGGACCGGGCTCGGCACCCCGATCAGCCACAGTCCGAAGCCGATGATGATGCCGAACAGCGTATTCAAGCCGAGTTGGGTCAGGAAATACCGGCTCAGCCGTCCCGCGGCCTCGTTCATCGCGATGGTGGTGCGATGCAGATCGCTCGACCCGAACAGGCGAATGAGGCGATCGCGCAGATCCTCCTGTTGCAGAAGAATGAAGATCGCCACCACGATGACGATGCCGATCGTGGCGAGCGGCGATAAGACAGGGGCGAGAAGCTGCTCGGCGAGTGCCAGCGGCGACAGTTCGGATTCACGCAGTACCGGCGGGGCGGCCTGCTCCGGCGCAACTTGTCGGGCCACCGGCTGGTTCGACGGGTTCTGCGTCGCGGATGGTGGAGGTGGGGGCGCGCTAGCCGGTCCTTGAATCTGGCGGTTGATCTTATTGAGCACGGCCGAGATGGGCTTGACGGTCAAGCTGCGCACGGTCTCGACCTTGTGCTCGATGGTTGTTTGATAGCGCGGCAGATTGGTTGCGAGTTGGGCAACTTGCGTACCGATCGCCGCCCCTACCGCCAGAACAATGCCGATCGCAAGGATGATTGCGATGAGAGTCGAGAGCACCCGGCCGAGCCGCAAGCGCCGCAAAAGGGCGACGAGCGGCGCCAGCACGAAGCTCAACAAAACCGCGAGCGCGATCGGTATCACCACCTCGCGGCCGAAATAGAGCGCCGCCACCACCGCGGCGAAAACTGCGAGCATGGTGATGCCGGACGGACTCGGGCTGCGGGCGGGCGCTACTTGGGTAGGCGGTGGAGCAGGCGAGGGCGGCGGAGGGCTCGGCATCTTCGGTTCC
>DASTWX010000006.1:0-13725 GCA_035765795.1 Pseudolabrys sp. | reverse complement strand
TTACAAGCAGATGGAGCTGAGCGGCATCAAATTCGAAAAAGTTTACAAGGACCCCCGCGCCGATACTTCGTTTGCCGGCTCGATCGTCGTGCGCGGCGAGGATCTCGAGAAGCGGCCGCAGGTCTTCATTGGGCTTGCCCGAGCTATCGCCAAGGCGCAGGTGTTTCAGGGCGTAAACCCGACCGCCTCGGTGTTGCTCCACTGGAAGGTCTATCCCCAGTCGATGCCGCGCGGCGGCAATACACCCGATGCGTTGAAGAAGGCAGCTACCGTGGCCAGCGTTCGCATCCCGATTCAGTCGCGCAACGCGTTCGGGACGGGAAAATTCGGCGACCTCCCGGCCGATCACGTTAAGAAATTCCAGGATTATTTGGTTGCGACGAAACAGCTTCCGAAGGCGATCGACGCGCAGAAGTACTATACGAATGCGCTGATCTCGAAGATCAACGACTTCGACGAGGCCGCCATCGTGCAGGCGGCGAAGAATTATAAGCAGAAGTAAGCTGGCGGGACGCGTCGACAGAGGGCGCGCCAGTTCAGGGTACTTTGTTGTTGAACGGGCCGTGCCGCAGACTCGCTTCACCTCTCCCGTTGGGAGAGGTCACTTGCCGAAGCGTAGCGAAGGCAGGCGGATGAGGGGTTAGTGCCCGATCGTTAGGCTTGATCCTCCTCACCCCAGCCCTCTCCCCAATGGGGAGAGGGAGCGCACGGAATTCGCCTAAGCGGCTAACCTAGATGAAGCTAAGCAAGCTATGACGACCGTCACCACAACCGAACAAACGCAGCCGCCCACGACAAACACGGCATCGCGTCGCCGCCGGCGCGTGGCCGCGACGAACCGCTTGCTCGTGGTCGGTTTCGGCATCGTCATCTTCGCGGCATGGGAGCTCGCCAGCCGCGGGCTTGGCATCAGCGAACTCCTATTGCCTGCGCCGTCGCGGATCGTGGTCGCGATGTTCCAAGGCTTCCACTCGGGACTCTTCATGCGCGGGCTGGAGGCGACTCTTACCGAGATCATTCTCGGCTTCATACTCGCGGCGACTGGGGCATTCGTCTGTGGCGTGCTCATCAGCCAGATCCGCATCGTCGAGGTGATGCTCTATCCCTACATCGTCGCCTTGCAGACCTTGCCGAAAATAGCGATCGCTCCTTTCGTACTGATTTGGGTCGGCTTCGGCATCGAGAGCAAGGTCGTGATCGCGGCCATGGTGGCGTTCTTCCCGATGCTGGTGAATACGATCGTCGGGTTGAAATCGGTGCCGCCGGAGAAGATCGACCTGATGCGCTCGCTGTCGGCGAGCCGGCCCAAGATTTTCTGGTACATACAGTTGCCGGAGGCGCTGCCCTATATTTTCGCCGGTCTCAATATCGGCATCGTGATGTCTGTGCTGGGCGCCATCGTCGGCGAATTCATCGGCGCAAAAGCCGGCCTTGGCTATCTGCTGCTACAGATGAATTACAACATGGACGTCGTCGGCATGTTCGCGGTGCTGGTGGTGCTCGGCATCATGGGCATTGTGCTCAACGCGCTGATGCAGTTCGCCCGCCGCCGAATCGTCTTTTGGCGGCCGGAGCAATCGGCGCCGCCGTAACACGCTGCCTCCCCGGCCTCATCCTGAGGAGGGCGCGGAACGCGCTCGTCTCGAAGGATGGGGCCGCCCTCGTCCTTCGAGACGCGCTCCTTCGGAGCGCCCCTCAGGACGAGGGCGGAGAGCATTACGTCGAAATTCCCACTGTCCGCAGCGCTGCCAGCAGATCGTCGGCGGCATAGGGTTTGCCGACGACGGCGATTTTCGGCTGGTCTTTGAAAGCGGCTTCCAGGTCACGCTGGTCGCGGCCGCTGGCGATGACAATAGGCAGGTCTGGATAGATGGCGCGCAATTCGCGCACCAGCATGTCGCCGCGCCGATCGGGGAGCCCCATATCGATAATGGCGGCATCCACCCCTCCCGGAATGAGGCCGAGCTTACTGATCGCCTCCGTGGCGGAGCCGGCGGTGTCCACCTTAAAGCCGGCCTCCTCGAGCGAATCGACCAGGAGCATTTGCAGCAAGACTTCGTCTTCGACCGCGAGAATGCGCGCCGGTCCGGTTCGCGCATCCAAAATGTCGCGCAGCTTTGCGGAGAGCGCGGCCTGCGTGAACGGCTTGGTGATCAAATCCACGCCGGGATCGAGGCGACCTTCGTGCACGATCGCATTGCGCGCATAGCCGGTGGTGAACAACACTTTCAAATTGGGCCGCCGCTCGCGGGCGGCTTCGGAGAGCCGCCGGCCATTCATGCCGCCGGGAAGGCCGACATCGGTGAACAAGATCTGGATTTCGGGATGCTCGTCCAGCATCCGCAGCGCCGCCGCGCCGTTCGGCGCTTCGAGCACGGTGTAACCGAGTTCGCGCAACGTGTCGGTCGAGAAGGCGCGAACGTCGTTGTCGTCCTCGACGACAAGAATGGTTTCGGACCCGTTACCTCCCACCGGCGCGGCGGTGTCCACATCGTCGAGCTCGGTCGCCTCGCCGTCGTGCTGTCGCGGCAGATAGATTTTCACCGTCGTGCCGACGCCGACTTCGCTGTAGAGCTTCACGTGGCCGCCGGATTGTTTGACAAATCCATACACCTGGGAGAGCCCGAGCCCGGTGCCATGGCCGACATCCTTGGTCGTGAAGAAGGGCTCGAAAGCGCGCGCGATCACCTCGCGGCTCATGCCCGAGCCGGTATCGCTGATCGCCAGCATCACGTATTGTCCGGGCGAGACTTCGGTATGCTCGGCGGAATAGCGCTCGTCGAGATAAACGTTCGCCGTTTCGATGGTCAGCTTGCCGCCTTGGGGCATGGCGTCGCGTGCGTTGACGGCGAGATTGAGGATGGTCAGCTCGAGCTGGTTGGGATCGACAAAGACGCGCCAGATGCCGCCCGCGAGCACCGTCTCGACGGTAATCTGCTCGCCGATCGTCCGCCGCAGCAGGTCCGACATGTTGCTGACCAGCCGGCTCAACTCCACCGACTTCGGGGCGAGCGGCTGCTGACGCGAGAAAGCCAACAGCCGTTGCGTGAGCGTTTCCGCCCGCTTGGCGCCACGCATGGCATGGTCGGCAGAGCGCGCAAGGCGGCCGGAGTCGATCTGGCCGGTGGAAACCTGCCGCTGGATCGCTTCCAGATTACCGATGATGACAGTGAGCAAATTGTTGAAGTCGTGCGCGACGCCGCCGGTGAGTTGGCCGATACCTTCCATTTTTTGTGCCTGACGCAAGGCCGCTTCCGTCCTTTCCCGTTGCTCCGCCGCTGATCGCAATTGCTCGTAGGCGGTGGCCAGTTCGGCGGTGCGCTCCGCGACACGGGTTTCGAGCGTCTGCTCGTTATCGCGCAGCCTCGCCTCGATTTCGGCCCGGCGGGCGATCTCGTGCTGCGCCGCCTCATAAAGGCGGACCTTCTCGATAGCGATGGCGGCCATGGTGGCGATGCCGGCCACCAGCCGCTCGGCCCGCTCAGTGAAAACATTGGTCTTCGAGTGGCCGAAGAAGAGGCCGCCGATTACCTCACCCGTGCGTGAGACAACCGAGGCAGCCAAGTAACTGTGCACCGGCAGATGGCCCTTTGGCATGCCGTTATAGGGAGGGTTGTGTCCATAGCGGGGGTCTTTTGTAATATCGGGCGAGCGTACGACTCCTTCGCCGCGGAAGGTCGGTCCGAATACGCCCGTGTTGCGCGGCTGCGGGAATTTGTCGAAGGCGGAGCGCGGCGCGCCCGAAAGCGTGTAGAGCGTATAGCTTTCGCCCTTCGCGTTGATGACGTTGTAGAAGAACGAGCCGAACTCCGCGCCGGAGAGGCGGGTCGCGGAATCGGTTACCGCCTGCACCACTTTCTGCATGTCGATTTCGGCGGCAATGGCAAGACTCACGCGATGCAGTTCTTCGAGTGTTTCCGCTTCTTCTTTAAGCGTGGCCTCGACACTGCTGCGAGCACGGGCGATCTGGATGTTCGTTTGCACGCGCGCAATCAGCTCGCGCGCGGAAAATGGCTTAACCAGATAATCGTCGGCACCCGATTTGAGGCCGGCGACCTTTTCTTCTTCGCCAGCCCTGGCCGACAGCAGCAGCACCGGGATGTTTTGCAGCGCCGGGTCCGACCGCATCGCGGCCAACAACGCGAAGCCGTCGAGTTTCGGCATCATCACATCCGACAGTACGAGGTCCGGTTTGCTTCGTTTTGCCGCCTCGAGGGCCGCCGCGCCATCGGCACAGGCTTCGACGCGAAAGCCCGCCGATTGCAACAGCCGCTCCACGTAATGGCGCATATCGGAGCTGTCGTCCGCCAGCAGCACCAGTTCTCCTTGCGCAATGATTGGAATGGAATCACTCGGTCCACCCATCGAGGACGGCTCAGGCAACTCGGCCGAGTTCTCGTTGACGAGCCAGCCCATTGCTTCGTCGGCATAGGCTTGCGCGCGCATATGGGTGGACACTTGCGTGCGAGCCGCGCCGATGCGCATTGTATCGAGGTGCTCGTGCCCGAAGGGCAGCGTCACCGTAAACGTGGTGCCGCGGCCGACTTCGCTCTCGACGCGGATCTCGCTGCCATGCTGTTTGACGAGCTCCTGCACCAGCGCAAGTCCGATGCCGCTGCCTTCATAAGAGCGGCTGCGCGCGCCCTCGATTCGGCGGAAGCGCTCGAAGAGGTGCGGCAGCTCGCTTTCGGGGATACCTGTGCCGGTATCGCGGACGACGATTTCGGCGTGGCGCTCATCCGCGGCCGCCTTCACCGCCACGCCTATTTCGCCTTCAAAAGTAAACTTGAAGGCATTGGAGAGAAGATTGAATACGATCTTCTCCCACATGTCGCGATCGACATAGACCGGCTGAGGAAGCGGAGCGCAATCAATGACGAGGCGCATTCCCGCCTTGTCGATGGCCGACTGGAACGTGGACGCAAGCTCGGCAGTATAAGGCGCAAGGTCCACCGGCTCGAAGCTCGCCTGCATGCGGCCGGCTTCGATGCGCGAGAAGTCGAGCAGCGCATTGACAAGCTTGAGCAGGCGCAGGCCATTGCGGTGGGCAAGCGAGACCAGCTCTCGGTTTTGCGGCCGTATCTGACCGTCCTCCTTGCCAAGCAGGTCCTCGAGCGGGCTGAGCATTAGCGTCAACGGTGTGCGGAATTCGTGACTGACGTTGGAAAAGAATGCCGTCTTGGCATGGTCGAGATCGGTCAGCACCTCGGCGCGGCGGCGTTCCTGCTCATACGCTTCGGCGTTGGCGATGGCAGCGGCGATCTGCCCGGCCGCAAGGTCGAGGAAGCCGGCGTAGCTTTCGTCGAACAGCCGATAGGGATTGAGCGCGGCGATGAGGAAACCGGCGCGGCCGGTCTCGCCGCTTGCGGGGATCGGCAGCACGACAGCTTTTGTCGGCGGCCGATCCCAGGCGCCGGCCGGAAGCGTGCCGTCGAAGCGGGCCGCGAGATCGTCGATCAGGCGCGGAGCGTGGCTGCGCGAGACTGCCGCCAGCGGCCAAACGCCGGAAGAATCGAGCGCGATCGTCGCCGGCGCGGCGGGGTGGCCGCTGTCTATGCCGGCAGCGCCGGTCAGTAGCGCGCTGCTTCCGTCCGGCTCGAGCACGTAGATCATCGCGAAGGGCAGATCGTGCCGATTGGTGGCAAGCGCTGCCGCGCTGCGCTCGCAGACCTGCTGCCAGGTGCGTGCGTCGGCGGTGGCGGCGGCAAGGTCGCGCAACAGCTTCAATTGCCGCTCGCCGATGACCCTCCCGGTGTCCTCGGTATTGGCGCAGAAGATGCCGCTGGGATTTCCCCGGTCGTCGGGAATGGGCGTGTAGGAGAAGGTGTAGTATGTTTCTTCCGGATAACCGTTGCGCTCCATGATGAGGAGTTGCGCCTCGACATAGGTGCCGGCGAGTCCCCCGGAGGCTTGCGCCAGCATCGGACCGATGTCGTTCCAGATCTCATTCCAGACGACGCGGGTCGGCTTGCCGAGTGCCCACGGGTGCTTGCCGCCGATAATCGATTTGTACGGATCATTGTAGAGGTAAATCAGCTCGGCGCCCCAGCCGATCCAGATCGGCTGCTGGGAGGTGAGCATAATACTGACGGCGGTCTTCAGGGCGCGCGGCCACTGCTGCGGCTGGCCGAGCGGGGTGGTCGACCAGTCAAAGCCGCGCATCAGGCGCGCGAGTTCGCTGTCGCCGGGAAAGACCTGCTCCGCTGTCCGGCCCGGCGCCTCATGCCCTCGTGCTCCGGAGGTCGGCGGTTCGTCTTTCGACATTGGTCCCCTGCAATGCGGGTTCCGGGCCGCCCCGGAGGTTCTCAATCGTAACCCGTCATAGCCCGATGGACTTGAATGCACTATCGATTAAAAAAGTTCCGAGTCTTTGCCTCGCTGGCCCGCCGCCGCAGGCTGTTAGGGCTTGAAACTGCCGTGATTTGGCCCGAAAAATTATCGCGATGCTCTGTTGGCCCTCATGTGACGCGAAACGATGCCCGCTGCCGCCGCTTAGCGCGATGCTTGCGCTCTTTTTCGCTTTGTTAACAGCGGTTGTGATTCCAGCCGCTGCCCGGGCGCAGGCGAGCGGACAGAACTCGCTTTTTTCGGCCGCCCCTTCGGGTGGACTAGTGCCGGGACCGGCTTCGCGCGGTAACCTGTTTACCCCGGGCGATGTTTTGGCTCCGCCCCGCGAACCGCTGATGATGCCGCCGGCGGCAGCCATTCCGATGGTGCCGGCGGGCAAAGTGGCGCTCGCACTGAGCGCGCGTTATGGCAAGCAAAGTCCGTCGATTACCGGCGGCCTTATTTGGCGCATCTATGCTGCCAAACCCGATCGCGACGGCAATTTCCGGCTGGTGAAGGAGGACAAAGCAGCCGCTCCGATGCTGGTGCTGCCGCCCGGCGCTTACATCATTCACGTCGATTTCGGCCTCGCCACGGCGGTCAAGCCTGTGACCTTGCGCGGGCCTACCGTGCACGAGACGTTCGATTTGCCGGCCGGCGCGTTGCGTTTGCAGGGAGAGGTAGGCGACGTGAAGATTCCGCCGGGGCAGATTTCCTTCGACGTGTTCAAAGGCAGCCAGTTCGATGCCTCCAAGGCCCGCGCGATTGCCGAGCATGTCTTGACCGGGCAACTGTTGGTGGTGCCCGAGGGCACCTATCACATCGTTTCGCATTACGGCGATGCCAATGCTGTGGTGCGTTCGGATATCCGCGTGCAGGCGGGCAAGCTTACCGATATCACTGTCAACCATCGCGCCGCTTCCATCACGCTGAAGCTGGTGATGCAGAAGGGCGGTGAGGCGCTTGCCAATACGGCCTGGTCCGTGCTGACGCCGGGCGGCGACGTCATCAAGGAGTCGATCGGCGCATTTCCGCGCGTGATTCTTGCCGTCGGGGAATATCGTGCTATCGCCCGCAACGAGGGCAAGATCTATCAGCGCGATTTCAACGTGGTTGCGGGGGTGGATGGCGACGTCGAGGTACTGGCGCGGTGATCGTCCGCGCCACACCGACGCAGAACGACGCGGCGGTCGCGGCATTCACGCCGCTCGACCCGCGTGAGACTGCGCTTCTGCTCGACTTCGATGGCACGCTGGTCGATATCGCGCCGACACCGGACGCCGTACATGTACCCGATAACCTGCGGGACACGTTGGCGCGGCTGCTTGCTTCGACCGGCGGCGCGTTGGCCCTGGTCAGCGGCCGGACGATCGAGGACCTCGATGATAAATTGGCGCCGCTCGTCCTGCCTATCGTCGGCGGCCATGGTGCCGAAATGCGCGTGCGCGACGGCGAAATCGTCAGCGCGGTACCGCCGCTGCCGGAGCCCTTGCGACGCCGGCTTGCGCGGGCAGCCGATTTCGACCGCGGCATTCTGATCGAAGATAAAGGCTACTCGCTGGCGCTTCATTATCGCAATGCGCCGGACGCGGAAGAACGTCTGCGAGCTTACGTGCGAAGCACCTGCGCCGCTTTTGCGGGCGAGCCGTTGCAGGTGCTGGCCGGCAAAGCATTGTTCGAGGTTAAGCGTCCGGGCGTGAGCAAAGGCGAAAGCGTCCGCGCGTTGCTTCTGCATGCGCCGTTCGCCGGGCGCAAGCCGGTGTTCATCGGCGACGATGTCACGGACGAGACAGTTTTCGCCGTCCTGCCGGCATTGGGCGGCATCGGCTTTTCCGTGCAGCGCAAATTCGATCCGCTCGCCGGCATATTCGATTCGCCCGAAGCGGTGCGCGAGGCGCTCGCGCGCTTGGCGCAGGCCTCTGAATCGCGTGGCGCGCAAGCATGAGCCGCGAACCCCGGCTCCGGGTCAAACGTTGTATCTTGTCGTATTCTGCTTGTTTTTTCGAATTTGCCCGCTGTACGATTTTGGAACCGGGGGAATATCTGGATTGATGAACCCGCGAGGAAGGCATCGCGGAGATCAAGGAGACGATATTGTCGCGACTCGTCGTGGTATCCAATCGGGTGGGCGTGCCTGACGGAAGTTCGCGGGCGGGCGGCCTCGAGGTGGCGGTTCGCGCCGCTCTCAAGAAACGCGGCGGCATCTGGTTCGGCTGGAGCGGCCGGGTCGGGAAGGACGACAGCCCGCCCAATATCATCACGCAGGACAATATCTCCTACGTCACGGTCGATTTGCGCAAAGACGACTACGACGAATTCTACAACGGCTTCGCCAACCGGGTGTTGTGGCCGATCCTGCATTATCGGCTCGATCTTGCCGAATTCACCCGCCGCGATCTCGGTGGCTATTTTCGGGTCAACGAATATTTCGCCGCCCATCTCCATAAGCTGCTTCGGCCCGACGACACGATTTGGGTGCACGATTATCACTTGATCCCTTTCGCCAAGGCGCTACGCGACCGCGGGCACCAGAACCGCATCGGCCTCTTCATCCATATCCCGTGCCCGCCGCCGGAGATTCTCACGGCGCTACCCAACCACGAGCAGCTCATCCCGGCGCTCGGTCAGTATGACTTGGTCGGCTTTCAGACCGAAACGGACGCCACCAATTTCTGCCGCTATCTCACAAACGAATGCGGCTTGAAGCGCATCGCGGAGGATCGTTTCGAGATAGACAGCCGCACGATCGAAGTCGGCGTGTTTCCGGTCGGCGTGGAGACCGAGGCCCTCCAGCGGCTGGCGCGGCGCGCGATCGAATCCGCCTTCGTGCGCGAGGTACTGGAGAGCCTGTCCGGCCGTGCCATGCTCATCGGCGTTGATCGCCTCGACTATTCGAAAGGCATCCCGGAGCGCATGGATGCTTTCCAGCGGCTTCTCACGAACTTTCCCGATTGGCGCAACAAGGTCATCTATCTGCAGATTACTCCGCGCAGCCGCACCGATATCCAGGAATACGCGGACATCGGCCGCCGGGTCGGGGAGGCGGTGGGGCGGATCAACGGCACGTTCGGCGAGGCATCATGGACGCCGCTGCGCTACATCAACAAGGCTCACAGCCGCACAGCGCTCGCGGGCCTTTATCGCGCCGCGCGCGCGGCCCTGGTGACGCCGTTGCGCGACGGAATGAATCTCGTGGCGAAGGAATACGTCGCGGCGCAAAACGCCGAGGATCCGGGCGTGCTGATCCTGTCGCGCTTTGCGGGCGCGGCCCGCGAACTGGGGGCGGCGCTGCTGGTCAACCCTTATGATCCGGAGGGCGTCGCGATTGCGATCAATCGCGCGCTCTCGATGCCGCTCGCCGAGCGCCGGCAACGCCAGGAACGCAATTACCGCGTGCTGGTGGCAAACGACATCACCCGTTGGGCCGAGCGCTTCCTTGCCATGCTGGAGCCGGCACATGCCGGCGATCGAGCCGCGCACGGTCTCAGTCCGCATGAGCCTCAGCGACATGCGCGATAGCCAGCACGAGCCAGTCGCCGGCGCAACGGACAGGATGGCAGGTCTTCAGAAGAAGTAGCGGCCCATCAAGGATGCGCGGAAGTCGCAGCCGTGCTCGGCTCCGTTGCCGACGTGGAGACTGACTGGAAGGTGTGGCAGCTTGTAATCTAACACTTGGTCTTCCGTGCGCGATTGCCCGGCATTGAACATGAAGTGAGCGTGGGTGAAGCAGGCACCTCAGGTTGGTCGAGGGTTGCCGCATTAAAAGGTGGAGGATTGAATGCCGACGGTCATTGGCCACCATAATATCACAAAGGACAAGAAACACTGCTCGACTCGCCAAAGCGCAAAGAGCTTTTTAATTCAATCGGCATAACGAACATCCGAACGTTCATCGATCCACAGAATCCGACGCGGGTTGGCATTCTCATGGACGTTCCGGATATGGACGCGCTGATGAAGTTGATGCAAAGCAAAGCGGCGGAAGATGCGATGGCCAATGATGGCGTGGTACCGGAGTCGCTGGTGATATTGGTGGAATCGTAAGGTCATCGCGGACCTGTGACCTAAACATAAAGCCATCCTTGCCCGTGGAGGACATGGCGCGACAGCATCAAGCCAGATTGCGCGGATGAGGTTGCTATTCACCGTCGCGGCCGAACTCGATGCACTCCAGAATGCTGCGCTTGGCGTTGGCTGTGATCCGAGGTGGTGCTTCAGTCCATGGGCGGTGCTGTGCCCGCTCATCAAACGCCACCAGCGGATTGCGCCCCCAATTGCGAGTCGGGCGGCCGAAAGCAAGCACCCAATGGTTTACGGTGCCGGCTGCTCTGCTGACTCCCGCAAACAGAGGATGAGCAAAGACCGCAACGGTCTTGATCGCCACAAGCCGCTCCATCGCTCGGGTCGGATGCCTGCCGATTCGCGCCCTGCTGTCCGCTCCACAGTACGCTGGCCATCGCGATGCAACATGCGGGCGATTTATCGATTAGGAAAGCGAATGTTTTTTATGGACTAATTCGCAACGCTGATGCTTTCGGCCGCGAGCTTCACCGCGGGGGGTGTGCCTGTCGCGGCTGGGGCATCAAAGCATGGCGGTGCGTGGTGGCACAGCTGGCGCTTGGCATTGGATCATGTCGCGAGCGTGTCGCGTGGAGCCGCCGGGAGCTGATGAGAACGGTTGAGAACAAAGGTAATTTTTGCAGCATGCGCGACATGAAAAAGCCCGCCGAGTGGGGCGGGTGATAGCAGCAGATTCTGGTAGAACAAGCGGTTGGGTCTGGCTGGGGAACTAGGATTCGAACCTAGATTCTCGGAGTCAGAGTCCGATGTTCTACCATTGAACTATTCCCCAAAGCCGGCACGTTTCGGAGCCTTAGCTTAGATAGCTTCGGCCACCTCACCGCTGGCGCAGTCGATGTAAGGCATCTGCTTTGGGCAGGCAAGGCAATCGTCCGCCCGCGCCTGCGGGCCACTTCTCGGCCGGCGGCTCCAACGTCAACCGCACCCGCCGCGAGCCAGCCTTATGCATTAGCGTCCCAGGTCTCGTCTGAGGGAAGAACAAAATGTGAACACACGGGAAAAGGTCAAGCGAATTTTGAGACATTTCGGATGAGCACGCGGACTGCCGACGAAATTCACGTCCTTTTTTAATCCGCTGATCGAAGAATTTTCGGTGGGCTTGGATGATGGCCGCCACCGCTTTTGGCGCATTACACATCAATGCGATAAAAGATTCTACAGAGCAGCAGGGTGTGGTTTTCGATTCCGATGTTTATGAATGATCTGCAGGAGTTGAGATTTGGTATGAGCCGCGGTTCGATGATGCTGCGCGTTTCAAACTTGTTGTTTGATGCTGCCGGTACAGAGCCACGTTCTTGGGCCAGCTAATCGCGAATTTCAAAGCTTCTCCGAAGAATACTGACGCGCTATTGTGCATGTGGCGCGGATACGGACACCACGGTATGGTGCAGCGCTTGTATTCGATGCCTCCAAATAGCCTTCGCTGCTACGTCGTCACTAGTTGCAGCAAAGGTGCCTTACGGGTCTGATCAAGAGGTTGAAGAAGTTGCAGGGGCTTATCTCTCATGGGCTTGACATCACAAAAGTTGGCACCGATTCAGATGATAAGCTGCATTGAGCTGCGGGGTTCACAGAAGACGTTTGCGCTTGCTGCTCCGGAGCGTCGATAATCGTTGACGTTATTGAGCAGTCTTGCTGCAAGGCTACTTGGCTGCTGGTGAGCTCTATCTTATGAAGCCGGTTGCGCTGACGCTTTTGCGGTGTATAAACGCAACTCAGATTTGGAGAATATAGATGGCGAAGAAGGCTAAGCGGCCTAGGCGCGCGTGGAGCAAGCTCGACGACCGTACCCTCAGGGCTCATTCAAAGAAAAAAACGCCTGCGGTGAAGGTATCTAAAGAAATGAAACGCACCGTCGGAGCGGTTCGGCAGCGTGCCGGCGTGCTTGGTATTCCGCTCGGCCATCGCCGTTAGCTTGCGCTTTTGCGCGAGCTCGGTAGCTCTCGGAGCTGCTTCATTCTACCTGGCATAGGTCCGATGAGGCCGGGTTGCCACCGTCACGATCGCGAGCAGGGTGGAGGCCGTCACCAGCAGGAACACCGCGCGCGGATTGCCGTGGTCCATCAGGGCGCCGAAAATGAGCGGCGAGACCACGCCGCCGATGTTGAAGCCGGTCGTGACGAAGCCGAACACTTTGCCGAACGATCCGGGCGGCGTCACCTCGCGCACGATCATGTCGCGCGACGGCATCATGAAGCCGAAGAAGAAGCCGTTCACCGCCATGGCTGCGATCAGCAGCAGGTTGCCGAGCTTGAATTCGCCGACAACCACCGTGAGCAGCGCCATCAGCGCGAGGCCGACCGCCGCGACGGCGCCGTGGCGCGTCGTGCGGCTGACGAGCACGCCGCCAGCCAGCACACCGACCGACGAGAGAAGCAGATAGGCGGAGAGCCCGGCATTCGCCGTGTTGACGGGAGTGCCGTACATCGCGCCGAGCGCGACGACGGAATAGTTCTGTATGCCGCCACTGATCATCGCGAGCAGCACGAAAAAGAGCAGATTGAGCAGGATCGGCGCCGAGATCAAAAGCCGCAGGCTGCCGGATTTGGTTTTTTCCACCGGGTCGGCCGCGCGCCGGCCGGCATGCACTGCCGGCTCTTCACGCAAGACCACCAGCAACGCCGCGACCGCAAAGCCCATGATGGCGGCGCCGACGAAAGCGCCGCGCCAGCCGAAAAACCCGTGCAACAGCAGGAGGCTTCCTGGCGCCACGCCCGAGCCCAGCATGCCGGCAAAGGTGTGGATGGAAAATGCCTGGCCGATGCTTTTTGCCGGCACGTGCTGCGACAGAAGCGCGTAATCGGCAGGGTGATAAACGGTGTTGCCGAGGCCTGCGACGGCGAACATCGCCACCATCACCCAAAACGAATTGACCAAACCGGCCACCATGAGCGCCGTGGCGCCCAGCGACAGGCCGCCGATCAGCAGGATACGTGCGCCGAACCGGTCGACCAGGAAACCGGCCGGCGTTTGCAGGAGAGCCGAGACCACGTTGAAGGCGGCGAAGGCTATTCCGATCTCGGTATAGCTCACGCCGTAATCCGCACGCACGAACGGCAGAAGCGGCGCCAGCAAGATGATGTAGTAGTGCGATACGAAATGCGCTGCGCTCACCGCGCCGACCACGCGGATATGCGAGGCGCGGCCCGCGCCTTGAAGCTCTATTGCCTCCGTCATGCAAAATTCCTGTCGGCAGCCGGACTATGGCCCGGCCGACGGCGGGGGACCATTGCGTTTTGTAGCGGGCCGGCATGCCGGCCCTGGTTACGCCTCTTGACGCCGCTTGCTTTCCTCGATCGCCTGCCAGATGCGCGCCGG
>DASTWX010000005.1:0-24254 GCA_035765795.1 Pseudolabrys sp. | reverse complement strand
TGAGTCACGTGTTGGTCCGTTGCTTGGTGAGCTTCAGGTCGATTGGACGCGTCGCGATCGAGAGTGCGCAAGTTCCCCTGCGGCGGGACACCAATTTCTTTGGCGATTGCCGGGTCGAGCTCATACCTCACAAGTTTCTGTTTTCCGTAAGCAAGATAGTTGACCGTACCGCCCCGGATGGATTGGACTCTCGTGGGGCGTCCGTCGACGAGCATGGCGCGCGCGACCTCGGCAATGGTGTCGACTTCGACGGCCTCGTCTGCCTTGTTGCTCTCACCCGGCGGCTTGATCCGGTAAGCTGAGCGGCCCGTTCGGCCGTTGTAATTCAGGACGGGTTTAAACGCCGCTCCTGCAGCGTCGAACAAGATAAAGGGTCGTGGCCCCCTCGCACTGTCCCGGTCGCTGCCTGCTTCGCCTAAGTGAAACCGGAAGACCGTTGCCGAACTTTGGTTTGCGCCGATCGGTTCGGGCGGCTCGACATCGGCCATTTCTAAAAATTTGGAGCCAGTGATGGCCTGGCAAATATTCGGCCATGCCCGGTTGAGGCCAAGCTCCTCGTTAACATCGCGAACCAAGACATCAACCGATTCTGCCTCGCGCTCTCGGCCGGGCTCAATATAGTGTTCAAGCACATACTGCCGGATTCGATCGGCGTCGCTCTCACCCCGGGGTTCACCGCTTAGGAACTGGCCGTATTGGCCGAGCCAGGATCGCCAGCTCGACAGCCGATTATAAGGATTGTCCGACGCCGGCATCAGCACGCGATAATCTGTGCCGCCAGCTATGAAGTCCTCGCGTATGTCCTTTAGCGTCTGGCGTAGTTGTTCAAATCGATCTGCCTTCCATGCGCCGTCGAGATCGGCGTGAGGAGAACCAAGCGCTTCTAGATTATTCTCAATCGTGCGAACGGCATACGCGCGCGTGCTGCGCCCGGCCTCTGTGTTTGTACCACCAGCCTCGAGCCAGGCTTTGAATGCCTCTTCCCTCACTTACCCCCCTTCGTCCATCCCCAAACTATACGCCGAGTCAGATGGCTCTCTACCTCTCACTCACATTTGTTGACCAGGCAATCGGCTAGCTTGCATGGCCAAGCGGCGAGCTGAAATTTTATCGAAACAATCGTCTTCGTGAATATGTATCCACTCACCCCTCCAACGCCTCAGTCTCGACGATCTCGATGCCGAAGCCGCCCAGGCCGACATAGGTACGCTTGCTGGAAGAGAGCAGCCGGATCGAGGAGATGCCGAGGTCCTTGAGAATCTGCGCGCCGAGACCGATCTCGCGCCATTGTTGAGCGCGGGCCGCTTCGGCCCCGGTTCCGCCCTCATGCGGAATCTCGGCGACCGGGACCCCGGCGGTGCCGTCGCGCAGGTAGATGATGACGCCGCGCCCCTCTTCGGCGAAACGCGCGAGCGACGCGTGGATGGGCTTGGCGCCGCCGAACACGTCGCCGATCACATCGGCTCGATGCAAGCGCGCCGGCACGGCACGGCCGTCGCCGAGGTCACCGTAAATAAAGGCCATGTGATGGACGCGGTCGAACGGCGTCACGTAGGCATAGCCCTGCAACGGTCCGATCTCCGAAAATGCCTGGAATTCGCCGACCCGCTCCACCAGCTTGTCGCGATTCTGCCGGTAAGCGATCAGTTCCGCGATCGAGAGCTGAACGAATCCATGCGCGCGTGCGAAGGCAGCGACCTCGGGGCCTCGCATCACCGAGCCGTTGTCGTTCATCAATTCCGCCAGGACGCCGACCGGCGGCAGACCGGCCAAGCGGCAAAGATCGACGCAAGCCTCGGTGTGACCGGAGCGCATCAGCACGCCGCCTTGCTTTGCGACGAGCGGAAAGACATGGCCGGGACGCACGAAATCGGAAGCGCCGCTGTTGTCGTTGGCGAGCGCCCGCACGGTGTTGCAGCGCTCCTCCGCCGAGATGCCGGTGGTCAGGCCGTGACGCACGTCGACGGTCACCGTGAAGGCGGTGCCGAGCGGCGCGTCGTTTTCCGCCACCATGGGATCGAGATGCAACCGCCGCGCCTGCTCTCCGCCAAGCGGCGCACAAACGATGCCCGACGTATGGCGAATGATGAAGGCCATCTTTTCCGGCGTGCAGAGCGAGGCGGCGACGAACAAATCGCCTTCGTTCTCGCGATCGTCATCATCGGTGACAACGACGAGTTCACCTCTCGCGAAAGCCTTAATGGCTGCTTCGACGCTGTGGTGGTTATCGGGCACTCTGGTCTCCAGCCGTCCTCATCCTTCGAGACGCGCACCTGACGGTGCGCTCCTCAGGATGAGGGCTTCCATTTCAGTTCGCCTCATGGTGAGGAGCGTCGCGCAAGCGACGCGTCTCGAACCATGAGGTCCTTGATTCAATCGCACTTCTCGAACGGCCACGCCGCCCCCTCGCCCACTTGGCCACGCTGCATCAGGTAATGATCGGCGAGCACGCAAGCCACCATCGCCTCGGCGACCGGCACGGCGCGGATGCCGACGCACGGATCGTGACGGCCCTTGGTGACGACCTCGGCGTCGCGGCCGTAACGGTCCACCGTCTTGCGCGGAATAAGGATCGAGGACGTCGGCTTCACCGCAAAGCGCGCGACGATCGGCTGGCCGGTCGAAATGCCGCCGAGAATGCCGCCGGCATGATTGGAGAGGAACGCCGGCTTGCCTTCGTTGCCTGCGCGCATCTCGTCGGCGTTTTCTTCACCGTGCAGCGCGGCGGTGGCGAAGCCGTCGCCGATTTCTACGCCCTTTACCGCGTTGATGCCCATCAACGCAGAAGCGAGCTCGGCATCGAGCTTGGCATAGACCGGCGCGCCGAGACCGGCGGGAACGCCTTCGGCCACAACTTCGATCACCGCCCCGACGGACGATCCACGCTTGCGGACACCGTCGAGGTAGCTCTCGAAGAATTTGGCCTGCTGTGCGTCCGGACAAAAGAACGGGTTTTTCGCCACCTCGGCCCAGTCCCAGCGCGAACGGTCGATTTCATGCGGTCCCATCTGCACCAGCGCGGCGCGCACGGTGACTCCCGGAACGACCTTGCGGGCAACAGCGCCGGCAGCCACGCGCACGGCTGTCTCGCGAGCGGACGCGCGGCCCCCGCCACGATAATCGTGGATGCCGTACTTGACGTCGTAGACATAGCCGGCGTGCCCCGGCCGATACGTATCCTTGATCTCGGAATAATCCTTCGAGCGCTGGTCGACATTCTCGATCTCCAGCATGATCGGCGTGCCGGTCGTGACCTGTTGTCCGGTGGATTCGTCGGTGAACACACCGGACATGATCCGCACCGTGTCCGGCTCTTGCCGCTGGGTCGTGAAGCGCGACTGGCCCGGTCGCCGGCGGTCGAGCTCACGCTGGATATCCGCCGCCTGCAAGGGAATCCGCGGCGGACAACCGTCCACGACGCAGCCGATCGCGGCTCCATGGCTCTCGCCGAAGCTGGTGAAGCGGAAAAGGTGGCCGAAGGTGTTGAAGGACATGGACGTTCCGCCTGAATGGCGGCTTGGTAGCCCGCGCGCCGGTGGTGGTCAAATGAGCCCCGCACCGCATAAGAGCAGTACACGGCCGGCGAGGCGGCGAGCAAAACGGCAGCCGGCGTGAACGATCATTCACCTGCATGAACGTCAATTAATGAGAAGCTGAATATCCGTTAAGTTACGGAAATAAAACGACTTTTTCCGATTTTGCGATTGTCGGGCGGCGGCCGGCGGAGTATTGAAAGAGTCCTGGTCGGGGAGAAGCAAGCAGGATTCGACTGTCGAGCCCACGGCTCCTCGCCCGCCAATTCGATGGACCCAACGAGGATTAGGACAATGCGCAAACTAACTGCCATCGCGGTCGCGCTCGGCTTTCTCGCTGCGACGAGCCTGCCGACCATCGCCGCTCCGGCGCTCAACAACGGCATCGTGAAGAGCGACACGCTTTCGGCCGCCAAAAAGAAGACCCACAAGCACTCGGCGAAAAAACACGCCAAGAAGCACAAGAAGGCGATGAAGAAGAAGCCGGTCAAGAAATCCGAGCTCACCGCCAACACCTTCTCGGCGAAGAAAGCCAAGAAGCATGTCAAAAAGCACAGCAAGAAAGTTATGAAGAAGAAGCCGGCCAAGAAGTCGGAGCTCACCGCCAACACCTTCTCGGCTAAGAAGGCCAAAAAGCATGCCAAGAAGCACAGCAAGAAGGTGATGAAGAAGAAGCCGGCCAAGAAGTCCGACCTCGCCAACACCTTGTCGGCCGCCAAGAAAAAGTCCAACAAAGAATCGACGATGCAGAAGACCCACCCGGCCAAGGCGAAGCACGTCAAAACTAAGAAAAAGATGGAGAAGAAGTGAAACTAGCGCGAGCTCCGCGCTCATCCGAACGGCCGGACGCGAGTCCGGCCGTTTTGTTTCGCGTACCAGGCAGCGCGCCTGAGTTTGGCGGATATCAGGCGTAGCGCGTAAGCGTATCGCCGGCGAAAACGTAAACGACGCCCTGCTCGATATCGATGAGCGGTGCTGCCGCCGGTTTGGCGATTCCGAGCGCCGCCATCAGCCCGCGGGCGGTGCCGCCATGGGCGGCCGCGACCGTATCGCGAGTAAGCCCGCGGTACCAATCGTACATACGCGCCGACACGGCCTCGTAGCTTTCGCCGGCAGGCGGCAGAAAATGCCATTTGTCGTGCTCGCGGGCGGCAACACGTTGAGGATCGCGTTCACGCAGTTGCGCAATGGTGAAGCCTTCCCAATCGCCGAACGAAATCTCGATCAGTTCGGCGGCTACACGATAGTCTTCCGCATCGAGCCCAAGTCCGGCACGCGCCAACGCCATCGTCTGCCGCGCCCGCCCAAGCGGGCTCGATACGTAATCGAGACCGAGAGCATCAATCCCTTTACGCGCGAATAGATCCCGCAGTACCTCGCCGCAACGCTTGGCCTGCGCTCGGCCGCGGGCGTTCAATGGCACGTCCTGATGGCCTTGCAGACGCCCCACGACATTCCAATCGGTTTCGCCGTGGCGGATGTAATAGAGGACGGGCCGCGGCATCCCATTGCCCTCTTGGCCTGCTCAATCCTTGCCGACCTCAATGTCCGGCGCCTCGGGATGCTTCATGCCGACGATATGATAGCCGGCGTCGACATGATGGACCTCTCCCGTCACGCCGCTCGCCATGTCGGAGAGCAAGTAGACGCCGGCCTTGCCGACATCGTCGAGACTTACGTTCCGGCGCAGCGGCGTGTTGTATTCATTCCATTTGAGGATGTAGCGGAAGTCGCCGATCCCGGAGGCAGCCAAGGTCTTCAGCGGACCGGCTGAGATCGCGTTGACGCGAATGTTCTTCTCTCCCAGGTCGGCCGCCATGTAGCGCACCGAGCATTCGAGTGCAGCTTTTGCGAGCCCCATCACGTTGTAATGCGGCATCCACTTCTCAGCACCGTAATAGGTGAGCGTGAGCAGCGAACCGCCGTTCCTCATCAGCTTCTCGGCGCGTTGGGCCACCGCGGTAAAGGAATAGCAGCTCACCAGCATCGTCTTGGTGAAGTTGTCCTCGCTCGTGTCGACGTAGCGGCCGTCGAGTTGATCCTTATCGGAAAAAGCGATGGCATGCAGCACGAAGTCGAGCTCGCCCCAGGCTTGCTCGACGGCAGCGAAAATGGCGTCGAGAGTTACCGGATCGGTGACGTCGCAATGGCCGACCACGAGGCCGTCCACCTCCTCGGCAAGCGGCTCGACCCGCTTCTTCAGCGCATCGCCCTGGTAGGTGAAGGCGAGATCGGCGCCCTGATCGCGGCAGGCGCGCGCGACCCCCCAGGCGATCGAACGATTATTGGCCACGCCCATGATCAGGCCGCGTTTGCCCCGCATGAAGCCCGCATTTTCCGGCATTGATCTTCCTCGATATGCCGGTGAGCGCCGGCCGGCCTCCCTATGGCATAGGGCCTTGGCACCATCAAGCAAGCCGGGTCAAAGCCTCTGTATGCCTCGTTAATTCAAGATATTTCCGGGAATATGAGCGCGCACGGCGGGGTATATTCTTCGCGTTGAACATGCGCCGCGCGCCGACCGGTCCCGATCCGGCGAGCGCGGCGAGCGATACGAAGGGGGCGGCGTGGCGACGTTTCGGCAGATGGTGGAGGCGGCCATCCCTGCGCTGCGCCGATATGCGCGCGCGCTCACGCGGGACGCCGAAACCGCCGACGACTTGGTGCAGGACACGCTGGTACGCGCGTTGCGTTCGGAGCACCTGTTTCAAGGAGACGATGTGCGGAGTTGGCTCTACACGATCTTGACGAACCTTAACCGCAACCGCTTGCGGGCTTTGGCGCGGCGTCCAGCCTTGACGCCGATCGAAGACAACGACGCACCCGACTTCTCAGGGCCTGAAGCCGGTCAACGCGATATCGAGCGCGCGCTGGCCACGCTGGTCGAGGACCAGCGCAACGCCTTATTGCTCGTAGTGCTCGAAGGCCTCAGCTATCGCGAGGTGGCCGAGGTGCAAGGCGTACCGATCGGCACCGTGATGTCCCGCCTCGCCCGCGCGCGGGCTCAGATCAAAGCTTATCTCGAGGGCGCGCGTCCGGCGCTGCGCCGCGTGAAATGAGGAACAGTTGAATCATGACGGATCGTTTGGCGCCTATAACGGAAGAGGAGCTGCATGCGTTCGTTGATGGCCAATTGCCTGCCGATCGCGCGGAGGCAATGGCGGCCTGGCTGGCGGCGCATCCCGAGGACGCGGCGAGGGTGACGGCATGGCGCGCACAGGCGGACAGCATCCGCGCCCGTTACGGCGCAGTAGCGGAGGAGCCGGTCCCGGCGCGGCTCGCGCTCGAGCGGCTCATCGCGCGCGAGCGCCCTGCCCGTTTGTGGGCCCGGGTCGCCGCGGCGGCACTGATCGCATTCTTGATCGGCGGCGGCTCCGGATGGATCGCACGCGGAATGAGCGCATCGCCGACAAAGGATTTCGGCCTGCTCACCGCCGATGCGCTGGAGGCGCACCGGCTCTACGTCGTCGAGGTGCGGCATCCGGTCGAAGTACCGGGCGACGAGCGCGCGCACATGACGCAATGGTTATCCAAGCGTGTGGGCGAGCGCTTGCGGGTCCCTGATCTGCGCAATATCGACCTCAAGCTGGTGGGCGGACGGCTGTTGCCGGGGCCGAGCGGCGCAACCGCCTTCTACATGTACGAAGCACCATCGGGCGAACGCTTCACCATCTATTGCGCGAAAGCAGAAACGGCGCCGGAGACCGCGCTACGGTTCACGGAAGGCAAACGGTTCGCCGCGGTCTATTGGGTGGACGACAAGCTCGCGTATGTGGTGAGCGGACCTCCCGAACGCGCACGGCTCGAATCTGTGGCCAAGGCGGTTTACGAGCAGGTGGATAAGATGGGCAGCAAGAAGTCTTGAGTTTCCATGCCAGTTTCGCGGTGCGAAGGCCTGATCCGCACAACCCACGTGAAGCGGTCACGCGTCACGCAGCTCGCGATGGCGTCGAAGCACCGCCTCGGGCGAGGCGTAGGGTTCCTGCAAGTCGACGTCCCAATATCTGAGCTCTTCGAGCGGAATGGGCACGCCGGTCACCGCGCAGCGGACATAGGCGCCCGGGCGCACCACGCGGAAGTCGCCGTCCAGGTATTTGACCTCGGCCTCACCGCTCATCGGCGGGGAACGATCATAACGATTGAGCAAGCCGGCCTCCGTTGCGCTGTCACAACGCAAGATAGTCGCTCACGTCGGGCGGCGGAAGGCTTGGGCGGCGAGGTTCCGGCGCAAGCCACCCAAAGCGTCAGCCGAACAAGCTGCCCTGCCCGCCGCCGCCTTCACCGCCGCGCGAGCGCGGCTTGGACCGCGGCGGAGCCGGCTGCGGCTTACGTTCGGCGACCGAGCCCTCCGCCACGGCGCCGACACGGCCGTCGGTGAACTCGATCTCAAGCCGCGTACCGCCGACGACGTCGGCTGCGGCGCGCAAGGGCCGCCCTTCGCCGTCGCGGACCAGCGCAAAGCCGCGCTTGAGCACCTCGCGATACGAAAAGGCGGCGAGCAAGCGCTCGGCCCGCTCGATGCGCGCAGCGCGCTGGTCGAGCAATGTGAGCATGGCGCGGCGCCCAGCGTTGCCGCAGGCCACAACATGGTCGCGCTGGCGTGCGATGCGGGCGCGGTGCGCCTGGGCGTTGGCGAGAAGACTTGCCTGCAAGCGCCGGTGCAGACCGTCGTAACGCTCGCGACGGCGCTCGATCTGATTGCGCAGGAGACGCGGCGAGAGGCGGCCGGCGACGCGCGAATATTGCGTGTGATGGATTTGCGCATTGGCGCGCAGCGCGCGCGGCAGCCGCTCGGCGAGCGAGTCGAGTTGCTGGCGCGGCGCAGCAAGGATGTCCTTCGGCAGCGCGCGGGTGAGAAGACCGAGTTCCTTGCGCCGCTGATCGAGGCCGCGTTGCCAACACGCGCGTTTGCGCGCCTCCAATGCAGCGAGCCGACTGAGCAGTTCGGAGCGCACAGGCACCGCGAGTTCCGCCGCGGCCGTAGGCGTCGGCGCCCGCTTATCGGAGGCGAAGTCGATCAGCGTCACGTCGGTCTCGTGCCCGACCGCCGAGATCAAAGGCAGCAGGCTGGCCGCCGCCGCGCGCACGACGATTTCCTCGTTGAACGACCAGAGGTCTTCCAGCGAGCCGCCGCCGCGCGCCACGATAATGAGATCGGGGCGCGGCACGGGCCCTCCTTCCGGCAAGGCGTTGAAGCCTTCAATCGCCGCTGCCACTTCTGCCGCACTTGAATCGCCCTGCACACGCACGGGCCACACCAGGACCCGCCGCGGAAAGCGGTCTTGCAGACGGTGCAAGATATCGCGGATGACAGCGCCGGTCGGCGACGTCACCACGCCGATCACCTCGGGCAGGAACGGCAGGAGTTGCTTGCGCGACGCATCGAACAGGCCATCCGCAGCGAGCTTCTTCTTGCGCTCCTCAAGCAGTTTCATCAGCGCGCCGACGCCGGCGGGCTCCAGGCTGTCGACGACGATCTGGTACTTGGAGGAACCGGCGAACGTCGTGAGGCGACCCGAGGCGATGACGTCGAGGCCCTCTTCCGGCTTCACGCGCATGCGGGCAAATGTGCCCTTCCAGACGACCGCCTCGAGCACGGCACGGTCGTCCTTGAGCCGGAAATAGCAGTGGCCCGAGGGCGATGCACCGCGGAACCCGGATACCTCCCCGCGCACGCGGACGTAACCGTAGGCATCTTCGACGGTGCGCTTGAGCGCGGCCGAGAGTTCGGAGACGGTCCATTCCGCAATATTGCTGGAGACGGGTGCGGTCATTGGAACTCGAATCTCTTGCAGGAGAAGCTGGTATGTTACAGAAATGCCGCCGCTCTTGCCGGGGTGAATGCGGCATGCTCACAAAATCGAGCGGTCAGATGAGGTTGGATGGAGGCCTGGGTCAAGTCGGGGCAGAACGCGGGAGGCGATGAGCCATGAACATCCTCATCCTCGGCTCGGGCGGCCGCGAGCATGCGCTGGCCTGGAAGATCGCCGCGAGCCCGCTCACGGACAAGCTCTACTGCGCGCCGGGCAATGCCGGCATCGCGCGCGAGGCCGAATGCGTGGACCTCGACATCGCCGACCATGCAGCGGTGATCGCCTTCGCCAAGAACCAGAAGATCGATCTGGTGGTGGTCGGACCCGAGGCCCCGCTCTGTGCAGGCATCGTCGACGATCTCGGCGCCGCCGGCATCAAGGCCTTCGGTCCGACCCGCTGGGCGGCGCGGCTGGAAGGCTCCAAGGGCTTCGCCAAGGATCTCTGCAAGGCCAACAACATTCCGACCGCCGCTTATCGCCGCTTCAAGCAGGCGGCGGCGGCCAAAGCCTACGTGCGCGAGCGGGGGGCGCCGATCGTGGTGAAGGCGGACGGGCTCGCCGCCGGCAAGGGCGTGGTGGTCGCGCAGACGGCCGCGGAGGCCGAAGCGGCCGTCGACATGATGTTCGGCGGCGGGCTCGGCCAGCCGGCCTGGGAGATCGTGATCGAGGATTGCCTTGTCGGCGAGGAGGCCTCCTTCTTCGCCCTCTGCGACGGCGAAACGGCGGTCCCGCTCGCTTCGGCGCAGGACCATAAGCGGGTGGGCGACGGCGACACCGGCGGCAACACCGGCGGCATGGGCGCCTATTCCCCCGCCCCGGTAATGACGGCGGAGATGAACAAGCGCGTCATGGACGAGATCGTGCTGCCGACCGTACGCGCGCTCAAGCATGCGGGCGCGCCTTACAAGGGCGTGCTGTTCGCCGGATTGATGATCACCGCTGATGGCCCGAAGCTCATCGAATACAACGTCCGCTTCGGCGACCCGGAATGCCAGGTGTTGATGCTGCGGCTGATGTCCGACCTTGTGCCCGCGCTGATCGCGGCATGCGACGGACAGTTGAAGAACTTCGATCTACGCTGGCTGGCTGATGCCGCGCTCACCGTCGTGATGGCGACGAAGGGCTATCCGGGCGCTTACGGCAAAGGCTCGGCAATTGAAGGGCTCGACGAAGCCGCGCAAGTCGAACACGTGGAGATTTTCCACGCCGGCACCAAGGCTGCTGATGATCGCATTCTGGCGAACGGGGGCCGCGTCTTGAATATCTGCGCGACCGGCAAGACTGTCCACGAGGCGCAGATGCGCGCTTACGAAGCCATCGGTCGCATACGTTGGCCGCAGGGCTTCTGCCGCCGCGATATCGGCTGGCGGGCGATTGAGCGAGAAGTCCTGTAGAGCAGGCAGAGCGGCGTGGCGCACAAGCGCCATTGATTTCGCCCTGGTCAAACCCGCTCCCTACACCCGCGCCAAGAGCGCAACGAGCTCCGCTTGCCGGTGCGTGCCGGTTTTGGCGAAGACGGCTTTGAGGTGCACGCGCGCGGTTTCGCGCGCGATGCCGAGTTGCTCCGCCGCGCGCTCGGGCGCGATGCCCTCGGCAATGAGCGAGGCAAGCTTCGCTTCGGCCGGCGTCAGAGCGAACGCTGTCACCAGCAGAGGGGCGCAGGGGCCCGTACGCGGCTCGACAACGGTGAAGGTCAGCAAGGCACGCGCGCCGAGGAACGGGCCGCGCGCCGCGGGCGGGACCGGCAGCAGGCGGATGACGACCGGTGCCCGGCCTTTGCGTCTAGCGACGATCGGCGAAGCGGGAAGGCCGACTGCTTCGGGGCAGGCGCGCAGTTGCTCCAGCAACTTTTCCAAGCAGTTCTTCGCCAGGGCGTCGCTCAGCGCGAGATGCCGGTTGGCGACCCCGAAGTCCCGATCGAAAAGGGCGTGCGCCAGCGCATTGGCGTCCAGCACCAATCCCGTGCGGTCAATGGCAACCGCCGGCTGGTGCACCGCATTCAGCGCGCCGGTCGCACTCGACAGCGCAAGGCGACCGATGGCGGTGGAGAGTGTCGCGGCTTCGCTCAATCGCTGCGAGAGCGGCGCCAAGATACGTTTGTCCTGCGCTTCGAACGGACCTTCCCGCGGCGTCCGCTGGATTGCCAAGCCCCATAGCGCCGGCCCGGCCCAAACGGCGATCGTAGTGAACCACTTGAAGCCGCATGGAATATTGCATTCGTTGTAATAAGGGTCATGCGCCATCTCCTCCGGCGTGACCACGTCTTCATCGTTGATTAGCGCGCCACCACGCAGGAGCAACGGCACGCCCTTGTTTGCGCGCGTATCGCGCTGATGCCACCCGTCGCCGAAATAACGCTTGTACAATCCCTCGATAGAGCTGGTGTAGGGGACATCCGGCGTACGCGCATCGCTCTGAAGCAAAGCCGCGCCGGTCGCTCCCACGGCACGACAGATGCCGTCCATCAGTTCCGGCCAGACGGCAGGATCAATCACCGCATCGCCCAGCCGCCCGGCGGCAATTTCCAGTTGCTCGAAATCGATCTCGCCCATCGCGTGCCGGCATTCGGCCGGCTATCCCTACAACCCCTGAGGGAGCGTAGCGGCTTACCGTCGCAGGTCAATATGCTGGGCGCGTTGTGAGCAATGGGTCGCCTTTGGCCCAATGCATTTACGACCGCGCCAGCAGGTCTACAGCGTCGGCCTGCGGGACTCGACCATCCCGTCCGGTGAGGACAGACTACGGAAAATGTCCACCATCGATCGCCAGCACGCATTCTCAGGCACCAAAGAGGTCAGCGCGAGCTTGCGCATCAACGTGGCGCGCCTCGCCGCCTATCTCGCGACGAATATCCCTGGCTTCGCCGGCCCACTGACGGTGAAGCAGTTCAAAGGCGGGCAGTCGAACCCGACTTATCTGTTGCAGACGCCCGCGCGCGCTTACGTGTTGCGGCGCAAGCCGCCGGGCAAGCTGCTGCCGTCAGCGCATGCAGTCGATCGCGAATATCGCGTCATTCGTGCGCTGCATGCGCAAGGCTTCCCGGTCGCCGAAGCGCTCGCTTTTTGCGATGACGACAGCATCGCCGGCACCGCGTTCTATGTCATGAGCTATGTCGATGGCCGGGTGTTCTGGGAGCCGCAGATGCCCGGCTCCAATACTCGCGAACGCGCGGCAGTTTTCGATGCCATGAACGAAACGATCGCACGACTGCATTCTTTCGAGCCGGCGCAGATCGAGCTCGGCAGTTTCGGCAGAGGCGAAAATTATGTTGCGCGTCAAGTCGAGCGCTGGTCGAAGCAATATCGCGCTTCGGAAACCGAAAAGATCGAAGAGATGGAGCGGCTCATCGACTGGTTACCGCGGCATCTGCCGCCGCCCGCGCCGGTGCGGCTGGTGCACGGCGATTACCGGCTCGATAATCTCATCGTCGCCAACGAGGCGCCTCGAATAGTTGCCGTGCTGGACTGGGAATTGTCGACGCTGGGCGATCCGCTCGCCGATTTCTCTTATCACCTGATGACGTGGCATATGCCGCATTCGGAGAGCGCGGCCGGCACGGCGTCTCTCGTCGGACACGGTCTCGATGCGCTGGGTATCCCGACCGTCGACGCTTACGTCGAGTCTTACGTTTCACGCACCGGGCTTGACCCGCGTCCTTACCTTTCGGTTTATCTCGCTTATAATTTTTTCCGTATCGCCGCCATCCTGCAAGGCATCATCGGCCGCGTGCGCGACGGCACCGCAACGAGCGAATTCGCGCCGGCAAAAGCCGAGATGATCCGCCCGCTCGCCGAGACGGCCTGGCGCTTCGCGCAAGAGACTTAGCCTTCTGCTTTTCCTGTCCTCTTGCGATGGTGGCTAGGCTTACGCGGCGAGAACCGTGCTGCGCGTCATCGTAGTTGCACGGGTCAAGCCCGCGCATGGCTAGCGGAGGGGGCCGGGGCGCGCTCACAGAGTCAAGATTCCATTTCTGCGACCTGCTGGATTTCGACGCTCGTCTTTGCACTCGATTGAGAAGCGGCCAATAGCATGCGCCGCCGATCGGACCGGCAGAGCCGCAAGCGTCGACAGCATCGGCGTTCAGATGATCACGACCAGGACAGAACCATCGCCGAGGACATCGCCGCCGCCGCGCGATCGCGATAGCGAAAATGCTGCATTCACTGCCGAAGCGGTCGTGCGGCAGGCGCCGCCGCCGCCGGGAATGGGCAAGCTGGTGGACAAGACGGCGTGACACCGGCTGCACTCGTCCCCGCGACCCGTCTTCGCCAAATGGCTTCGACGGGCAGAGGCCTCGGCCCGCCGAAGCGCGGGCGAAGCCCGGAAGCGGGGAACCAGATCGCACGGAGCATACGATCTGGATTGCGCTTGCGCGGGCATGAGCGGCTAACCCATTACTTGCAGCCGTTGACGGCAGCGTCTAACGCCTATCGCCGCTCGCGGAAAAAATCCGTCAGCAACGCCGCGCACTCGCTCTCGTTGATGCCGCCATAGACGTCCGGCCGGTGGTGGCAAGTCGGTGACCCGAAAAGGCGCACGCCGTGCTCGACCGCGCCGCCTTTCGGATCGCCCGCACCGAAATAAAGCCGGCGTATGCGAGCAAACGATATCGCCGCCGCACACATCGCGCACGGCTCGAGCGTCACGTAAAGATCGCAGCCGATGAGGCGCTCCGAGCCGAGCGCGGCCGAAGCCGCCCGGATGGCGATCAGCTCCGCGTGAGCGGTGGCATCCTTGCCGGCGATCGTGCGATTGCCGGCGCGCGCGATCACCGCGTTATCGCGAACGATCACGCAACCGACCGGCACCTCGCCGCGCACAGCCGCCGCGCGGGCTTCTTCGAGGGCCGTTTGCATGAAAGTGAGCGATGCCATAAATCCCGCTCATGCCCGAAAAAAGCAACCATGACAAACAAGGCGAGCGCATCGCGAAGATTATCGCCCGCGCCGGGCTCGCCTCGCGGCGCGAGGCGGAAGCGTGGATTGCCGCCGGCCGCGTGGCGGTAAACGGGGCCCTAATCACGTCGCCCGCCCTCAACGTGCGCCCGCGTGACCGCGTCACGGTGGACGGCGAGCCCCTGCCCCGCCGCGCCCGCACACGACTCTTCCGCTACCACAAGCCGCGCGGGCTGGTGACCAGCCACGCCGATCCGCAAGGGCGCGACACAATCTTTCATTCGTTGCCCAAACGGCTGCCACGCGTGATCAGCATCGGCCGCCTCGACATCAATACCGAGGGGCTTCTGCTGCTCACCAATGACGGCGGCCTCGCGCGCGTACTCGAACTGCCGGCGACCGGTTGGCTGCGCCGCTACCGGGTGCGCGCACTCGGGCGGGTGACGCAAGAAGCGCTCGATCGCTTGCGCGGCGGCATCACCATCCAGGGCGTGCGCTATGGACCGGTCGAAGCGACGCTCGACCGGGAGCAAGGCGCCAATGTGTGGCTCACCTTTTCCATTCGAGAGGGCAAGAACCGCGAAGTACGCAAGGTGCTCGAGTCGCTCGGCCTCAAGGTGAACCGGCTTATCCGGCTCGCTTATGGACCCTTCGAACTGGGCGAACTCGATGAAGGCGCGGTCGAGGAGGCCGACACCGCGAGTTTACGTGAAGCGCTCGGGCCGGAGTTAATCGAAGCGGCGAAGGCGGATTTCGAGGGACCGTTGGAGGACGAAAGGCAATCCTCTCGCCGTCATCCTGAGGTGCGAGCGCGTGGAACGCGCGAGCCTCGACGGATGGCGGGCACCGCCGGAGCCGTCGCCCTTCGAGGGCCCCGCACCGCAGCCAAGTTTACGAAGGCTGCGCCTGCTACGGCCCAGCCGCCTCAGGGTGACGGTGAAAGCGCGGCGCACAACCGGAACGACAAGACAAGGGGCACGCGTCACCCGAACAAACGCCGCCGTCCGGACCGCAGCGGCGGACCGCGGCCGTCGCGGCCGAAGCCGAAATGAGAGTGGTCGGCGGACGCTTGCGCTCGCGCCCGATCGCCGGGCCGAAATCGGATGCCGTGCGGCCGACCAGCGATCGGTTGCGCGAGTCGCTGTTCAATATTCTGGCGCACCGTTACGACGATCCGGTCACCGGCGCGCGCGTGCTCGATCTTTTCGCCGGCACCGGCGCGCTTGGCATCGAGGCGGTCTCGCGCGGCGCGGCCTACGCTTTATTCGTCGATGAGGGCGTGGAAGCCCGCGCGCTTCTGCGCAACAACATCGAGAACCTGGGACTCGGCGGCGTCACCCGCGTTTTCCGCCGCGATGCGACGCGGCTCGGGCCGGTGCATCCGCTGGCACCGTTCTCGCTCGCTTTCCTCGATCCGCCTTACAGAATGGGTCTCGCCGAGAAGGCGCTCGTCTGCGCGCGCGAAGGCGGGTGGCTTAGGTCCAATGCGTTGGTCATCGTAGAGGAAGCGGCGGGCGTCAACTTTGTTGCGCCCAATGGATTCGAAGAAATAGAACGGCGCGAATACGACGGCACGGAGTTGACGTTCTTGCGAACGTCGTGAGGTAGGGGCGGGGCTTCTCCCGCCTCTAGCTCCTCCCGAACAGACGCTCGATGTCGCTCAGCTTCAACTCCACATACGTCGGTCGTCCGTGGTTGCATTGGCCCGAATTCGGCACCGCTTCCATCTCGCGCAAGAGCGCGTTCATCTCATCCGGCTTGAGCCGGCGGCCGGCGCGCACCGAGCCGTGGCAAGCCATCGTCGCGGAGACGTGCAGCAATCGTCGCTCGAGCGGTAATGAGTCGTCCCACTCCGTCATGTGCTCGGCAAGGTCACGCACCAATCCCTGCACGTACACTTCGCCTAACATCGAGGGCGTCTCGCGTACCGCGACCGCGCCGGGGCCGAAGGATTCGAGCGTCAGACCGAACCGCGCCAGTTCATCGGCGCGCGCGACGAGCCGTGCAGCATCCACTTCGTCAAGATCGACGATTTCGGGGATGAGTAAGATCTGCCTCGCGACACCGGATGTTTCCAGCGCCGCTTTCATGCGCTCGTAGACGATGCGCTCGTGCGCGGCGTGCTGATCGACGATAACCAAGCCGTCGCGGGTCTGCGCCACGATATAGGTCTCATGCACCTGGGCGCGCGCGGCGCCAAGCGGGCTGTCAAGCAATTCTGGCACAGGCTCGACGGTGTCGGTGCGCACATCCGCCGCCGGTGCGCCGACATCGAACGCCGCTTGCGCGGCTTCGGCAAAGCCGAAGGGAGCCGCGCGCTGTGACGCGAATGCGGGCGGCCGCGCAGGCGAGCGCCGCCAGTCATAGCCGCCGCGCAGCATCTCACGCGGACGAAAGGCGGCGATGGTCGCGCCGCCGCCCGAGGTCGCTGCCCGTTGCCCCTCTCGCGCCAGCGCCTCCTTCAGCGCGCGCACGATCAGCCCGCGCACGAGGCCGCTATCACGAAAGCGCACTTCCGTTTTGGCCGGGTGCACGTTGACGTCGACCTCGCGCGCTTCCAGAATCACGAACAAAGCGAGCAACGGATGACGATCGCGCGGCAGATAATCGGCATAGGCCGCGCGCACGGCGCCGACCAGCACTTTGTCGCGCACCGGACGCCCATTGACGAAAAGAAATTGACCGAGCGAGTTGGCGCGCGACAGCGTCGGCAGCGCAGCGAAACCGGTGAGGCGGACGCCCTCCCGCTCCGCTTCGATGGCTATCGCATTCGCGCGGAAATCGGCGCCGAGAATATCTCCGAGACGCGCCAGCCGATCGCCACCCGCCGCGACCCTCCAAGTCGCCGGCTCGCGCTCCTCGCCGGCGAGCGTAAAGGCAACGTCGGGCCGGCTCATCGCCAGCCGGCGCACGACGTCGCGCAGTGCTTCCGCTTCGCTGCGGTCGCTCTTCAGGAACTTGAGCCGCGCCGGCGTGGCATAGAACAGATCGCGCACTTCGACCGCGGTTCCCTGCCCCAGCGCAGCGGGCCTGATCGGGGTCGCCTCGCCCGCTTCGACCGCGATCTTCCAGGCGTGCGGTTCGGAGGCGTGGCGGGTGGTGATGGTCAACCGCGCCGCCGCTCCGATCGAGGGCAGCGCCTCGCCGCGGAAGCCAAGCGTCCGGATGGCAAGCAGGTCGTCACCGTCGAGCTTGGAAGTGGCGTGGCGCTCGATAGCCAGCGCAAGGTCGGCGCGCGTCATACCCGCGCCATCATCAGTAACACGAATGAGCCGCCGTCCTCCGCCGTCGGTGAGCACGTCGATGCGGCCGCTGCCCGCGTCCAGCGCGTTCTCCACTAATTCTTTGACGACACTCGCAGGGCGCTCGACCACTTCGCCGGCGGCGATGCGGTTGATGACGGCCTCGGGTAATTGGCGAACAGGCATCCGTTTTTCCTTCACCGCTCGCCGGTTGCGGGAGAAGAGGACGGGGCGGCGACTCAGCTGTGCCGAGCTTAGCGCCGCCGGCGGGGCGGCCGTAAGGCGAGCGTGGTGCTCGCCCCCGCTATTCGCGTCAGTCCATATTCGGCCGGCCGCTACGCATTTTCTTGATGTCGGCACGACGCTTTTTGGTTTCGAGCCGGCGCTTCCTCGCCGCCTTGGGCACTTTGGTGGCGCGGCGCGGGGTCGGTTTGACGGCAGCCTTGCGGATCAGCTCGAACAGCCTTTCCCGCGCCTCCTCCCGGTTCCGCTCCTGGGCGCGATGAGTCTGCGCGATTATGACGACGACGCCGTCCTTGGTCAGCCGCTTGCCGGCAAGCCGCATCAGCCGGACGGCCACGTCGTTGGGCAGCGACGGTGACCGGCGCGCATCGAAGCGCAGCTGCACCGCACTCGATACCTTGTTCACGTTCTGCCCGCCGGGCCCGGAAGAGCGGACGAAGCTTTCAGACAGTTCGGATTCGTCGATCGAAATCGTGTCGGTGACGCGGAGCATGGCGCCGCGGATTGTAGCAGTAGCGGTGGCTTTTGTGGCCGGTCCATTCACGGCGGGCACAAGGTCCGCCCTACATTGCCGCCCAGCATGATCCGGAGGGCGGTCAGCAGGTTACGAAGTCTGCTGCATCATTCCGGCTCGTGGGCGAGGCCTGGCTTCGCACTGGGCGAGCCACCCTCCTGCCCAAGCGGTATCGATCGCTCCGGCACCAGTCCCGACGTGAGACCCTTGGGCCGGCCGGCAACGACGACCAGCAAGCCATCGCCATAGAGCCGTTTGGCCACTCGTTTTGCATCAGCAAGCGTCACGTTATCGATCATGCCGCTACGACGCTGAATATAATCGATGCCGAGATTGTCGAGTTGGATCTCTGTCAACTGAGCGGCGATTTTGGTCGAAGAATCGAGCGACAGCGCGTAAGCGCCCTTGAGGTACGACTTGGCCGCGGCCAGCTCTTGAGCGGTCGGCCCTTTCTCGGCCATGAGCTTGATCTGTTGTTCGATGATGCGGAGCGCGTCGGCGGTGCGATCGGCACGAGTCGCGGTGCCGCCCAACAGCACGGCGGCGTGGCGGAACCAGATCAGACTGGTCGCGACGCCATAGGCGAGCCCCCGCTTTTCGCGCACTTGTTGGTAGAGCCGCGACGTGAAGTCGCCGCCGCCGAGAATATGGTTGACGACATAGGCGGCCATGAAGTCGGGATCGCTGCGCGCGATTCCCTCACCGCCGAACCTCACCACCGCCTGCGGCACGTCGACACTGACGACGATACGCTGCCCGAGAGCGGTCGGGGTTGCCGATGGCACCGGCGCCAAATCGCCGTTCGCCGGCAGGTTGCCAAAGGCGCGGTCGACCAGCCTGGCAGCCTCCTTGGCGTCGATATCGCCGACAATCGATACAGTGAGGCCGTCGCGTGCAAAGACGCGACGGACATAGGCGCGCATGTCGTCCGCGGTGATGTGCGGCACGCTCTCCAGCGAGCCGGATGTCTGCCGCCCGTAAGGGTGATCCGGAAAGGCCGTCTGCCACCAGCGGTGCGACGCTAGATCGTCCGGATCCGTAAGCTCGCGGCGCAGGACCGACATAACCTGCCCGCGCACGCGCTGGACCGCGTCCGCATCGAAGCGGGGCTTGCTAAGCGCGAGGCCGAGCAGATCGAAGGCTTCGCCGCGGTGCTCCTTCAGCGTGCGCAAAGTGCCACGGAAATAGTCGCGGCCGACGCGGAAGCTCATGTCGATGGCATGGCGTTCGAGCCGCCGATGGAAAGTCTCGCTGCTGAGCTCTCCGGCACCCTCGTCGAGCAGGTCCGATGTCAGATTGGCGGTCCCCGCCTTGTCGACCTGATCTTGGCTGCTGCCGCCGCGGAACGCGTAATTCAGCGCCACCAAAGGCACCGAGTGCTCGCGCACCAGCCAAGCGGTAATGCCGGCCGGCGTGACAATCTTCTCGATATTCATCGCCGAAGCCGCGGGCACGGCGGCGACGAAAGCAAAGGCTGCTGCCACGAGCGCCGCCAATGTTCTTGTCATGTGCGATTCTCCGCGCGCGGGCTTTTGTCCTTGATCAGATAGCCGGTGACCGAACGCTTCGGCTTTAGCCAATTGCGAGCAGCCTCCTGCACTTGTGCGGCCGTGACAATACGAATGCGATCAGGCCAATGCAGAACGTCATTGACGGTGGCGCCGGTGGTCAGCGCGCTGCCGTACCAACGGGCCATGCTGGCCTGGCTGTCATGGGCGTAGACGGCATCGGCTATCAAACGGGTCTTGCTGCGATCGAGTTCGTCGTCGGTGACGCCGTCGGTGGCGACCTTGGCCAGCACCGCGTCGAGTTCGTGTTCGGCCTCAGGCAGCGTGACACCCGGGCGCGGGGCGGCATAGACGGAGAACTTGGTGGCATCGAGCGCGCTGCTGTCGTAATAGGCTCCCGCCGATACCGCGAGCTTCTTGTCCACCACGAGATCAATGTACAGGCGGCTGTTCGAGCCGGTGCCGAGAATGTGCGCCAAGACTTCAATCGCTTCCGATTCGCCGCGTTTGGCCGTCGCGAACGACGGAACAAGATAGGCGCGCTGAAGCACCGGCTGCTCGACCCGCGCGTCAGCCAATGTCACCGTGCGCGCCGCCCCGGGCGGCGGCTCCTTCGGCCGGTCGCGCGGCGGAAGATTGCCGTTGGGCGCGATCGGACCATAAGCGTCCTGGGCGAGGTTAAGCGCCTCTTGCGCATCGACATTTCCGGCGATCACCAGCACCGCATTATTCGGCGCGTAATAGCGATGATAGAACGCAATGGCGTCCTGCCGGCTGAGATGCTCCATCTCGTGCCGCCAGCCGATCACCGGCTTGCCATATGGGCTATTGAGATAGAGCGCGGCGTCGATCTGAACGCCGAGCCGCGCGCGCGGATTGTTTTCGATGCGCTGATTGCGCTCTTCCAAAATGACTTCGCGCTCGGGCAAGACAACCGCATCGGTGAGAACGAGGCCGGTCATACGATCGGCCTCGAATTCCATCACCGTCTTGAGTTGGTCGCTCGGAACACGCTGGAAATAGCCGGTATAGTCATTGGTCGTGAAAGCATTCTCCTGACCGCCCATTTCGGCGACCACATCTGAGAACTGGCCGGCCGGATGTTTGGCCGTGCCCTTGAACATCAGATGTTCGAGGAAGTGCGCAAGGCCGGATTTGCCCGGCTTCTCGTCGGCGGCGCCCACTTTGTACCAGATCATGTGAGTGACGACCGGCGCGCGGTGATCCGGGATGACGACCACCTCGAGTCCGTTCTTCAAGGTAAAGTCGGCGACCTTCGGCCCCGATGGCAGCGAGCTTGCATTTGAGCTGGAAGCGCTCGCCGCAATGGCAGACGTCAAAGGGGTCGAGGCCACGGCCGCTCCGAAGGCGGCAGCGGAAAGCAGATGTCGTCTGGTCAGCACGTTTCGACCTTTTGTAGGCCGCAGATCGCGGCAGCGCCCCACGAGATGATACCGGCGCGCGCGCCGGCGTTTCGATGCGACAGGCTCACGATCAAGAAACGCAGCTAGCGGGCCTCGCCACGCGTGATGTAGTTGTTGTCGGCCTTCGGCGGCGTCCGGTCCTTGCCGATGCCATACGGTTGATCGGGGGACGGCGTCTGATACCCGGGAGGCGGATCGGTCAGCGACGTGCGCGTCGGTTCTCCCGTAAACCTCGCCGATTCGCTTCTATCCTCGCTGCTGAACATGTTGCTGAACAATCCGCCCTTGTAGCCAAGCTCGCTGGGGCTCAGCAGCGAATAGCCATAACCGGTCGCGCGCGGATCATCTTCCGCCGGAGTTCCACCTCCGCTGCGGGCAGCCCTCTTGCTCCCCTTCGGGTTGAGTTCGTCGGGCCGCAGCGGATACATCTCGTGCAGCATCTCGTCAGTGGTGTTCCGGTTCTTCGCGCGCTCACGGGCGAGCTTGGCGCGTGTGACGTCCGGGTCCTTCGGCCAGTTCGGATTGCCAGCCACCGCGGCTCCTGTCTTCACCGGCGGCGGCAATGTGCTATCCGGAGGGATCACAAGAGGTGAACGCTCCTGATAGTCGATAGAAGGCGCGTTGGGATCCTTCAGACCTATACCGGTCAGTATGTTGCGTAGAATCTGCTCGTCGAACGGCACATCGTCGTCGCCGGCCTTGGCGACGGTGGGCGCCGTCAAAGCGGCAGCGACCGCGATGCCCAGTGTGGCGACGAAGGTCATTCGTTTGGTCAGGCGGGTGGAACGCATAGCGGTCATCCCAAATCCGGGCTGGAGCCTCAATTCCTCACGGAATTTCAACGAAATGGCGGCCGTATATGGCGGCGGATCAGGGCGCTTTTGCGGCGTGATCTCCGCGCAAGGAGTCATACAGGAGGCCGATGACCCCGGCAACGATGGCGACATCCGCGAGATTAAAGACGTACCAGTTGAACCGCCAGTGAGCGGTCGTAATGTGGAAATAGATGAAATCGGCGACCCAGCCATAGGCCAGCCGGTCGATGGCGTTACCGACCGCCCCGCCAATGATGAGGCCGAGCGATAAAGCGGTGAGCCGGTCACGGGCGCGGGCGAGCCAAAGCCACAACAGCACCACGGCAGCGACTTTGATCGCCAGCAGGAGCCAGGCGCCCAACGCGCTGCTGGTCTGGAACAGGCCGTAGCTGATGCCTGTGTTCCGCGTGAGGATGAAATCGAAAAACGGCCCCAGCCGGATGGGACCGTTGGCGGCAAGATCGTAGATGTACAACAAATAGAGCTTGCTCGTCTGGTCGAGCAGGCAGGCAATGACTGCCACCGTCAATCCAAAGCGGGTGAGCGGACCGTAAAGGTACTTGGCGTGCATTCACTCCGCCGCCCTGCCCAGGGCTTCCCATTCGCGCAGCGCCTGGGCGTCGCGCGGCGATACGTCCGGGTACTCCGGGTCCGCGCCAACGGTGGTAAGCACTTTCCAGGAACGCGCGCATTTGGTGCCTTCCGCCAGATTCGGCACCACCGCAACGCCGGGCACGTCCGGCAGACGGAAACCGTTGGCGGGGCCTTCGTTCTGAACCAGCGTCGCCGCCGAGGTGATGCAGACTTCGGCGAGATCGACGTCGAGCACCGCTTCCGCCAGTTCGGGATCGGAGATATGGACGATCGGGTGCGCTTCAAGCGAGGAGCCGATGCGCTTCTGTGCCCGCTCGATCTCCAACGCGCCGGTAACGACGCGGCGCACCTCGCGTACCTTGCGCCATTTCTCCGCCAGCCGATCGTTGCGCCAGGCGGCCGGGATAACCGGGAAAAGCTCGAGATGTACGGATGCTGCGCCGTCGCCGTAGCGGGATGTCCATGCCTCCTCTGCGGTAAAGCAAAGCATCGGCGCGAGCCAGATCGCCGTGCAGCGGAATAGATGATCGAGTACGGTAAGGCACGCTTTGCGCTGTTGCGAAGAGATCGGCTCACAGTAAAGCGTATCCTTACGGATATCGAAATAGAAGGCCGACAAGTCGGCCGTCATGAAAGCGGTAAGCGCGGCGAAGATGCGCTTGTAATCGTAATCGGCGTAGGCCTGACGCACGAGCCGATCGAGCTCGGCTAGCCGGTGCAGCATCAGCCGCTCGAGCTCCGGCATGCGGTCGGCATGCGCGACGCGCTCCTCCTCGCGGAAATGCGCAAGATTGCCGAGCATCCAGCGGATCGTGTTGCGCAGCTTGCGGTAGGTATCGGTCGTGGTTTTCAGGATTTCCGGACCGATGCGCTGGTCGTCCCAATAATCGCAGGAGGCAACCCAAAGCCGCAGGATGTCGGCGCCGGACTGCTTGATCACGTCCTGCGGCGCGATGGTGTTACCAAGCGACTTTGACATCTTGCGGCCGTCCTCGGCGAGGGTGAAGCCGTGCGTGACCACCTCGTCGAAGGGCGCGCGGCCGCGTGTGCCGCAGGATTCGAGCAGCGAGGACTGGAACCAGCCGCGGTGCTGGTCGGAGCCTTCGAGATACATCAGCGTATCGCGGCCACCGTCGCGCTTACGCTGGATGCCGGCGAGCGAGGGGAAATGCTTCGGGTCCTCCAGCACGAACGCGTGCGTCGACCCGGAATCGAACCAGACATCGAGAATGTCGTCTACTTTCTTCCAACCGTCTGCGACGAGCTTCGGCCCCAGGAAGCGCTCGCGCGCGCCTTCGGCGTACCAGGCATCAGCGCCTTCTTTCTCGAAGGCTTCGACGACGCGAACCTCGACTTCCGGATCCTGCAAAATCTCGACCGAGCCGTCCGGCTTCTCCTTGATGAATACCGCGATCGGCACGCCCCAGGCACGCTGGCGCGAAATCACCCAGTCCGGGCGGTTCTTGATCATGCCGGTGATGCGGTTCTCGCCCTGCGGCGGCACCCAGCGAGTTTCGCCAATCGCCCGTAATGCACGTGCGCGCAGAGTGTCATCAGACTTGTCGATGTCCTTATCCATCGCGATGAACCACTGCGGCGTATTGCGGAAGATGACCGGCCTCTTGGAACGCCACGAGTGCGGGTATTGATGCTTGAGGCGGCTGCGCGCGATC
>DASTWX010000004.1:0-6725 GCA_035765795.1 Pseudolabrys sp. | reverse complement strand
TCGTTAATGCGCGTTTCATAATGCAAATGCGGCCCAGTGGAGCGGCCGGTCGAACCGACGCGGCCGATCATCTCGCCGCAGTGCACCTTTTCCCCGACCTTCACCAGAATGTTCGAGAGATGCCCGAAGCGGGTGGACAGGCCGTTGCCGTGGTCGATCTCCACCATGTTGCCGTAGCCGCGGTCCCAACCGGCGATCGTCACCGTGCCGTTCGCGGTCGCATGCACCGGCTCACCCATGTCCCCGCGCAGGTCCAAGCCGGTATGCATCGCCGGTCGGTGCATGAAGGGATCGGAGCGCACGCCGAAGCCGGAATTCACCTCCAACTCTCCCGGCAGCGGCTGGCGCACCGGCACCGAGTCGAGCGCGTGCGCGTAGCGATCGACTCGTGCGCGCGCAAGAGAGACGCGGTAGAGTTGGCGCTCGAAGCGGCCAGCATCCACCGGCGGTTTTTTCACCGGAATGAACGGCCCGCCGACACCGGCCTGGGCTGGCAGCTTGAGGCCGAGGCCGTCGAGCACGTCACGCATGCGGCGCTCCTTGCTCTCGAGATGTTGCTCGAGTCCGTCGAGAAGCGCGGTCTGCCGGTCCTCGACATGATCAAGAGAACGGGAGACTCGATCGAGCGTGCCGGTTAGGCCGTCCGCCGTCGGCGCGGCGGTACCGCGCAGTCGCGCTTCCTTTGGTTGCCCGCGATCGAAGGAGCCGGTTGGCAGCAGGTCGTCCGAGAGGGCCGCGGTGCGATCTTCGAGCACCGTCTGCCGCTTCAGCAGAGCGGCGACCCTATTCTCGAACTGTTCCTGGTCGAGCAATCGGCGGCTGGTTATCCGGTCGACCTCTGCGCGCAGTCGGGCGATACGGTCGTCGTAGGCGGACCGCATGCCGGAGTCGCCGCCGACCAGCCGGGTAAGTGCATCCTCGCCGAGCGCGAAATAGGCGCCGGTCGCGGCTGTCCAGGTTGCCATGACCGCCAGCGCGGCGGCGACGGCCCAGAATCCGACCCGGCCGATGCGCAACTGCCGGCGGCCGTACACCAGCGCGCAGCCATCTTTCGTGCCGTGGGCGCGCTGGAGATGGCGGGAAACGGCCCCGGCGGACTGTCTACGCTCGGCGCGGCGGTGTTCTTTCTGCGGCTGATGATGCGGCTGAGGCGGATACAACAACATCGACACTCCCGCCGGTACAGCCGCTATGGATCGCTGACCGGGTTGTGCTCGATGTTGACCCGTTAAGGTTAATAATCCGGTAAATACGGCCCGATACGGTTGCAGTAACAGGAAAAGCAGCAGATTGGCCGATGACGCGGAAACGTAAGCCGGCCCGCACCGGAGACGCGCGCAAGGTGTCAGCGCGCGAGGGCACGGGCTGCCTCAAGCACCTCTTCGGCGTGGCCGTCGACGCGCACTTTCGGCCACACTTTCACGATCCGCCCGCCGCCGTCGATGAGGAAGGTCTTTCGGGTCACGCCCATGAAGGTGCGCCCGTACATCGATTTCTCACCCCAGGCGCCGTAGGCCGCGAGCATCTTCCTGTCTTCGCTCTCGTCGGAGGCGAGGGCGACCGTCAGCTTGTGCTTGGCCTTGAATTTTTCCTGGGCGGGCACCGGATCGGCGGAAACGCCAAGGATATCTGTTCCGGCCTTGCTGAAGGCTGCGCGCAGCCGGGAGAAGTCGATGGCCTCCCGGGTGCAGCCGGGGGTGTCCGCCTTCGGATAGAAGTAGAGCACGAGATTGCGCCCCTTGAACGACTCGAGCGTCACCTGCGAACCGTCGTCGCCAGCCAGGCTGAAGGCGGGGGCCCTTGCCCCGACATCGAGATCGCGCGTCATGCGCCTTCCTTTCGTCGCTTTCGCTGCGTCAATGGGGGAATGCCACTAGTGTCCTGAATTCGAAGTTCGCTATATTCGGCAGCACGCTCGTAAGCGAACTTCGAATTCAAAGGACACTAGCACGTTGTTGATTCTAGTGCCGCTTTCGATTTGAAGTTCCTGAACGAGCTTGCTGCAGTTGGTGCAGGAACTTCAAATCGGCGGCACTAGCGTTAGGCGGGCGCAACGGGCTCCATGCATATGTCACCGGCCGCGGCGTGCAAGGGCCTTTCTTTGGCCGGTAAGCGCGCTCGATGCGGCGGACGAGGGGCGCCCCACAGGGCATGATCGGTAGCGACAACACACGCAGGAAGCCTACCGGTCACCCGGAGCGGGTGGAACGTAGGGCTAAGCATGCCGAGCCGCATGATCGTCCCGACCAATTGACTCTTTTTGAGGACGAGCACCCCCGTCATGCTCTCGACCGTCGCCGGCGCATCGCACGCGTGCTGGCGCGCAGGCCGTGGCATCGGCTGCGCCACGCGATCGAGGATGTGATCCGCTTGCGCTGGGTGCGCCGGCTGTTCTGGGGCGGTGCCTTGGCCGCCATGCTGGTAGCGCTTGCCATCGGCGGCCTGTGGTGGCGCCTCTCGCAAGGCCCGATCGAACTCGACATCGTGACGCCGTGGCTCAAGTCGGCCATCGAGGATAATTTCGGCGGCGACCACACCGTTGAGGTGGGCGGCACCCAAATCGAGCGCGACGAGCAAGGCCGCGCCTCCATTCGCCTGCGTGATATCGTCGTGCGGGATCGCGACGGCACCATCGTCGCGAGCGCGCCCAAAGCCGAGGTCGGCCTTTCCGGCATCGGACTTTTGACGGGCCGTCTGCGCGCCGAGAGCCTCAACCTGGTCGGCGCCAATATGTCGGTGCGGATCGAACGAGACGGCGAAGTCACCGTCTTCGCCGGCGCCGACCGGCGTCCGATCGCCACTGCGCCGGCACACGGGGAGCGGGCGACCAAGCCGGTGGTGGCCATCGTGCCGCAAGGTAAGACGCGCTCGGCTTTGCAGGATATCGCCGGCGTGCTGAGCTATATCGATGGCGTGGGCGCCACCGGCCTCGATGGCCACGACTTGCGTGAGCTCGGCCTGAAGAACGGCACGCTTTCTGTCGATGACGAACGCAACGGCAAGCACTGGACCTTCGACCACATCAACGCCAGTTTGCGCCGCCCTGGCGCAGGCGGTGTAACAGTCCGCCTCGCTTCCGATAATCCAAAACGCCCATGGGCGATCAGCGCGGCGATGCGTCCGCTGGACAATGGCGTGCGCGCGGTGGGGATCGAGGCGCGCCAGGTCTCGATTCGCGACCTGCTGCTGGCGCTGAGGGTGAAGGACGGCGAGTACGACGCTGATCTGCCGTTGTCGGCCAGCATCCGCGCCGACATCGGGCCGGACGGCATGCCGCAACTGGTGCGCGGCGAGATTGTCGCGGGCGCCGGCACCGTCACCGATCACATCGGGTCGCAGGATGCGCGCATCCCGATCGAGCGCGCCGATATCCGCTTCAATTGGGACGCACGCCAGCATGCACTCGTGGTGCCGTTCCAGATCAAGGCGGCCGGCAATCAGTTCACCTTGCGGGCGGTATTGCGGGCGCCGACCGAGGACAAAGGCATTTGGACCTTCGCGTTGACGCGCGGCGATCCGGTCATCGACCCGGTCATTCTTGCGCCGACAGGGCCGTTGGACCCGCAAGGCTTCGCGCTCAACCGTGTTGACGTCCGCGCGACCATCGACACGGTGCGCGATCGTGTCGAAATCAAACACGGTGACTTGAGCCGCAGCGATACGCGGGCGTTGCAGAACCTCGGCATCGCCTTGACCGGCAGTTTCGATTACTCAAAAGCCGATCCGCAACTCGCCTTCGGCGTGGCCGGCACCCGCATGCCGATGTCGGTGCTGAAACGCTTGTGGCCGGCGGTCGTGGCCGTGGGGCCGCGCGCCTGGGTGGAGGAGCACGTGCACGGCGGCGTCGTCGAGCGCGTGGTCATCGCGGGTAACGCGCCGATCTCCACCTTCAAAGTCGACGGCCCGCCGACGCCCGATGACGGGCTCTCGATCGACATTGAGACGAGCGGCACCACGTTGCGGCCGGTGGCCGGCTTGCCGCCGATCCGCGACGCCGACCTTGCCGTGCACGTCACCGGCCGCACCGCCACCATCAACCTTGGCCGCGGCACCGTCGACGTGGCGCCGGGGCGCCGCCTCAGCATCGCCAACGGCGTTTTCAAAGTGCCGGACACGCATCCGAAGCCGGCGCCCGCATATGCAAACTTCCGGATTGACGGCAGCGTGCCGGCGGCCGCGCTGCTGCTTGCCAGTAAACCTTTGCGCAGCAATGTCGGCATCAAGCTCGATCCGGACTCGAGCCGCGGCACTATTACCGCCCAGGTCCAGCTGGATATGCCGCTCGCGCGCGAACTGCCGAAGGGTTCCGTGACATACAGCGTCAAGGCCGAGCTTTCCAACTTCGGCGCCGATAAATTGATGATGGGCGAGCGGGTCGAGGCGGACAACCTGCAGGTCGCCGCCTCCAGCGGCGGCAGCTATGACATCAAGGGCAATGTGAAGATCAACGGCATGCCCGCCGCTATCGATGTGAGCAAGCAGAAGGGGGAGGCGAGCGCCGACCTGCAATTGCAGGCCAAGCTCGACGAGCACGCGCGCCGCCAGCTCGGCATCGATTTTGGCGACAGCGTCAGCGGCACGATCCCGGTCAAGCTCACGGGCAAGATCGACAGCGGCGGCAATGATGATCCAATGAACCTGGAAGCGGATCTCACGTCCGTCAAGATCAACGATTTGCTGCCGGGCTGGGACAAGCCCGCCGGGAAACCCGTACACGTGACGGCCAAGCTTACGCGCACCGCCAAGTCGGTCAGCTTCGATAATCTCTCTATCGCCGGCTCGGGCGTGTCGGTGAAAGGCGAGCTCGATCTCGACAAATCCGGGCGGATCACCGCGGTGAATTTTCCGACGTTCAGTCTCTCGGATGGTGATCGGGCCTCGCTCAAAGTCAATCGTGGCAATGACGGAATGTTGCACGTCATCGTGCGCGCTGACGTTTATGACGGCCGCAACTTCGTCAAATCCTCGCTTGGTAGTAGTTCAACGGAAAAGTCGAAGGGCAAACCGACCGATATCGATCTCGACGTGAAGATCGGCACGTTGATCGGTCATAACGGCGAAACGGTGCGCGGCCTCGCTCTGAACCTCGTCCGCCGTGGCGGCCGCATCCGCAATTTCGATCTCGACGCCAAGATCGGCCGCGATGCGCCGCTGCATGGCGATATGCGGCTGCGCGCGCGCGACAACCACCGCGTCGTCTTCATCGAGACCGACGATGCCGGAGCGCTGTTCCGCTTCACCGACATTTATCCGCGCATGTACGGCGGACATATGTGGGTCGCGATGGACCCGCCGAGTCAAAGCGCGGCGCCGCAGGACGGTATCCTTTACGTCCGCAATTTCACCGTGCGCGGAGAGTCGGGCCTGGACCGCCTCGTGGCCAGTGCGCCGGGGCAGGCGCAGGACGGCGTGCAGTTCTCCGAAATGCGTGCCGAATTCACCCGAAGCCTCGGCCGAATGACTGTGCGTGATGGCGTCCTGCGCGGGCCGTTGGTCGGCATCACCATCGAAGGGCAGATCAATTACGCGCGTAACGACGTGCATCTGCGCGGCACCTTCGTGCCGTTCTACGGGCTCAACAACATGTTCGGCCAGATTCCGATCGTCGGCCTGTTCCTCGGCGGCGGCAGCAATGAAGGGCTGATCGGCGTTACCTATGAGGTGGTCGGGACACCGGGCCAGCCGATCCTTCGGATCAACCCGATTTCCGCCATGGCGCCCGGCGTGCTGCGCAAGATTTTCGAGTTCAACACCGGGCGGCCGAGCAATCCTGCCGAAATCCCGGTGCCGAACCAGTAGCCCGGTCATCGCTGGCCAAGCATGATGACTTGAGACACGCGGCCGGTCCTTGAGGGTAGCCATTCATGATCGGCGAATTCGTCGCGCATGATTAAAGCTCCCGATGGGGAGCTTTGAACCAGGCATCCTACTCGCCTTCATCATCCTGATGCGGCCCCGGCACCGGTGCGATTGGACGGAAGCGGCTAGCGCCCGCCTCAGTCGGTCGAAAACGCCCCACAACCGCCGCGCTAAACGGCTTCTGGTCCACCTGCCTTGAGGCCGGTTGCTCTTTCGCTTGCCCCCATTCTGCCGCCAGCAGATTGAGCACGCGCGCCATTCGCAACGGCGGGCACACGATTTCCGCCTTGCCGAAATCGATCGCCGCGGCTGGCATCTCCAGGTGACTTGAACTCCGGTCCTGGGCGATCGTGATGCCGCCCCCATGTCGCACCGCTCGAATGCCCTCGACTCCGGCAGGCATCATTCCGCTCAGCACGATGGCCGCGGTATGCTGGCCGAATCGCGCAAAGACGCTTTCGATCATTCGGTCTCCCGACGAAAGCCAGGCCGTTGCCGGCGCAGGAAGCACGTCAATGTCGATGCCGCTTGTCGTCAGGCGAATGCCTGTGCCCGGGCGAGCAAGGTAGACGCCCGCGAGGTTGCTCTGCGTGGCGGGCTCGGCCCATCTGACGGGTAGCATGCTATGCCAGGACAGAATCCGGTCCAAGGAGCTCGGAATACGCGGCAGATGCTGCGCGACGAAAATAGGCAGGGGAAAGGTTGGTTCCAGGCCGCGAAACAGCTCGATCAGCGCGGGGATACCGCCAGCCGAGGCAACGATAGCCACTGCTCCAAAACAGGAACCATCGATGGTCGAACGGTTTGGGACGGAGGCCATATGTAATCCACATTACATATGTTGTCTCGAACTTGCGAGGTCGAGC
>DASTWX010000003.1:0-3369 GCA_035765795.1 Pseudolabrys sp. | reverse complement strand
CGGGAACGGCCGCCGGGACGCAGCTATGTTACGCGCCGCATCGAGTCAGGCTCCGTGGCTTTCGAAAGCGCGACCTTCCGCTACCCCGCCGGCGCCATAAACGCGATCGAGAACGTATCGTTTCGGATTTCTCCCGGCGAGCGCATCGGAATCATCGGCCGCGTCGGCTCGGGAAAGACCACGGTCGGTCGGCTGCTTGCCGGATTTTATGAACCGGATGACGGCCGTATCCTCGTCGACGGGATCGACGTTCGCCAATACGATCCGGCCGATCTGCGGAGCGGGATTGGCTTCGTCTTACAAGATACCGACCTCTTCTTCGGCAAGTTGCGCGACAATATCGCGCTCGGAAAGCCGGAAGCCAGCGACGAGGAGATCATCGCGGCGGCCCGGCTCGCCGGCGTCGAGAGTTTCGTCGCCGGGCACCCGCTCGGCTACGAAATGCCGATCGCCGAGGGCGGGCGCAGCCTGTCGGGCGGACAAAAGCAGGCCATCGGGCTTGCGCGCGCGCTCATCCGCAATCCTAAGATTCTGTTTCTGGACGAGCCAACCGCACATTTCGATATCCGCAGCGAGACCGAGTTTTTACAACGGTTGAAATCGCTGGCCGAGCAAGACCTGACGATTCTCATTTCGACTCATCGGCTTTCTCTTCTTTCGTTCGTCGACCGAATCCTGCTGTTCGAGCAAGGCAAGCTGGTCGCCGACGGGCCGCGGGACAAAATCATCGGCATGTTGCGAGGGGGAAACGTAAGCAGGCCGGGCGGCGGCCCAACCGCCGTGCGCCCCACTGTGGAGATCAAGACGCGTGCGTCAGTCTGATTTTTCGTTTGCCAACAACGTGCGCGCCGCGACCGAGCTCCGCACGCCGCGCACGGCTCGTTTGTTGCTGTTCACCGCGGTTGCCCTACTCGCAAGCGGCATCGTGTGGGCCAATTATGCCGTGCTTGACGAGGTCAAGAGAGGCGCCGGACGCGTCATCCCTTCACGGCAGATGCAGGTCGTCCAATCGCTCGAGGGGGGCATTATCGAGGACATCATGGTCCAGGAGGGCGACAAGGTCAAACAGGGTGAGCCCATCGCAAAGATCGACGACACCAAGTTCAAAGCCGACCTGGAGGGTTTGCGGGCCAAGCGCGACGCGCTCTCGACGAGCCTCAAATACCTCGATCGGGAGCGCGACCTGACGGAACGGCTATACAAGCAGAAGGTCGTTCCCGAGATCGAAATGTTGCGCATGCAGCAGAAGGTGGCCGACCTGGACGGCCAGCTCGCGGTGATCAACGAAACCATCAAGCAGGCTAAGGACCGCGTCACCCGTACCGTCCTCAGGGCCCCTGTCTATGGCATCGTCAACAAGATCAACGTAACCACGATCGGCGCGGTGGTGCAGCCCGGCGCCGACATCATGGACATCGTGCCGCTCGACGACACCCTGCTGGTGGAAGGCCGCATTCGTCCGCAAGACATCGCCTTCATCAGCCCCGGCCAGAACGCGACGGTGAAGATCACCGCCTATGAGTCGACGGTTTATGGATCGCTTAAAGCCAAGGTCGAGCGTATCAGCCCGGATACGATCGAAGAGAAATCGGAAAACGGCGGCCGGCCGCAAACCTTCTATCGCGTGATCGTTCGGACCGAAAAGAATTATCTCGGAACGAAAGAACATCCGTTGCCGATCATTCCGGGCATGGTTGCCACTGTCGAGATCAAGACCGGCCGAAAATCGGTTCTGGACTACTTGATCAAACCCGCGCGCCTGCTCAAGCAGGAAGCCTTAAGAGAACACTAACAATCCCCGGCGAGCTTTAATCGGCTCCTTTCTGCTCTCTTTGCCGTGGCGCCAATAAACGCGCTCCTTCTCCGCGCCATTTAACCGGCCCGAAGCGGCTCGGCCGTTATCTCTCGCCTCGAACAAAAACCGGGGCGCGACGCGTAGGCATACGCGTGATCGACGCCCCGAATAATCGGGGCGTTGAACATGACGAAGTTTGCCCGTGCGAGCGGGATTGCATGCTGCTGCCTTGCTTTCCTCGTCGGTATGCTTGCCGCGGGCAGCACGGCGGCGGACGAAGCCATTGCAACACCTTCAATCAGCGTGGACAGCACATTCGTTGGGGTGCCGGCGCCGGCCGCCGCTGCCGCGGAAAAGTCGATCGTCGTCGCACTCGCGAACCCGCCGCTGCCGATTCCCGCCCCGAGAACGTTCGCTCCAAGAAGGGCGCCGCGAGTCCATTCCTCACCGGCCGGAGTTGCGACGTTCTTCACCATCAACCAGGTGCTGGCGAAGCACCGGCTTGAGATATCGGGCTCTTCCGCGGCATCGCTGGCCGCCCTCGATCCCGGTCAAGTCGCATCCGATGCGCCCTCGCCCAGGATTCCGCCGCTGCACAGCGACGAACCTTTCGGGCTCTTTACCTTCCGTGCGCCACAGGGAATCCTCTGGCGGAAGTGGCACGAAGTCGAAGGCCAAATGGCGGCGGAAGCACCTGCGCTCGCCCATTGTCAGGCTCGGCCGGATACGTGCTCGCCGGCGCAAGCACGTTTCGTTTCCATCGTCGAGGAAGCCAAAGCCCGCCACGGCCGCGCGCGGTTGGAAGCCGTGAACCAACGCGTCAACGCAGCGATCCGGTACGTCGCGGATATTGTCCAGTGGCACGTGGCCGACCGTTGGTCGGCGCCGCTCGACGCGCGCCACAAGGGCTCGTTCGAAACCGGCCTCGGCGACTGCGAGGACTATGCGATCGCGAAATATACCGCGCTGCGGGCGGCCGGAACGCCGGCCGCGGATCTCAAGGTACTGCTGGTGCGGGATAACGCGGTGCACATGGCGCACGCTGTGCTGGCGGCGCGCGAAAGCGGACGCTGGCTCATCCTCGATAATCGCTGGTCGCGGCTCGCCGAGGATACCGAACTCAGGCAATTCACGCCGCTCTTTGCGCTCACTGAAGAGGGCGTGGCGCTATTCGCCAAGCCCTATGCATCGCTTTCGCCCGCAAGCGATCGCCGGGTCCTCGAGAACGAGCAGGCGCAGTCGATCGCGGTTGGGGCGGAGGCAGATGGCGCGAGCTCTCCGTCCGACTTTCGCGGCGGTGGGGTTGGTTCGCTGCCGCTGTTGATGTGATACGACATCAAGCTTGTCAATTCCGACAAGCGGCCATGGAAGCTATCTCTGCTAGGCACAACCCAGGCTCTGGCCTCACCGACCCACCGTTTGCGCTGGGCGGTGGCCGGCAGAAAATCTGCCCAGCGATCAAACGTCTCCCCGCATTGTCGGCGATTAAGCGATATGAATATCGCCGGCATTCACCACGCCGGTGCTGATGTGCGCAAGCTCGATCTTGTCGGTGCCTGTCCCATCGGCCGAGT
>DASTWX010000002.1:0-3966 GCA_035765795.1 Pseudolabrys sp. | reverse complement strand
TGAATCGGCTGCCGCAAGCAACCACGGTCACCGGGATTTGCGGCGCACCGGGCTCACCCGCGCATTTGGCTTGCAACAATGCCGCCGAAAAAGGCGTGGCAAAAACCGGCACCTTCAGTTGCGGCCACAAGTCGAGTAGCGCGCCGAAGTGATCTTCGTGCGCATGGGTGAGCACGATGCCGGCAAGATTCGCGCGCTCCTCCGCCAGATAGCGGATATCTGGCAGGATCAGGTCGACTCCGGGCAGGTGTTCTTCCGCCGCGAACGACACGCCGCAATCCACGGCCAGCCATGTGCGACGGCGCTCGTCGCCGAGCCCGTAGATCGACAGATTCATGCCGATCTCGCCGACGCCGCCGAGCGGCGCGAAGACCAGTTCTTGCGCGCCTTGCGTCATTGCTGCCCACTCCCTTTACGTCCCCCTGCGACGGGGAGGTCGCCCCCCTCCGTTGCCCTCCCCGGCTCGCGGGGGAGGGAAGGGAGGGGGCGGGTGGCGGTCCATTCCTCAGCTACCAATGGAGCATGACCCCACCCCGCCCCGTCTTCGATGGGTCGACCCTCCCCTTTCAGGGGACGGATAAGAGAGGAAAAGCCGAATACTTCCCCAGCCGTCACCGGCATGATCGCATCGGCTTGCCGGACCAGCAGGCGACCCTCTTCGTCCAACCCCTCGAAAATTCCGGTTAATTCACGCTGCGGCAAACGCACTTGGATGGTCTGATCAAGACCGGCCGCGCGTTTGAGCCAGTCGGCACGGATGGCGGCAAACCCCTCCCCGCTCGCCCATTGCGCGAGGCGGCGCTCCATCGTTACGGCAAGCGCCGAAAAAAGGGTTTGCGGCGTCACCAGAGCGCCGGCCGCGGCAAGATCGGTGGCAGGAAACGCGGAATTTTCCGGATGGTGCGTGCAGTTGACGCCGATACCAATGACGACGGCGAAGGCAGCATCATTCTCACCCTCGATCAGGATGCCGGCCAGCTTGGCCTCACCGAGCAGAAGATCGTTCGGCCATTTCAGCGCCAGCACAGGACCGACCTGCGGCGTGCACTGTGCGACCGCATCATGCAGGGCGAGGGCAGCGACAAAAGAGAGTTGCGGCGCACACACCGCCGGCGACGGATCGATCAACAAAAGCGTCGCGTGAAGGTTGCCCAGCGCCGACATCCACTCGCGTCCGCGTCGCCCGCGCCCTGCGCTCTGCATTTCCGCCGTAATCCAGAGCGGTCCGGATTCACCGGCTCGCGCACGCCGCAACGCTTCGGCATTGGTCGAGTCAATCGTATCCAATGCAAGTTGCCGGACCGCTGTGGCGTCCCGTCGCATCTAGAACAGCGACTTCGCAGCCGCGGTCGCCGCGCCGAGGAGCGGCCCCGGATAGACGCAGAAGAAGAGATTAATTACCCCCGCGATGCCGAGCACAAACCGCACCGACATTGCCATCGGCCGAAATGGCGCTGCCGGCTCGCCGAAATATATCGTGCGGACGATGGCGAGATAGTAATAGCAGCCGACGACGCTGGTCACCACGCCGATGACCGCCAGCGGGTAAAGGCCGGCGTCGATAGCGGCGAGAAAGACATAAAACTTGGCGAAAAAGCCGGCCAATGGCGGAATTCCGGCGAGCGAAAACATAAAAATCAACAGGAAGAAAGCGGTCACCGGATGCGTGCGCCAGAGACCGGCGAGATCGGCAATTTCTTCGACCGCTTTCCCCTCGCGCCGCATGCTGACGATGACCGCGAAGGTACCGAGCGTCATGGTCACATAAATCGCCATATAGACCAGAACGCCCTGGACGCCTTGTGGCGTGCCGGCGGCGAGCCCGACCAGCGCGAAGCCGATGTGGGCGATCGTCGAATAGGCCATCATCCGCTTGAAATTGCGTTGACCGATGGCGGCAAACGAACCCAGCGCCATGGACACGATCGAGACGAAGACTACGATCTGCTGCCATTCCTGTTTGATGCCGGGGAAGGCCACGATCGTCGCCCGGACGAAGATCGCGATCCCGGCCACCTTGGTCGCCGAGATGAAGAACGCCGTCACCGGCGTCGGCGCCCCCTCGTAGACGTCGGGCGTCCACATGTGGAACGGCACGGCCGAAACTTTGAAGCAGAAGCCGACGAACAGGAAGACGAGCCCGAATACCAGACCGATACTTGCGCCCGCGTTCGTAGCCGCGGCAATACCGGTAAACGAGACGGTGCCGGTGAAGCCATAGAGAAGCGAGGCACCATAGAGCAGCATGCCGGACGAGAGCGCCCCGAGAACGAAATACTTCAATCCGGCCTCCGTCGATCGCGTATTATCACGGTCGAAGGCCGCGACCACGTAGAGCGCGAGCGACATCAACTCAAGCCCGAGATAAAGCGCGATCAGGTCGGCGGCTGAAATCAACAACAGCATGCCGAGCGTGGAGAGCAGAACCAGCGCGCCATATTCGAACTTCTGCTGCTCTTCCAAATTCAGGAAATCGATCGACAACAGCAACGCGCCGGCCGCGCTGATCAGCGCCAATACTTTGAGGAAACGGGCATAACCATCGAGGACGAAGCTTCCGCCGAACAACGTGTGGCGGTCGGCAGGAATTGCCAACACGGCAGCAACCGCCGCCAGCAGGATGACGATGCATAAACCATTGACGACAACCGAATAGCGCTCGCCTTGAGTAACGCCGATCATCAGCATCAGCATGGCGCCGAGCGCCAGCACGATTTCGGGCACGATCGGCAACAGGGCGCCTACGCTCGTGATCTCGTTCATCGGGCCGCACTCACCAATTCTTCCCGCGCCGCATCGGTCGCCCGGGCGATGGCCGCGTGGGCCGCGCGTTCGGCCGCGGCGGCTTTGACGCCCTGATCGTAGCGGGCAAGGAGCCTCGTCACAGACGCCGCCGAGACGTCGAGCACGGGCTTCGGCGCGACGCCGATCAGAATCGTCAAGATCACCAATGGGGCGAAAATCAATCCCTCGCGCCAGCCGATGTCCTTGATACCTCCCACCGCCGGCTTGAGCGAACCGAAGATGATCTTGCGGTAGAGCCACAGCGCATAGCATGCGGACAGGATGACGCCGAGCGTTGCAACGGTAGCGACCGACGTATTGATGCGGAAGGTGCCGAGCAGAGAAAGAAACTCACCGACGAAGCCGGAGGTGCCCGGCAGGCCGACATTGGCCATTGTGAACAGCATGAAGATAAAAGCGTAAAACGGCATCCGATTCACAAGCCCGCCGTAGAACGCGATCTCGCGGGTGTGCATGCGGTCATAAATCACGCCGACGCAAAGGAAGAGCGCGGCAGAAACCAGCCCATGAGAGATCATCTGGAAGATGCCGCCGGCGACGCCTTGGGTGGTCGCCGCGAATATACCCATCGTTACAAAGCCCATATGAGCGACGGACGAGTAGGCGATCAGCTTCTTCATGTCCTCCTGCATCAACGCCACCAGCGACGTATAGACGATGGCGACAACGGAAAGCGTAAAGATGAGCGGCGCGAAATCGTGGCTGGCGGCAGGGAACATCGGCAGCGAGAAGCGTAAGAACCCGTAGCCGCCCATCTTCAGCAGGATAGCGGCAAGGATCACCGAGCCCGCGGTCGGCGCTTCGACGTGCGCATCCGGCAACCAAGTATGCACCGGCCACATCGGCATCTTCACGGCAAAAGAAGCAAGGAAGGCGAACCAACACCACTTCTGCAGCCCGAGCGGGAAGCCGTAGTGTAGCAACGTCGGAATGTCGGTCGTGTGCGCGTTCCAATACATCGCCATCATAGCGAGCAGCATCAGCACCGAGCCGAGGAACGTGTAGAGGAAGAACTTGAAGCTCGCATAGACGCGGCGCGGGCCGCCCCAGACGCCGATGATGAGGAACATCGGGATCAGGCCGCCTTCGAAGAACAAATAGAATAAGATCAGGTCAAGCGAGGAGAAGGTGCCGACCATCAGCGTTTCGAGAACGAGAAAC
>DASTWX010000001.1:0-8832 GCA_035765795.1 Pseudolabrys sp. | reverse complement strand
GGGCTTGCCACCAATTTCCACGGCGAGGCGCTGACCAAGAAGAACGGTGATGATGACACCGTCATCCCCGGATTGATGGCCTTGGGCGAAGCGGCTTGCGTGTCGGTGCACGGTGCCAATCGGCTTGGCTCCAACTCGCTGATCGATCTCGTGGTGTTCGGCCGTGCGGCGGCTCATCGCGCGGCCGACATGCTGACGGCGGGCGAGAAGCAGCCGGAATTACCGGCGGATTCGGCCGACCGCGCGCTGGCGCGGCTCGATAAATTTCGCCACGCTTCCGGCGGCACGCCGACCGCGCAACTTCGCTTGAAGATGCAGCGGGTGATGCAGAACAATTGCGCCGTCTTCCGCACCGGCGAGGTGCTGGAGGAAGGCCACAAACTGATCCATGATGTCCATGCCGGCATGATGGACATCCATGTCACCGACCGTTCGCTGATCTGGAATTCCGACCTGATCGAGACGCTCGAGCTCGATAACTTGATGGCGCAGGCGGTCGTGACGATGGATTCGGCTCTCAACCGTATCGAAAGCCGCGGCGCGCATGCGCGCGAGGATTATCCCGACCGCGACGACAAGAACTGGATGAAGCACACGCTGGCGTGGTTGGATGACAAAGGCAGGGTCACCATCGAGTACCGGCCCGTACATACTTATACGATGACGAACGAAGTGTCCTACATCGAGCCGATGAAGCGGGTGTATTGAGCTTCTTGTCGTCACCGGGCTTGTCCCGGTGACCCCGCTCAGGGTGGCAAACCAGTGCCCTCCTAAGCGAGATGGCCGGGTCAAGCCCGGCCATGACAGCCGATAGAAAGCGGATAGATCATGGTCGAAATCACGCTGCCAAAGAATTCCAAGATCACGCAGGGGCGCGCGTGGCCGCATGCGCCGGAAGCTGCGGCGGAGACCGAGTTTCGTATTTATCGCTGGAATCCGGACGACGGCGGCAATCCGCGCATCGATACCTATTACGTTGACCGTCACGGCTGCGGGCCGATGGTTCTCGACGCCCTGATCTGGATCAAGAACAACATCGACCCTACGCTGACCTTCCGCCGTTCCTGCCGCGAGGGAGTGTGCGGCTCCTGCGCCATGAATATCGACGGCACCAATACGCTCGCCTGCACCAAAGCGATCGACGACACCAAGGCGCCCGTGCGTATCTATCCGCTGCCGCACCAGCCGGTGGTGAAGGACCTCGTGCCGGACCTGAACAATTTCTATGCGCAATACGCCTCCATTGAGCCCTGGCTGAAAACTGTATCTCCGACGCCCGAAAGGGAATGGCCGCAGAGCCATGGCGACCGCGCGAAGCTCGACGGCATGTACGAGTGCATCCTGTGCGCCTGCTGCTCGACCTCGTGCCCGAGTTATTGGTGGAACTCCGAGCGCTATCTCGGTCCGGCCGCTCTCCTGCAGGCTAACCGATGGGTCAGGGATAGCCGTGACGAGGCAGTTGGCGAACGGCTCGATAATCTCGAGGACCCGTTCAGAATCTACCGCTGCCATACCATCATGAACTGCGCGAAGGCCTGCCCGAAAGGGCTTAACCCTGCGAAAGCCATCGCCGAATTGAAGAAAGATTTGGTTGAGCGGCAAGTTTAGCGGCCGGATACGGCAAAGCTGCATCATGGCAACAAATCCCGGGCACTAGACTCCGGGTCGTGTTGCGATTCTGAAACATTACGTGTGCCGGTTGGACGAATTTGGCGGGGAACCGCACCGCTGCCCACCCGTTACTCGCGCATGGACCACGAATCCCGCGTGTGGGATATCCTGGAAAGGAGTAGCGTGGGGATGCTCGCCACGCGCTTCAGTCGCGGCGTGCGGGCGCGCCCGCTTGATGCCCGACCTGACCGCGCAACCGGCGTAATCTATTTCGTTACGGATGTGCGCGGATTGAAGGACGACGAGATCGAGGCTTGCCCCGAGGTCTGTTTTATCGTCGTTGACGCACCCGAGAAGGCTTATCTGTCGATCACCGGCCGCGCCCATGTGCTGAGGGCGCCTATGCTGGCGGCGAAAATCTGGAAGCGAGCCGATGACGTCTGGTGGCCGGGCGGCCCGCAGGACAAGGATGTCCGGGTGCTCTGCATAGAGCCGGATATTGCGGAATTGTGGGACGGTCCCGCGAGCGCTGCCGTCGCGCGGCAAGAGTTCGCGAGAGCCCGCGCCACCGGCGAAAGGCCCAATTTGGGCGAAAACCGCAAGGTCACGGTGCAGATGACGTAGCAAGACGAGTGTGAGCCAAATCCGGAATGGGTTTCCCCGCGATGGCGAGCGCTTACCCGGGCCATAAGACATTCCGCTTACGCGTTCTCTCGTTTCGCGGGCGCATCGGTTCGGTCACAAGTTCCCCTTGATCGCCTCTACACCGCATTGCAATCTTTGGCCGTGGGGGGTGTGGCGTGCGGGGCGGTGGTTTCACGGCGGTCGCGGTTTTGTGGCTGTGCGCCGGCTGCGCCATGCCGAGCGGCAATCTGCCCGCCATTCCCGCCGTTGAAGTCGAAGCTGAGCAGCACCGCCAATTGCTGGCGCAGGCCAGAGATTATTACGCTCAGCTCAAACATGTGGATGAGGTTGCTTTCAAAATCCGCACCGCGAATCGCGCGTTCTGCAAAGACGTCGCGGCGCAACTCGGGCTTTTCGCCGGCACTGTGCGCAGTTTGCCGCACAAATACCGATCCGTGTCAGCCGAGGCGCTCAATTTGAGCTGGGCCACGCCCGGCGTGATCTCGGTCGCCGCCGGTTCGCCGGCTGAAGCTGGCGGCATTACCCCAGGCGATCAGATCCTGGCGCTCAACGGCGCGCCGGTGCCGGCCGAGTCTACCCAGAAATGGATCGACAAGACGGTCAAGATCAACGGCGAGACTCCTATCACGTTGACGGTGCGCCATGAGGGCCATGATCGCGCCGTCAGCGTGACGCCGGTGATGGGTTGTGCAATCCCTATCCTGCTGCGCACTGACGTCAAGGCGAATGCCTTCACCGATTCGAGAAAGATCGTGCTTTTCAGCGGCGTGCTGCGTCTCACGCAAACCGATGCGGATCTTGCCGTCATCATCGGCCATGAGCTTGCGCATGTGAACCTTGGCCATCGTACAAAGAAGATGCAGAACGCTTTACTGGGCAAGCTCGGCGGGGCGGCGGTCGACGCCGGCTTCATGCTCGGCGGCATCTACACCGGCTGGACCTTCTCTAAGCATCTCGAGCGGGTCGGCGCCCGCGCCTATAGCGTCGGTTTCGAGCGCGAGGCGGACTACGTCGGCGCCTATTACGCCGCGCGCGCCGGATACGGTATCGCCGGCGCCGAGAATATTTGGCGGGCTATGTCGCTGGAAGATCCCAACAGCATTCGTTTCGCCAAGACGCACCCGACGACCCCGGCGCGGTTCGTGTTCATGCAGAAGGTGATCACCGAGATCGCCGACAAGGAAAAACGAGGGCTTCCGCTGGTACCTAACATCAAGGTCGTGGAGGAGCGCGAGCCGGAGGTGAACACGGAAGCGGGATATTAGGCTGGCTGTCCAGTAATAAGAGGCGGTAGCATTAGGCAAAGCCGTGCGCTGCGGAAGCCCCTCCCCCCTTGCGGGGAGGGGTTTGGGGCGGGGGGCAACAAGCTCGATTATCAATGGCGAATGAACGTCCTCGCCGCTTGAGTCGCAATCAAACGGATGTCGAACGAAAGCTCTGGTGGCGCCTGCGCACACTCAAGCGCGACGGTTTCCACTTTCGGCGCCAAGTACCGATCGATCATCTGATTGTCGACTTCGCCTGCTATTCGGCGCGGCTCGTGGTCGAGGTCGACGGGGGTCAGCACAATTGGGACGAGGGTGTTGGCAGGATCGCGCACGAGATGCGCACCTCCGTCGCCAAGGTTTCCGCGCGTGCTCCGGTTCTGGAACAATGATGTGCTGTCGAATACCGATGGCGTGGAGGAGGTCATCCGCGACGCTCTCAGGCGGGATACCCCCACCCCAAACCCCTCCCCGCAGGGGGGAGGGGCTTAATCGGTGGCGCTTCCCGACCTGACTAAGTTGGTCTTTGTGCTTGCGGCTTGTAGTGAACGGTACGCGGTGTAGGATGGAATGTATCGGTGAGGAAAAAAATCGCCCGTGAATACGCGCTCGCTGTTTCCGCCGCGCGCCTCACTCGCACCCCTTGGCGAGGCACATCTTTTCCACTTCCGGGAATGGGCGGTAGGCAGCTTTGGCGCATTGATCCTCGGTCGCCTTCACGAGCTGATTGAGGTGGCCGCCATAGAAATAAGCAATGCGGTCTTCCGGTGCCGGATACTGTTTGCTGTAGATATCGCGCTCCTGAAACCGCACGCAGGCGGTATAGCGCTGGTCTTTGCCGGTGGGCGAGAGTGCCGGCTCACTGATCAAACCGCCGCGCACGTGGACCGGGTCCGAAAGCGTTTGCCGCAGCGTGTTGATGATTTCCTGCTTGTAGGCTGTCGGATAGACGTTGGGATTAACTTGCTCGAGTTTGCCGCCATCGGATGAGCAGCCCGCCGACGTGATCGCAAACGCCGCCACGAGTGCTGCTCTGGCTGCTAGGTCTGTCATCTATTGATCTCCCCCGAGACCGTTCGGCCGCCCCACGATCGATCAAAGCTTCAGGTTGCGTTTCCGTTGGCCGAGCGTGCGTAGGCGCAGCGCATTGAGCTTGATGAAACCTTCGGCGTCCTTCTGATCGTAAGCACCCTTGTCGTCTTCGAAAGTAACCAACGTTGACGAATAGAGCGAGGCGGAGCTCTCTCGGCCCGTGACGATGACATTGCCCTTGTAGAGCTTGAGCCGTACTTCGCCCTCGACCAGCTCTTGCGACTTGTCGATCGCGGCTTGCAGCATTTCGCGCTCGGGCGAGAACCAGAAGCCGTTATAGATAAGCTCGGCATAACGCGGCATCAGTTCGTCCTTGAGGTGGCCGGCGCCGCGATCGAGCGTGATCGATTCGATGGCGCGATGAGCGGCGAGCAGGATGGTGCCGCCAGGCGTCTCGTAGACGCCGCGCGATTTCATGCCGACGAAGCGGTTCTCGACCAAGTCGATGCGGCCGATGCCGTTGTCGTGGCCGAGCGCGTTGAGAGCGGTGAGCAACGCGGCAGGTGACATCGGCTTGCCATTCAGGCTCACCGCGTCGCCTTTCTTGAAGCCGATGCTGATCTCGGTCGGCCGGTCGGGCGCTTCCATCGGCGAGATGGTACGCTGATAGACAATGCCCGGCGCCTCCTTGGCCGGGTCCTCCAGGACTTTGCCCTCCGAGGAGGAATGCAGCAGATTCGCGTCGACCGAGAATGGCGCTTCCCCTTCCTTATCCTTGGTGATGGTGATCTGGTGCTCGCGCGCGAAATCGAGCAGCGCCTCGCGGCCCTTGAAGGTCCATTCGCGCCACGGCGCGATGATCTTGATGTTGGGATCGAGGGCGTAATAGCCGAGCTCGAAGCGCACCTGGTCGTTACCCTTGCCGGTGGCGCCGTGACAGACCGCGTCGGCGCCGACCTTGTGCGCGATCTCGATCTGCTTCCTGGCGATCAGCGGGCGGGCGATCGAGGTGCCGAGCAGGTACTGACCCTCGTAAACCGTGTTGGCGCGGAACATGGGGAAGACGAAGTCGCGGACGAACTCCTCGCGCAGGTCTTCGATGAAGATGTTTTCCGGCTTGATGCCGGCGCGCAGCGCCTTCTGCCGGGCGGGCTCGAGCTCCTCGCCTTGGCCGAGATCGGCCGTGAAGGTGACCACCTCGGCGCCGTAAGTTTGCTGCAGCCACTTGAGGATGATCGACGTGTCCAGCCCGCCGGAGTAAGCGAGCACGACTTTTTTGACGATTTTCTTGCTGTCGCTGGGCATTCGTTTGCGCGGCGCCGCCGCCCTTCTCACTGCCAGTCCGGCGGCGAGCCGGACGCCTCAAGGCCGTTCAATCCCTTACCGCGCTACCGAGGTCAAGGGGCGGGTTGTAGGGCGCAGCGCAGATTTGAGAGCGGTGCCTCGCATGTCGCTTCCCTCGAGCCGGGGCTGGGTGCAGCATGTGCGACTGGGTTAGGACGTTACATCCTCAAAGACATCCATATCTGCATTGCCGGCGAGAATGGAGCGCCAGCCCTGGAGGAAACTGCGCACCATCGGGTCGCTCGCGACCTTGTGGCGGTTGAGTTCGAGCGCGGCGTCCGCCGCGTATTCGATCTCGATCGTGAGCTGCGCCGGATCATCGACGTTTTGGAGCACGCGGAACTTGACCGCGCCCATGCTGCGGTAAAAGGGCGCCGCTGCGCGGACCAATGTGACCACATGGGCGGGATCGCCCAGCGCGCGCAGTCTTATTTGTAATACCCGTTCGACTTTACTCTCCGGTTCTCCCAAGCGGCCCTCCTGATGTCGCAATGATTGTGGTCAATAGCAGGAGCGATAAGCTCACTTCAGCAATCAATTCCAACCCACCTCTTAACCTTGTGCGAGCTACATTATGACACATTTTACCATGCGCCGTGTCGCGTTGTCCGCCGCAGTGGCCGGCGGGATGTTCTGCGCCAGTGGGCAGGCCTTCGCCGTACAGTGCCAGCCGCCGGGCGGCTTTCCCGCTTTTATTGCCGCCTTCCGTCATGAAGCCGCCGCGCAGGGCATCGGGCAGCGTGGGCTCGCTGCACTCGACGGGCTCAAGCTCGATCGGAAGGTGCTCGCCGCCGACCATCGCCAGGGCGTGTTCCGGCAGAGCTTCGAGCAATTCTCCCGCCGCATGATCTCGCGCTACCGCATGACCAAGGGCAAGCAACTCATGCACCGCTATGCCGACACGTTTGCACGGGTGGAGCAGCGTTACGGCGTGCCGCCGGGCATCCTGGTGGCGATCTGGGCGATGGAAACCGATTTCGGCGCCAACCAAGGCCACTACTCAGTCGTCCGCTCGGTGGCGACGCTTGCCTATGATTGCCGCCGCAGCGAGAAATTCCAGGGCGAACTGATGGCCGCGCTGCGCATCGTCGATCGCGGCTATATGAGTGCGCACGCGTTGCAAGGCCTTTGGGCCGGCGAAATCGGGCAAACGCAATTCCTGCCGTCGTCGTACCTGAAGTACGCGGTGAATTTCGACGGCCGCGGCGGGCCCGACCTTATTCACAGCGTGCCGGACGTACTGGCGTCGACGGCGAATTACCTTCAGCAGCATGGCTGGCAGCGCGGTCAGGGTTGGGACCCGGGCGAGCCGAATTTCGCGGTGATCAAGACCTGGAACAAGGCGGACGTTTACGCCCGCACGATCGCGCTGTTCGCAGACGAGTTGGAGGGCGGCAGCCGCCGCGCGGCGGATGTCGTCAGGGAAAGACGATAGCGCGTACTCAGCCGCGCCGGCGCTCCAAGCGCGTGCCGGTGGGCTCGCCTTTCGCGTTGCGTCGGCCGAGCCAGCGCGAGAAAACGTGAGCTAATGAAAATCGCGCGATGCCGGCCTCCATCTGCGCCTCGCTCAACCGCGTGCGCGGCCAGCGGTAAATAAGGCCATACATCAGCCAGATAATCAAAAAGGTGAAGATCGCGGCGAAGACGGTATCGCTGAAGAAGTGGCCGCCGGCCATCATGCGCATGATAGCCATGGCCGCTGTGAACGTCAGCGCCGCGCCATAGGCCGCGATGCGCCATTGCGGCGGCGCCAGCGCGGCCGGGGCAAAGGTCCACGCCGCGCCCGAGACATCGCCGGAAACGAACGAGCAGTTGTCAGGACAATCACCGCGCGGATCCCACCAGGCGACGAAATGCTGATTGCCGCCAAACTGGGTGACGTCGATCGGCCGCGGCCGTCCCCAGTGATCCTTGAGGACGACGTTGACCAGGAGACCAGGGCCAAGCGCCATGGTCACGAGAAGGAAGACAATAGCGCGGCCGGAGATAAGGGAACGGCGGCCCGGCAATGCCAGCTTTATCGCCAAGGCGATTACCGCGGGCACGATCAAGAGCGTGCTGATCCATAGCCCCGCATCCCGGGCGTTCATCAGCAGCGGCGACAAGCGCCAGGCGAAAACGAAGTGATTGCGATCGACGACAGCGAAGAAAGGCCGCGAAATCGCCAAATCGAGTTGTGGATAGAAACCGAACAGCAGCCCGACGACGGCGGCGGTGGCGAGCGCGATGATCAGGCCGGTTCGATTCATGCGGGATACTCAGGTCGCGGTCTAACCGAGCGAGATGACAAAGAAAAGGCCGACGAAATTATGCCGAAGGCAGGCGCCGTTCGCGCCAGCGGCCGGCATTGCGGCCGGCTAGCGCCCAGTAAGCGAAACCGAATACGACACCTGATGCGGCGGCGATTTCGCTCGCCCGCGAGATCGGCGGCGGCGGATAATCGATTGATTCTTCATAAGACGGCGGCGCAAAGCCGCTCATGTGATAGCCGACCAGCAGCAGCACCGCGCCGGCGACCGCATAAGCAAGCAATGCGCGGATTTTTGCCGCCTCGGCGACGGCGATGAGAATGGCGAGCGGCAAGAGGCCGACCGTGCCGATGAAAGTGGCGCCGACAAAGGTCACCATCATGAACGCGACATGTCCGCCGGGGCTGCCGCCGAAAACATATCCACCATGCCCCAGCACAGCGAGAGCGACCGCGGCGGCGGCCGCAAGCGAGGCGACCATCAGCGCAAAGAAGATCACGATGATCCGGCCGAGGAGGGACATGAATTTCTTGATCCGCCGTCACCCTGAGAGCGCGTGAACCTTTCGGATTCTACGGCCTCGATGGTAGCGCCTAGTGGGCCAAAGGGCCTCCGGACGAGCTTCGATGTCAAGCATACAAGAGAGCTTCTATCGTCGGATCATGGATTGATGCCTTTGTCTATGC